>JBNMQI010000174.1:0-3148 GCA_051277905.1 Gammaproteobacteria bacterium | reverse complement strand
AAACGCAACCTAAACATAAAACAGTGATAGAAAAGGAAATGGCGAACTTGGTAAAACGCAGTCGTTTTATTAATCTGGCCATCAATCTCGCAACCGTGAGTGCGTTGATGGTTTGTTTAGTGATTATTACGTTATTTGTTGGGGGGTTGTCGACCTATAACGTAGCACTGGCGGTCGCAAGCCTATTCATACTTTGCATGACATTGTTGAGCGCTTCTTTCTCGTGCTTTCTGGTTGAGGTTTTTATTGCAACACGAACGCTGCGCTCGACATTAAATAGTATAGAGCGGTTTCGAGAATAGGATTGGTAGTGCCAGGGCTATCATCTCAATTGCGCCTTAGCCTTTCAGCTTTTAAAAATACCAATGATTTTTTGAAAAATTGAATTTGGCTTTGGCTTAGCGATATAGTCCCGAACCAGACTTACTCTGATTTTTTGAATGGGAGAGTTTTTAGCTTTGCCGCTAAAGAGAGCGCTTGTAACTACCTGAGTGACGTTATTAGACAGGGGGCCCTCTTCGAGGACTGGGGCCCTGTATTTTGGTATACTGGGATTGATAAGCGTAGTATCGTCTGTCATTGTTATATCGCAACTGCAAGTTAACTATTAATTAATATTAGACTACTTTAAAGCCGCAAAAAAACTCGGTAGGCCACACATTTTGGCAGCGAATATCAACTTCAATGCTTTAATTTGTGAACCAGATCACGGGTTACTTGACGTTTATATACTGGATACTGATGGTTACTATCGTTCGGCTGCTTAGTCGAACTTGATTTGAGAAGTAAAACCATGTCAGAGCTAGTTGGGCTATTAACTGAAGCCAAGTCTCAAAAAAACCAACAAACAGCTATCACAACGCACTAATCAAAAAGGGTTGATCTAGCTATTCAGGCGCAGCGGTTTATTATTTTTAATCGTTCTGGCTGCTTATGGTCGCACTGTTGATTCACAGTATTGTTCTCAGTTTTTTCTTTTTACCCCTTAATGAAACGATTCACCACACTGCTTTTAAACCGATTTATTTGAATAAGCTGACTAGAAAGAAAGTTCAGTAACTTGCCATTCTGGCTAAATATTGTGTTGATGTGGAGGTGAGCCTTTAGCCTCTTACATAAGATTGGTTTACTAGTAAAAGCTACTGTCTCTAGGTCTAAAGTTCCAGCGCAATGCTTTGTTGCTATAAACTTGCCGGAACGCGCTTCGCTTTTCCGGCCTACGCAGCTGGATTTTACTAGCTGGACAAAGTGGACATGTTTGAAAATTCATGGACTACTTGCTTATAAGGGCCAGCAGTTTAAATCTAGAGGGGGGCGAAAATATTCTAATTTTCGCTGTCGACTACCCACCCTACAAAGCTGTCAATCTGTCCGTCTTCAGATAAATCTAGAATTCTATAACCATGGACAGAGCTATCCATGGTGTGAGATATCCAAAAGCCTTCGGTGCCAGTTGGATCTGCCGACTCACTGTGAGTGATCTGTGCGAAAGTTGATGGTGTTGTGTACTGAGCTAGGTCAGCGTCGATATCCTCCGACGCTAAATGGGTATGTCCAGCAATAACTGCCTTTACCGATGGTTGCCGTTTTAAGTAGCTTATGAATTTATCTTTGTTGTCCAGACGGCAACCAAAAGAAGGGCAGCTGTTTATAGTGGGGTGATGCAAGGCTACCAATACCAATGAGTTAAATGCTGGCCCTATATTTCTCTCAAGCAGAGTTTGTTCCGTTTCAGAAACGATGCCGTGATGTTCATCTTTGATTGTTGAGTCTACAAATAAAATCGACCAGTGGTTAAGATCTAGCCTTGATTGATATTTTACGCTATTGCCTGCTAGATGTTGCTGCATCATTTTGGTGTCATCATGATTGCCGGGCAGTACGTAAACTGGAATATTGATGTCGCAAAAAATTGACTTCAAGCGGTTGTAAGAGTTTGAATTGGCTGTTTGTACCAAATCACCACTCGCAATAATTAAGGATGGCCGTGGCGACAGAGCACCAATGGCGGTCAGTACTTGGCGTAACGACTCCCCCGTATCAACACCTTGAAGCGCATCACCGTCATGTTCGGTGAGATGAATATCGGTTATCTGAGCAATGCGCAGCGTGTTTGGCGTCATTTCGGTTGTCCTTAGTGATTAATATTAAGCTAGGAGGTTAAAGCACTTGTTCGAGGTCGTTGATTAAATCGACAGTATCTTCCAAACCAACGGACAATCGGAACAGGCCTTCACCCGCTGTATCATGATACTTTTCAAGCTCGGCACCTCCTAATCGATAAGAAGAACCGACCAGATCACTGGTTTTCATTAGGTAAATCAAACTCCGGTGGTGCCCTAACGATACCGCATAGTGAATGATGTTTAACTTTTTCATCATTTTTTGCGCCAGTTGCGTCGGGTTGGCGCAGCGAAAAGAAATCATGCCAGAGAAATTGTTCATTTGTTGTTTTGCTAGCGAGTGCTGAGGGTGAGATGGCAGGCCAGGGTAAATGACCTTTTCAACATTTTCATGTGATTCAAGAAATTGGGCAACGGCGAGTGCATTCTCCTGATGACAACGCATTCGAAGCGGCAAGGTTGCCATGCCACGCATAATAAGCCAGGCATTAAAAGGACTAATGACGCCGCCGTAATGCACCAAAGCTTCACCACGTAAAGAGCCGACCCGTGTTTGGCTACCACACACAGCACCACCCATGGCATCACCATGGCCACCAATATATTTCGTTAGCGAGTGCACCACTAGATCAGCGCCAAGCTGGATAGGTCTGGTTGCGATTGGCGTTGCGAACGTCGAATCAACCACCAATAAGGCATTTTCTGGTCGAGCAATGCTCGATATGGCTTTAATATCACACAAGCGTAATAGCGGATTGGACGGGCATTCGAGCCAGATCATTCGAGTATTATCCTGAACTGCCTGCTCAATATTGCTGATGTCCGAAGTATCGACAGGTGTGACAGAAATGCCAAGACGAGTCAGTGTGTCGCGTGCAAATTCAGCCGTGCCGGGATAATTCGTATTACTAATGATTAAGTGATCGCCAGAACTCAAATAGTTGAGCATGACCGCTGCCGACGCGGCCATTCCGGATGCAAAGGCAATACAGGTTTCGGTTTTTTCAAGCACGGCCAATTTTTGC
>JBNMQI010000173.1:0-3289 GCA_051277905.1 Gammaproteobacteria bacterium | reverse complement strand
CAAGGGTATGAACTGAAGGCTGTTTAAGTATGTGAAGCAAATCGTCAATACTGTCTTCTGTCATTAACTCTTTACGATTGGGGCCTGCTGCCACGTGGCAATGTAAGCAAGATTGATTACAGAGATACCCCAAATTCACTTGTAACACTTCTATAGCACGTCGTGAAACAGGGGGGAAATCAGTACTTTTTAATAAAGGCCAGGTATCTTTCATATGCTTTGCCCAGTTAAGACTTGGATGCGATAGACCTATAATATAACACAGAGTTCCAGGCGTGTTTTGTGATGCTTGATATTGTGAATCTAAGCAAGCCGGCATGGTATTAATATCGGTAACAGTGACAATTCGGTCAGATACTAGGATCAAATCTAATCCACTCCTGACTATTATTCAAAGCGACTTGATTCGGTTAGTGTGGCGATATGTCTGTATTAAAAGCTGCGCTGTTCCGATAAACGGAATGTTTTGAGGGATGAATGTAAAACACAGCTCTCATTTTCAATAACAAGCGGTATTTTTCTTGGCTTATCACCGATAAGCTAGAATGCATAGTAAGCAAACTGCTAGGAGCCTGTCGGATTTAGGATTAATCTGCTGTGGAAAAGCCATTTCGGCCAAATTTCTCGATCCAATTCGTTGAATAGAACAACTATTCGCCTCATTCGATCAAAAAGTTTAACTCAAAATAACTTTCCCTCGCTACGATTACCTAAGTCCGACAGACTACTAGAGACTTAGCAAAACGTTTGGGAAGCAAACGAAATAATGAGTGTTGAATTCGAAATTGCCAGTGATCAAATTGATGGTGCTAGAGACTATCAAGAAGATACCTATATGGTTACAGAGCTTGAACAAGCTGACAATGATAAAACATGTGCACTAGCCATTTTGGCTGACGGTATGGGTGGTCATACTGCGGGCAATGTTGCCAGCAGTATAGCGGTAACAATATTTAATAAATCCTTCCAGTCCAGCTTTCCTCCCATAGAAGTTGAGGCGGCACTCACCGAGGCTTTAAACCTTTCAAATGAAAAAATACGAGCTTCAGTAAAAGAAAAACCCGCCTTGCGAGGTATGGGCTGCACTATGGTGACCGCGTACCTGGAAGACGATGACTTATACTGGATTAGTGTTGGTGATAGTCATTTGTATTTGATTCGCGAACATGAGTTGATCAAGCCTAATGCCAATCATAGCTACGGCGCTTATCTAGATATGATGAAAGAGCAGGGCATTGAGTTAGAAGAGCAGGTGGGCATGTCAAGAAATATGCTGATGAGTGCGATAACTGGTGAGAAAATTAGCAACATCGATATCTCTGAGATGCCGATTAAGGTTCGTCCTGGCGATCGCGTTATTGTCGCTAGTGACGGTCTCGATGTTCTAGGCACAGGTGCTATTATTCAATATTCGTCGTGGTCGGCAACCGCCAGTGAATGTGTTTGTGCCCTGCTTAAAGCGGTTGAAGATGCAAACAAGATAAACCAAGACAACACCACATTAATCGTAATTGATATAAAAGAAAAATTGGTACATGAAGCTGTGGTCGAAAAGGAACCAAAAACAGTTAAGCTCAATCAAGTAACGAAAGCAGTCGTTAAAGCAATATACAAAGAGTTTAGTTCGTATAAAATGCTTTCCTTGTTTGTTGCCATTATATTGTTAACGGCAACTGGTTACTTTGTTTGGTAAAAGCGGCGGGTAAAGCAGGTGACATTATTCAAGCGCTGACAGGTTTAGATACTATTATGGCTCTAAATATTGACATTCAGATTTTCGTGACCTGTAATTTCAGACATTCCAAACGATGGCCTTTAAATCTGTACTGATCCAAGTTGCTGCCCATCAGTCATTAATTCATAGGAATCTGTAAATGCTTAACTGGAGTCAGATTGAAACTGTGCTGTTAGATATGGACGGCACGTTACTCGATTTACATTTTGATAATTTCTTTTGGCAAGAGCATCTACCTGCTCGTTATGCTGAAATAAAATCAATCGACCCACACCTGGCCCGTCATCAAATACAGGCGCAAACTCGCTCAATACAAGGTACCTTAAATTGGTACTCAACCGATTACTGGAGCCAACTACTGGATCTGAATATTGTTGAACTCAAGCATGAAGTTAGCCATAAAATTGCGCTTCGACCTTATTGTGTTGACTTCCTTGAGGCTTTGCGTGATTCAGGTAAAGCTGTCGTGATGGTCACCAATGCGCATCAGGATAGCTTGAATTTGAAAATGGCAAAAACAGGTATTTCGGAACGTTTTGACCGTTTAATTACAGTGCATGAGTTTTCTTTGCCAAAAGAAGATCCCAATTGCTGGCATGAAGTAAACAAGCGTCACCCATTTGATAACGATAAAACGTTGCTCATTGATGATAATTTGAAGGCCTTGAAATCAGCGTCAGATTTTGGTATTTCTAAGGTTTTAGCCGTTCATAAGCCAGATTCGATGGCACCCGCTATGAATGTGCAAGGGTATCCAGCAATCCATTCATTTCAAGACATACTGCCCATTGCTAAATAACGTTTAATGGCAGGAGAGAGTAGCAGGGTGTTAAACCCAAAAACTGTTCAAAACAAACTGACGGGTAGCTGTTTGTGTGGGCAAATTCGGTATCGAATTAATGGCCATTGCCGTAATATCATCAATTGCCACTGGGACAATTGCAGGCGAACTAATGGACACTTGGCGGCTTATACTCCAGTGGATAAAAGCGATTTGGTGTTACTCTCCGAACAAAGTCTAAAGTGTTATTATGATACCAGTCCCAATACCTACCGAGGGTTTTATTGTGATTGTTGATCCAGTTTATTTTGGCAAGGGGGTAATTTAAATCACTTGGTTTTACGAAACCAAATGTCTGTGGCAGTGGTCACTTTGGATAGTGGGCATGATTTACAAACAACCGGGCATATTTATGTTTTAGAGGCTGGTGAGTACTATAAAATTGAATATGAACCGCCGCAATTTGACGCTTCAAGCAACGGTAAACTTGAAGTTAAATAGTCTGATACAGTGTTACTTCGGGTGCAGTTCTGGTTTGCCCATTTTATCGAAATGGGATGATTTTTTTAAAATGAGACTTATGTTCGATGTCATGTTTGATGCTAAAATAAATTTTATAGCTCTATTGACGCCTCTTGGGGACTAGAAATTGCACCGCCCAAATTAACTTAAAGCGCAGTCTGATATAAAATTCAATGCTATCGTTAGATAAAAAATATGATCCACTCAATCGTTCTATAGCTCATGTACTGGAGCTGATTGGTGAAGGTTGG
>JBNMQI010000172.1:0-3289 GCA_051277905.1 Gammaproteobacteria bacterium | reverse complement strand
TAGCCGCGTTTGCCAACGCATTCAGTGGTCGGGCGACTACTCGATTGGCAAAAAACAGGAAGAAAAGCCACAAAGCCACCGTTTTTACCACTGAATTGATTATGATTAGTATGAAACTATATTTAACTCGGTCAATTATGGTGTTTTCGCTAGCATATATATAGCCATAACCGAGTAAATCGATTGGGGCGCCCTTGTCCTCCTGATATTCGATTGGGAACCGGTACTCAAACAGTGTTTGCTTTTGTGAATTGTTAGGCTGAACCAGTGTCGCTTCTAACATACCGGCATGTTCCAGATGCTTAGTTGAAACGATCTGACTATCCTTTGTTAGTATACCGCCGATGGATGCGATAATTTCTTGCTGTTGATTTACTATCTTTATGCCCGATACCATGTCTATTTTCTGCATTCCAAACAACGTGGCCTCAAGTTGGGGTGTGTCAAATGACCATAGAGAATTTACAATGCTATTCTTAAAGGTATTTTCTAAGCCATATAATTGGTTAAACAAATTGGATTTAACATGACGATACTCAAAGACCAGTTGTATACCAGTAACCGTCATAGCAACAACCAGATAACAACCAAACACATAGCGCAATAATCGTAGGCCAATCGTTTTTTTCAGTTTAATCATTGGGTGACTTGAGGTTGTATTTGGACAATATTTTCGCTAGTGTGCCATCAATGACTAATTCATCCAACGCTTTACGCATAGGCTCCAGGATGCGTGCATCAGTATCGTTGTGGAAGGCGTAACCCATGCTAGAGCGTTTCAATACATAGATTATTTCGAAGTCATCTGGATTAATTTTTGCCTGCTCAAACAGATTTAATGTTGTGACGAACGTATATGCGACTGCATCAACCCGGCCAGAAGCCAATTTTTTCACCATACTCAAACCGGAATTAAGACTGTCAATTGCCTCTGGCTTGACACCTTGTCCAACCAAGAGCTGCTGACCAATATCATCCCTTACCACACTAATTTGTAACTGATTCAAATCCTCTACGGACTCGATTTTTAACTGCCTGGATTTAAGCGCAGTAACCGCAATAACATTCGGTGCAATTGGGCCCAGAAACTTCATACCTTGCAGCCTTTCTAGCGTGTAAGTGGTTGAAAACAATGCTGTTCCAGTCTCATTCAAAACCTTGTGGTAGCCCCTCGCCCAGGGATACAGTTTAAGGTTTATGCTGTCGCTTTTAATCCCTAATTTGGCAAATATCTGCATTAACACTTCGACCGAAGCTCCTGTTATTTTCCCTGTATTAGGGTCTCGATAGTTAAATGGCGGGTATTCTTCGGTAATCCAGTTTAAATTTTCAATGGCTTGTATCACTTGCAAAGGATCACTCAAATCTTGCTCAGCAACAGCTGGACTACTAATCAAAAGGGAAAGTAATAAAATCTGAAGAAACTGAAATATTGAAATTTTCTGGCGAGGTTTCAGACAAGAACTTGTATCGAACACGTGAAGGTCTGATTTTTTGCGTTCTATCATAAGTTAAACCTTAAAAATACAAAGGACAAAACAATAATAGCAGAAAGCTTTAGATTTGAGTGAGTTTAGATTGGATCCAGTTGGTTAAGTGACTTTGCTCTCGACTAGCCTGATTATTAAGCTTGTCTTCTCAACTAGGCGACAGGCTCTAGGACTCTGTCGGGATTAGAAAGTTGGCTAGTAATAAGCATTCGACACTTTGGTCTTACTGTTTGAATTCGATGCTTTATGGTCAGCAACTAATGATTGTCTTCGACTGTAATTCAATTTTTTTAAAAGTTATAAGGTAGATAAAATATTTTATGTTCATCTTCAGTGTTTTTCCAAACTGTTGAATCAGCCTTTTTAAATTGTTGCGTGCCGTTTTCTAACCGGTCAGTCTCATTGTTGAGGTAGACGTATTATTCAACTTTTACTCATTAATTATGTTCAATTTCCGTCAGTATAATCAATCTGGTCTATAGGTAGGTTAAAGGTATAAGATTTTTACTGAGGCTTATGATGACAGTTGAAACCAAAATTTCTAATGGCACGGAGAACGTAACCATTTCAGTCTCAGGTGTATTCGATTTTCAGCTCCATGATGATTTTAGAATGGCCTACTTAGATACTAACGGGCCTGGTGCAAAATACGTTGTCGATTTTTCAAAAACAGACGGCATTGGTAGCTCTGCCCTTGGTATGCTATTGCTACTACGTGACCACGCAGGTGGTAGCACCTCTGACATTACTATATCGCATGCTTCGGGGATTGTGAAAAAGGCATTAGATGTAGCCAATGTTTCAAAATTATTTAAAGTATAAATAATATTTATAAAAAAGCCTTACGCTTTTTTCTATAAGAGCCAAAAGACGCGCTTAACTAATTGATTTGTCCGGATATGAAATCTAGCTATATTTTTAAGTTTAAACTTATCGATCAATTGCGGAGTGCCGATTTTTACAACCATTTTATTGTCGATACTAAAAAGTGTTTTCTCAATAACTGGCGTCTTTGAACCCTTTTTTGCATTAAATTAGAGATAGCAGCACGGGCTTAATATCCGCTTTTATTTGCGATATAGGAAGTCTGAGACTATTAAGGTCAAGCGCTTTATTCCGATAAGTGCCGTCAAACTATTTACGCCGACGTTTCCCGCTGGCCGGCCTAACCTTAACCTTATGCTCGCCACGTGACTGCGCTTTAGCTCCCTCAGTAACATCACCGAGAACATTTAAAACGTCATCAAACGTGGGCGGTTTTGAGATAGGATTGTTGTCCAGAGCCTGGCGCATAGCCGCGACATGTTCAGGAGATGTGCCACAACAGCCGCCGATAATTCTGGCACCGGCATTACGTGCCATGATGGCGTAGCTCGCCATTATTTCGGGCGTGCCGTTGTAGACTATTTTTCCATTGATGAACTCAGGGATGCCGCAGTTGGCCTTTGCTATAATCACTGGGTCAGTACCTTCAATAGCAGTTGCTTTCATGTTTAAAACAGCGGCCACCACTTCGGAAGCGCCGACACCACAGTTTGTGCCACAGGCGTGGACATGAGGCTTAATGTTGTGATGCAATTTCATCATATCAGCTGCGCCAACGCCCATCATGGTTCGACCATTAGTGTCGAAACTCATGGTGAAAACGATAGGTAAATCTGCCTGTGACGCGCCTTTAACCGCCAGTTCGACTTCTTCCTGTGATGACATTGTCTCGATCCACAATAGATCAGCGCCCCCCTGTTTGAGTGCCAACGCCTGTTCGGCAAATGCAGCCACTGCTTCTTCTGGGAGCATCT
>JBNMQI010000171.1:0-3297 GCA_051277905.1 Gammaproteobacteria bacterium | reverse complement strand
TATATACCAGCCGTTGCCCGTGTTAAGAGCCTAGTGGTTAATAAGGTCGATCAAAAGACATTAATCATTTCGATAAAGCCATTATTTTAATGTGCTATGGAGATCTGTTGGGTTTCATGCGTTAATTGAACCTACGTGTTAGACTATTTTTTGTGTGATTAAATTAAATTTGATCGCCGCTAATTTAATAAATTTAAAATTGGAATATTCATGAAAGTCGCTTATATTTTTTCAACTCAGGGTCACTCAGTTTCATTCAAACTTGCAAAGATGATTTTGCCCCAGCTCGAAGACGGCACTCATGGCGTAGAGGTTGTCGGTATGTTTTTCTTTGAAGACAATAATTACGTTTTGCAAAAGGGTAATCCGATTGGAGAAAGACTCGCTGCTTTGGCTAATTCAAAAGGCATGTTACTGATGGGTTGTGACCAGTGCTGTGAAGAGCGTGAAATTGAAAACGGTTTAGTCGAGGGCGCGGTCATTGGTTGCTTTCCAAAATTGTATTCTGCTTTATCAGGCAACATGCCGGACCAAATTATTACGCTCTAACCATTAGGGTTATTTTGTAGGAAATTACATCAGATATCGGGGCCGAAATTTCAAGTCCCGTTATCCCCTCTCAGTTAAACGCTTTGTTAATCAAAAGGCGGTGCTAGGACTTTTCATTAGACTTGGCTTAAATAGCTGTTATTTAGACTTTGACTCTAAATGTCGTTTCTCTAGTTTGGCCAAACCATAGGAAATATAGTTACTTTGAACCAAGCCAAGGGCTATGGCACTGTCTTGATCTAGCGCACGTGCAACTTCTGATATTTCGCTTACCAGCGTTTCCGCAACGTTTTGCGGATCAGTTCTTGCAAACTCATACCATATCCGGACAACCAGAAAGTAAAAGTGATTCCACATTTGCCTGAGTGCTGAATTACCAATGATGCCTGCAATCAAATTATGCTGGTCGTGATTAATGAGCCAATAATCAACAATATTGAATTTTTTTGTTAGCAGGCTAGCTCTTTGCTGAAGTTCATGGGCGGTAACTTTTATTTCTGCTGTAATTTTGCAGGGATTCATTTGCCCGATGCACTCAGCGATCTTGATCCGCATACAGTAAATGTCGCGAATTTCAGAAAAGTTGAGTTCAGTCACCAGTGTGCCAACACCATCCTTCGATTCAACCAAGCCACAGTGTGTTAACTGCTGTATTACCGATCTTATGGGTGTTCTACTAACGCCAAACTCGGCCGCAAGTTCTGCCTCCCTAAGAATAGTGCCTGGCGGGTAGTCGAGAAGGCAGATCCGGTTGCGGATTTTTTCGAAGATACTATCGGCTGGTACTCGTTCACTGTTTGGGTACATATGGTTTTTAATGAGTTAGGTATCTGAATTTCTGAAAATATAGGCTCAACAATCGAATGAAGTATACACCTGTTCAAAATTAATTGAAAAATAGGCTTTAATATTGTACATTTTACTATAGGTGTACACACCATAACTAACTAAGGGCTAATAGGATGTTAGAGCAAGCGCGTGAACGTACTGTCGAATTTCAAAGCCGTTTAACGGATGCAGGAATTGACACCGTTATTATTACGGATGAAAACACAATTGCTTACCTAGCCGGATTTTGGGGATATCTCTCAGTCGAATTTGGTCGGCCTACATTTTTAATATTACGCTCAGGTCAAACCCCCTGCGTCATTACGCCCCTAATGGAGAGCGAGATGGTTGGAAACATGACCTGGGTTGAGAATGTTATGACCTGGGAAGATATGGGGCCCAATCGGTGGGAGAAAGTCCTGTTACGTGCAATCGGCGATAAGCCTGGCAACATCGGAGTCGAATCAGCCGCTTTACCCGCGTTGGTGAAGAACTGGTTTGATGACCAAATGCCTGGCACTAAACTCAACGATGTTGGTGCCATTATGGGCAGTATGCGCATGATTAAATCACCAGAGGAAATCGAAGTGATGCGCCAGACTGGACAAATTGCAGGCGCAATGATGCAGGCCGCAGAAGGGGCTCTGGCTGAGGGCGCGCAGGAATACGAGGCTGCGTTAGCGGTGATTGATGCAGGCACTAGAAAAGCCGCTGGTTTTCTGACTGATCGAGGTTGGGAATCGTTTATATCGCCAATGATCCACAATTTGCAAATTATGCAATCGGGCCGCGATACGTCGATGGTGCATCGACGCGCTAGTGTTAAAAAGTTGGAAAAGGGCGATCCAGTTTATTTTTGTTTTTGCAATATGGCTCAATTTAAACAATACAAATTAGGCTTCGACAGGATGTTTTTTATTAAAGAAATATCGGACGAAGCGATGAAAGTGCAACAGGCTGCAATCGATGCTCAGCAAGAGGCAATTGCTGCAATTCGCCCAGGCGTTACAGCTGAGTCAGTGGCACAGGCCGCCAATGAAGTCTATCAGTCACGAGGATATGAGACCGGATACCGCACCGGCCGTTCAATTGGTATGGCCTATTTGGAATCGCCAGAACTAAAGACAGGTGATAAGACCGTGTTACAAGCAGGCATGACCTTCGCAGTGGATGGTGGGATATCAGTTGATGGTGAATTGGGTGGAAGAATCGGAGATTCGATTGTCGTCACTGATAATGGAGCGGACTATTTAACCCACTACTCGCGTGACATACTAATGATTAACCGTTAATGCTGGCAGGCATATTTCAATGTGAAGGTGGAGGGTTAAGCCCTCTCGAACGGTTCTCTCAACTCGAGCAGGCCATTTCTGGCAAGCAGCTTGACCTAGTGGTTTGCCCAGAACTATTTTTGTCTGGCTATGCCGTAGGGGATGACTTGCGCCAATTCGCAGAGGTTCAGGATGGAGCCTTTTCGAATCGAATGGCTAATCTGGCAAAGAAACAGGGTACAGCGATTGTCTACGGTTATCCTGAGCAGCAAAGTGACCGATTGTTTAATTCGGTTATTTGTATTGATAAAAATGGGTGCATCGTTTCGAATCATCGAAAAATGTTATTGGCACCAGGATTCGAATCGGATTATTTTACCCATGGAGATCAATTGTCGACCTTCAAATTGGGGTCATTTAAATGTGCGATGTTGATATGTTATGACGCTGAGTACCCTGAAGCGGTTCGCGCAGCCGCCGAGGCGGGCGCGCAAGTTATTATCGTGCCGACCGCTTTAGGCAATCAATGGAGCGTAGTAGCAGATAAGCTGATCCCAACCCGAGCATTTGAAAATGGTGTTTGGGTTTTGTACGCAAACCATGCTGGTGTTGAGAATGGCGTCCGTTATCTCGGTAATAGTTGTATTGT
>JBNMQI010000170.1:0-3395 GCA_051277905.1 Gammaproteobacteria bacterium | reverse complement strand
TATTATCTTGTTTCGGAAAGCGCCGTTCATCTGCAGTAGAAAAATATAAGGTGTTTGTCGCTGAAGGAAAAGGCCAGATATCACCCTGGTCACTATTAAAAAAGCAGATTTTTTTGGGTGATGAGAACTTTGTTGAAGAAATGGAAGCAAAGATAGATAAAGATAGGATCTATCGGAAGTTCCATCAAGTCAAAGAAGGGCAAAAGCAAGGGCTTTAACGGAATACGAAACAATGTATAAAGGTCGTAACAAATCTACTTTGGCTGCCTATAAAAGAGGGGGTACACGATGAAAGCAATAGCGGATCACTTCAATTTACACTACTCGAGTGTGAGTAAAATTATCAAGTTTACGTCGAATTCATGATTCAAGACTTGACCTTATACTTTGTATACTTTGTGTGTGTATAGGTTTACATAGCCAATGTGCTGACGATTAAAATCTTCAAACCCGCACATTGTCTAATCGCGTGCAAGAGTCAAAAGCTATAAGGGCACTGTGCTACGCACAGGCTTGCAATGAAATTGCATATTGTTCACTTGCGCACGGCAACAATAAAGGGTAGTAGCCGGGCCGTGAAATCAAACCTTAAAGATCGATACCTGTTCATTAAGCGCCTCACTGATAGTTTTAATTTGCCCACAGGCATCATTGGTAGCGGTAGCGTTATTCATTACAGACTGGCTAAGTTCGTCGACGCGATCAATATTTTCATTGATGTTGTTGGCCACAATTGATTGCTCGCCAATCTGATTGGCGAGATTCTCATTTACCATCGAAATCTCGGCTACGCTGGTCACAATCTGATCTAACGACGCGTTTACTTTTAAAATTTTCTCAGTAGAGGAGGCTACGCTCGACTGGCCTTTTTGCATAGCCGACACAGCATCACGCGTGCCTGCCTGCAATATCTCGATCATCGTGTGTATTTGCTCAGTGGATTGCTGCGTTCTACTCGCTAGCGTTCGAACTTCATCGGCGACCACCGCGAAACCACGACCCTGCTCACCAGCACGCGCAGCTTCTATCGCAGCGTTCAATGCCAGCAGGTTTGTTTGTTCAGCAATCCCTCGGATCACATCCAGCACTTGACCTATGTTCTGAGATTCACCCTCTAACTTTTGAATGACTTCACCGGCGAAATCGACATGCTCAGTTAGCACCTCGACCGATTGGACGGCTTGCTTAACGGTTATATTCGCTTCTTCGGCGGCCTGTTTAACCTGAACTGAGCTTGTGGCTGCCGCATTTGAAGCACTAGACACACGATCAAAAGTTGATGTCATACCTGTTATTAATAATCGAGTATTTGATATTTTCTGCGAATTTTCGGTCAGTAATTCACAATTTGTCTGCGCAGTTGACATTGCCTCAGATGACGACCCTCCGACACTCACAGACGAGTTGACGATATTGACTATAACCGCATGTAATTTTTCCACGAACTGATTAATCAAACCTGCAAGCTGGCCCAGTTCATCCTTATTATTGGTGATCACTTTGCGGGTTAGGTCGCCCTCGCCTTCGGCCAGATCGCGGGTTAAATTGATCAAATGCTGCATTGGGACGCTAAAAACTTTGCGTAGCGTTACAAAAATTGCGAATAAGATGAGTGCAATAGCGCTGCCTGAAACTAACATCGCGATGAAGACGCTGTTGGTCACATGCTCCGACAGGCTCGCATTTGAAAACGATATCCCCAGGTACCCGACATGGCTATTTTTTTTGCCTGCAAAGACTTTAACCATTAGCACTAAATGCTCAGCAGTGGCCAATGCGTAATAATCGTCCTCACCTAATCCAGTCAATAGTTGAGACCTATCATCGAGAAATTTGGTTGGCTTCAACTTTGTACTATTGACCGAGGTAATGACGTTTTGCTCAGTATCCAGGGTGAATATTTCGCTAATCGAGCTGCCCGGATCCTCGACTAAACCTAGATAAGACTTTTCAATTACATCCTGTTTTTTCCAACGCAGGCCGCCACTTATATTTTCCGATAACAGGCGGGTGATTACTTGGCGTTCTTTATGGGCAAGACCGCGCAGGCCGTCAGCCATGCTGAAAGCCTGCTGAGTAATGATGGCAGAAAAACCCAGGCACACGACAAAGCAAATAGTTATGAATAACTTCGAAGTAATGCTTATATTTTTCATAATTCCACCTTGTTAATATTAGCTAACCGCTATTTACAGTTCGTCTAGATTCACGCCAACAGTGACGGCACCAATCACATTGCCGGCTGCATCAACAACTGTCTGGCTAACCTGGGATTGAAATTGCTGGGTTGACTCATCCATCTCGACATCCCCGACATGTATTGCGCCAGCACCCATGGAAAACGTCTTCTGCCATTTTGCTTCGTCACCCTGCCAATAATCAGAGGTTACGTCACTCTGTCCGACATTTAGACCTCTGGCATCCATCACAAAAATTTCTGTATAAAGGCCTGCTGAGGCCTCTTTGATTACCTGCAGATATTTTGACAGGCCGTTAGCAAGCGTGGCATCGATCATTGGTTTGCTACTCGCGTTCGTCTCGGCTCGCCATTGCTTGTCTAACTTAATGACTTCATCATTACTCAATCCCGCTGTCCTGCTATTTTGAGCAGTAATTTCCTGAGCGACAATGGGGTCACTCAACCAGGCTGAAAACTTTTCTTTTGGAAGCGCGTTTAAGTCATCACGTTGATCCGAGTGAGCCGATGGACTCAAAGTAACCGCGAAAGCTACAACCAGTAATATTCTCTTTATATGCATTGTATTTATCCCGTTTCTATATTGAAATATTATTATAGCGGCATTATTCTTAGTTTAGCGGCATTATTCTGGATTTCTTAAATATAATTTTTTTTGTCAACCCACAGTCTTCTCCAATATGAGATGAGCCTGAAATAATTAGAGTCTACTCATAAAGTATAACTAATTGAAATATATGACTTAATTAGGTTTATTTGGTATAATAGTGCACGAAAAGAGAAGTATAGGGTCACCCATTAGAGTTCTCCGGTCAATCGGCAAAGCAAATTCTTTTGACTTTTTTCAGTCAAATTTATCAATCTTAAAATTGATGTTGTTTGTTGACTAATTACGCGCCTAAAAATCTCATGGTTTGGTGTCGGACTAATACGCACCAGTCACCCATCTGAATTAAGGCATATTCCCGTAGCTTTTCAGATACTGGGAGCCCTTGGCTTAAAGCCTCAGAAATTATTTAGTACCGTACCTTTGTCCAAGTCCATTAACAGGCTACTGGCCTGTTACAACGACAAATCTGTGGCTTGCACTGTTGGTGCTACCAGACCTCGATGGTTCAAAATACGGGCATACTAGCTTTTTACAAACAACTTGTTAAAGCGGATAAACGAATGGTTTAATCAAGTCTAGTGGTTTTAC
>JBNMQI010000169.1:0-3796 GCA_051277905.1 Gammaproteobacteria bacterium | reverse complement strand
GAGCATCAACGCCGACCAAGTCCGAACGCAAACTTTTACCTTGGTGTTTCATATAACCGGATACGGCAAAGCAGCCAAGTGTCGCAAGCGCACCATAAATCATCGCCAGCCCATACTCAGCAGAATTGCCACCTGTCATTAAGCTATTTACCGATCCGACAACCGCATATAAGCAAGTGGCGATGATAATTAACGACTTAAACAGATTGAGAGTGGGTTCTATCGCGGTATAGCCAAAATGAAAACGGTCGTCATCGGGCATCTGCACAAGATTGGCTACTTTTAGGGTTAACAAAGCCATGAAGAACGCAATAAGAGAATAGATACCGTCAAATAAGATGGCGCTAGAATGGGTAATAAGTGCAAAGCCCAAGGCAACAAAAACAAATAATCCAGCCACGTAGAAGGACAGTGTTAATAGGCGCTTTTCTTTTTGCTCGTGAAAGCCAATGACCATGACCAATAGACTGAGAAAGTGATATTTCGCGGAGTTTACTCCACTTTTTGGAATTAGATAGTGATTTTAAAAAATATTTTTAAAGTGCTTTAGACGGATATTTTAAGGCATTTTTTTAATCCTACATGGGATTAAAACATACTATTATTTCTTATTCTCAATATCGGGTTTTCAATTGTAATTAAAAGAGCCCTCTCAATAGTAAAGAGAGCCCATTGTTATTATTAGTAAAAGTAAATATTATCTATGTATACCGAATCACTAGTTGATCCCCACAACTGCAGACCTAATTGATTTAATGTTGCTGGATTAAATTTCCCAGTGGGATTAACAAGCTCTGCAAATGGTAATTCTACTGTTATCCAACGCTCTGTTGACACAGGTAACATAGTTGAAATACCCGGTCCTGATGTAGAAATAATTTGGTATACCGCTTGTGTTATGCCGGATGTTGCGTACATATCAAAACGCAATCCTGTGGCACTTGCAGCATTTACAACGCCTCCTTGAACACCATATTGAATGCCAGTAACACCGCCTTCCACTCCATCAGGTATTATTTGAAACTTAGCAATATTGTCACTTTCTATGCTTATTTCAGAAAACGTTGGTGCATTCCACCAATTGTCAGACCAATTAGAAATGGGTTTATCCACGGTTAATGCGTCACTGTATAAGACAAATGCTCCATCATTGGTAGCAGTTGGTGCTGGCGGTGCGACCGTCGGTCCACTATTTAAGGGAGCAACGCTGATTGATAAACTGGCATCACCACCAGCAATAATCTTATTATCTTGAGCAATACCAAACCCAGTCGCATTAACTACCACTTTATGTTCACCTTCAGTCAAGTTTAATATCGCGATTCCCGAAGCGTCTGTATTGGCAGATAAGGTTCCAACAGACACATCAGCATTCACTAAAGGTGCATTATTGTTGTCCACAACACTCACAGATAAATCATATGAGACCGACGTTCCTGAGAAGTAAATATTATCAACATAAACCGAACGTCCCTCCGCTCCCCATAATTGAAGGCCGATACTTTCGAGTAATCCACTATTAAGAACACCAGAACCACTGCCATCATTATCGGTCAATTCATTGAATAAAAGTGCCGAAGATATCCAGGCATCTACCGGCGGATTATCCATTGTATATTTAGCACCTCCGTCGCTTGAGACTAACTGCACTTCAACTTGAGAAACTCCGCTCTCAATAAATAAATCAAAATTCCACGTGGTTTTTGCTGATGCATCTAATGCGCCGTTTTCGAAGCCAAATTCTAAGCCAGTTACCCCACCTTCGACACCGCCAGCAGTAATTTGATATTTAGCAAAACCATTTCCATTAATATCACCTGCAAAGTATATCGGGGCATTCCACCAGTTTGCGTTCCAAACCCCGATGAAACTGTCTTGGTTTAACGAGTCGCTATACAAAACAATTACCTCATCGTCAGCATAATCAGGAGGAATTGGTGCCGCTGTTGGGGGGCCAGTAACAGGCTCTGCTTGCAAAATAGTGAAGTAGACATCTGCTAGCAGAACATTTATGCCTGCATCGCCAATGAAGTTTAAAGAGAACCATGTCATGTCGTCAAAGCCGGGTAAACTAACTTGCATTTCAACCCAGCCATTGCCTAAATCGGAACCTGAAGAAAAATTATATATAATGCTAGATTCAGGAATTGATGCGCTTTGCACAACCACTTGAATGGAAGTAAATGTATCCGTTTTCACTTTGAACTTTGCGTGGGTATAGGTAGAAATATCAATACTATTTTCTGCTTCGTTGCCCCAAGCGATGACTGTTCCCCAAGCGCTACTTTTGGAAATCTCTAGGGCTTTAGAATAAGTTGTATCAGAAGGTTGGTCGGTGTACACCGTATCGGTTCCCCATGTATCTCCCCAATATTCCATTGAAAATGAGTCGTCATTGCCTGAATGAAAAATATATGCGTCAGACAGTGGTGCAGGACTAGCATCTTCTTCAACAATGATCTCTCGGCTGATACTTGCTTGATTATTAGCAGCATCAGTTGCTGTGTAAGTAATAATGTATGAAGCGGCCGTATCTGTATCAACCGAACCGGATATGCTTGCTACCAAATCAGTATCGACGTTGTCAGAAATAGTGACACCTTGTTCTTCGTAAGAATCGCCAATCATTAGGTTTATGACTGCGTCACCCACTAGCGTGATGACCGGAGCTTCACTATCGAGAGTAACCACTATAGGAGCTATAGTGTCTTGAACTTGTGCATCATCGTCACCGCCGCCACAGCCGGCTAAGGCGAATAAAAAGAAGAGTACTAATAAAAATTTAGCGTGATTTTCCATCGATTTCTCTATTTAAATTTTACAATTTTTTTCCATTTAGTTAACAAGATAGACAATGAAAATCGATTGCATCAAAAAAAAAGCCGAATAGGCCATAAAACGAGACGAAATGGGTACTTTGAACAATCCAGGTGGTTTTTATGGGTTTTGTACATTGAACAGATTATCGTAGGTTGCATACAAAATAATTAACAGCCGGTTTTTGCTCTAGGCCGGGCTTGAAATAACTTGGTCATTGCCAGTAACCATCATATTGTAGTAGGTTAAGGTAAGATGCTGGGAGGTGATCTTTGCCACACCTTTTTGTTGGCTTTATCCATATTTTTTGTAGTTAGCGGAGTAAATATTATGGTTACAATACATCATTTGAGAATTGGGCGATCCATCTTCACCGTTTGGTTGATGGAAGAGTTAGGCATGCAATACGTATTGAAAGAATACCTGCGCGATCCAAACACAATGCGTTCTCAAGCTGATCTGAAGGTGATCCATCCTCTGGGCAAATCGCCGGTGATTGAAGATGATGGTTTAGTTCTTTGTGAGTCAGGTGCCATTACCTCTTATTTCTTAGAAAAGTTCGACCCGCAACACAAATTTTCGCCTCGCCGCGAAGACCTTAAAGCTTGGGCAACTTATTCGCAGTGGCTTCACTATTCAGAAGGATCGGTGTTTGCGCCGCTCTTGATTCAACTATTATTGATGCGCGACGATCCGCCAAGCGCGACGCTGAGTGGTTTCAGTCAGGCCGAGATAAATTTGCATCTCGACAATATTGCCGCACAACTTGGTGACAACAAGTTTATTTTGGGTGAGCAAATCAGTGGAGCAGATTTTGGCATTAGTTACGCTGTGTCTATGGCTAATCGTTTGGGTAAGCTGGAGGGCCATCCTACCTTGCAAGCCTACATCGGTCGTAACATGGCTCGCCCTGCATTCAAGGCCGCATTGAAACGCGCTGTAGAGTAGCGTCTTTTATTAAACTCGCCATAACTGACTG
>JBNMQI010000168.1:0-3830 GCA_051277905.1 Gammaproteobacteria bacterium | reverse complement strand
TGGTTGACGTTAAAGTCATGGAAATTGATCGTCAAAACCGTGTACGTTTAAGTATCAAAGAGCTGTTAGAGAAACCGGCAACTCCAAGCGAAGGCGAATAATTCAGAGTGAATCATCTGGTTTAGGCCATATTCATTATTGATAAGTAAAAGAGGAGCTTCGGCTCCTTTTTTGTTAGTGTATGTAGGAGAAATAGAATGAACGAACAGCAACGAACTGAGGTCGAAGCGGCAGCGTTTAGACGACTAATTGATCATTTAGATAAAAATAAACAAGTGCAGAACATTGAACTGATGTTGTTGGCTGATTTTTGCAGAAACTGTTTGTCTAAATGGTATTTAGCAGAGGCGCAAGAACGTGATATCAGTTTAACTGACGACGAGGCTCGTGAAGCCATTTATAAAATGTCATACAGTGACTGGAAATCCAATCATCAGCTACCTGCAACAGAGGATCAAGTGGCGGCATTTGATGTTAAAAGAGCGGCTAAGCAGTAAAAATAAGTGCATGCTATACTTTGGTAAAAGAGTCAGTGATGACATGCGCAAAGTTGGTGTGAACACTATGAGGATTACACTTTGGTAAATAAGGAATCTTGTGAAAGTGAATAAAAAACGCTTAGGTATTTATGCCACGATAGGGTTAGTTCTTCTGCTGTCGGGCTGCACAATACAAAGTAATAACGCTTATGGACCAATGGGTAATTTGCTATTGGCCGAGCCAGAGCCGGTCAATACGCGCTCACAAATGGCGATTGCTCGATATAACCACATACTTACACAAGCTCCATTAAAGGATGAGGAGCGCGCAGAACTCCTATTTCAGCGAGGTATGCTTTATGACAGCGTGGGTTTATCTGGTTTAGCACGATACGATTTTATGCAGGCACTGGAATTGAAGCCAGATATGGCAGAGGCGCATAATTCAATTGGGATTCATCACATACAGGAAATGGACTTTATAATGGCCTATGAATCCTTTGACTCAACATTAGATATCAACCCTGACTATGATTTCGCGCTCCTCAACCGAGGTATCGCGCTTTATTACGGGGGCAGATCAGAACTGGCACTTGCCGATTTAAATCGTTTTTATGAGAAAGACAAACAAGACCCATATCGGGTGCTTTGGTCATTTATCGTTGAACAGAAAGTAGATAGAAACAGAGCATTAGCTAATCTAGCTTTGCATAGAAAAAAATTAGATGATAAAAACTGGGCAACTAGTATCGTCGATTTTTACCTAGGCAAGGTTGATGAAACTGCTGTTATTGCAGATCTCGTTGATGATGTTAAAAGTCAAAAGCAATTGAACGATCGCTTATGTGAAGCTTATTTTTACTTAGGTAAGTACCATAGTGACCTAGGCAACAAAGTAAAAGCAGCGAATTACTTTAAGCTTTCGTTAAGCACCAACGTATTTGAGTATGTCGAATACCGATTTTCCAGAGTGGAGTTGGCTAGATTGCGAGAGAAAAGGAAAGAAGCAAGTAATTCAGATAATGAAAGTGCAGAGCTTACTCGATAGCTAAATGCCTTATAGTCATTGTTAACCTCTCCTACAAATCATTAAAAATCATACCCAATAGTTCGAGTACAGAGTGGTGAACGTTTGAAATTAATCATTAATTACCTCAAAATTTTATTCGCTATTGTTGGCATCTGCTTTTTTTTACAAGCTGATACTTGTCATTCCCCTGTGAGAATATTGTCACAACATCTAGCGCTAGAACACACGCAATCAGGCTATCTTCTTTATCCACTAGTTAAACGAGGAAATCCCGACGCTATGTCGGCATTAACCAAACTCGCAATTGATTCAGATGACCAATATTGGTTAGTGTTGGCGGGTAAACTGGGCAGCAGTGGTGCTCTTTACTATGCGGCTATGCGCAGTCAAAACACCACAGAAATAAGAACATGGTTAAAGACCTCAGCTACATTAGGGCATGTTCAAAGTCAATTCGAATACGCGTTGTTGCAAACCTCAAATGATGAAAAGAGAATGTGGATGCAGCAATCAGCTGAGGCTGGTTATGAACCTGCAATCATCTCGATGGCGAAGTACATTTTTGAATCTAATGATAATTCGGAGGCAGTTATGTGGTTAAAAAAAGCGGCTGAATTTGATGCATCGAGTGCGTTTAAGTTAGCTAACTTGTATTGGAAAGAAGACAAAAATCAAAGCGCCGAAATATACTTTGATAAGGCTGCTAAACAAGGCTTTGCTTCTGCGAAAGTAGCTTTGCAAGTCATTCGAGAGCATCAGAGGGAGCCTCTACTATCATTATTATCTGTTCCTGTACAAGGACCAAATTGTGCTCAAACAATCCAATTTGTCGCCACAACGCTGGTTTCCTTTATTCAAGCTTCAGCGTTTCAAGAACAATTTGAGAAAGATAAAAGATTAGCTGACCTACCATTATGCGTTCTGCCTCCGATCTGGATGCAAAAGAACAGCTTGGTGTGCAGTAATAATTTTGGGAATGAAGCTAGGTTGGGCTGTGATCTATATCCGCTGAGTCAATTAAAAACGCCATTAAGCTTTACTCATATGGTTGTTTTTGCAGAACAGGGCAAAGCTAACGTTAATAATGGTGTGATGTTTTTGGATCAATCGGATTCGTATTCTGTTTTTGTACATGAACTAGCCCATTTTGCTGGGTTCGTTGATGAATATGCCTTGCCTGATGACTTAGCTAATTATCATTGTGGCAAAAATATCGCGCCTAACTTACTGTTATCACCAATGCCAGAAGCAGTTCTCAAAGGCCAGAATCTACTAAGTGGTGACACTGTAATTATAACGCAGGATACGCTGGCAGAGAGTAAACAGAGTATCAATGAAGAGGTGCAATTGAGGGAGACACAAAGCATAAAATCTCGCTATTTGCCAACAGCAAGAGCAGATAGTTGGCAAAGAGCGTTAGATGCGCACAATGAGTTACAAGTACTGGAAAGTAACAACCCAGTATTACATCATATTGCGCGTTCTAGGACGTGTAAGAATACAGAATACAACTCCTTCAAACCGACTCAGCAAATGACATTTTTGGAATATCATGATGTGCCTAATATACCCAAGGTGTATCGAACTTTGTGGCGCCAGTCTCTATTAAAGAAAGCTAATTACTCTGCGCTCAATGATAATTTGGCTATTTCCGCATTTGCAAATAATGACAACGAAGCCGGTATATTCTGGTCTGCGCTATAAGCGTTTTTCAGTAAACTCGTCGACCCATAGTGACGTTGCACCACAAATAGCAACCGGCATTACCAAGAAGTTCATGATTGGGATGAGTGAGAAAATATTTACCATGATCCCAAAACTAAAGCATTTACGTTTGTGTTGATTCAAGTCATATTGCATTTGTTTAAATGCAACTTTATGATTGTCGAAAGGGTAGTCACAATATTGGATCGCCATCATCCAAGCAGTAAATAAAAACCACAGAATTTGACCTATCACAGGTAATAAGAAAAACAAGATTAAGAAACCTGCAGCTCGGGGTAAAAAGTATCGTACTTTCGAAAGCTCGCGGCCCAAGGTTCTGGGTACGTCTTTTACTGCGCTAAATAATCCTTCGTCGCCCATATCTTGCCCTGTTAAGTAACGCTCTACTTTTTCACTTAATAAACCATTAAATGGCGCTGCTATCCAATTAGCTAACGTACCAAAAATAAGCGCAAAAATAAGCAGTACGGTGATAACGGCAATTGGCCAAAGTACGTAAATTAAGGCCGTTTTTAACCACCCAAGAAAATCAGGAATCAAGTTGACTATGTAGTCTATACCAATTTCTAACTGCGGCCAAAGGTAGTAAAAAGCCA
>JBNMQI010000167.1:0-3837 GCA_051277905.1 Gammaproteobacteria bacterium | reverse complement strand
TTCTGTACCGGCAAAGTTTACCACCCGATTATTTTCAGTTCGTCCTTGCATCTCTTCCTCACTTTTACGAGAAGTACCCTCTACCAATATTCTTTGCCGCGTTCCAACCATCTTTCTCGATATCTGACTTGCCTGCATTAATATTCTATCCTGCAATGCTTTTAACCGCGTTTTCTTTATGTCCATTGTAATATCGTCTGGAAGAAAAGCGGCAGGGGTACCGGGCCTTTGACTATAAATAAAGCTAAACGAAGTATCAAATCCTACGTCATCAATTAGTTTCATTGTCGCTTGAAAATCAGCTTCAGTTTCACCCGGAAAACCAATAATAAAGTCAGATGACAAACTTAAACTAGGCCTGATTTCACGTAACTTACGGATTTTATGCTTGTACTCCATCGCAGTGTGACCTCTCTTCATCATCATTAATACTCGATCAGAGCCACTCTGTATTGGCAAATGGAGATGACTCACCAGTTCAGGCACTGTCGCATAAGCTTCAATCAGGCTGTCTGAGAATTCAACCGGATGTGAGGTAGTAAAACGAATTCGTTCTATACCATCGATAGCGGCAACATAATGAATTAACAACGCCAAATCAGAATATTCGCCATCATCCATCAACCCACGATAGGCATTGACGTTTTGACCTAATAAATTCACTTCTCTGACGCCTTGAGCAGCTAAAGCTGAAATCTCAACCAAAACACCTTCAAGCGGCCGACTAATTTCTTCTCCTCGGGTATAAGGCACAACACAAAAGGAGCAGTATTTACTGCAACCTTCCATAATGGAAACAAAAGCTTTAACACCATCTGACTTTGGCGTGGGCAAATGATCAAACTTTTCAATTTCAGGAAAGCTAACGTCAACTTGAGGTTTTCCGGATGAGCGCGATTCAGCCAGCATTGACGGCAGCCGATGTAATGTTTGTGGGCCAAAAACCAAATCAACGAATGGTGCGCGGGTTCTTATCGCAGCGCCTTCCTGACTGGCAACACAACCACCAACGCCAATAACAATATTAGGGTTTTTATCCTTTAATTTGCGCCATCGACCCAATTGTGAAAACACCTTTTCTTGTGCCTTTTCACGAATAGAGCAGGTATTAAGTAACAATACCTCAGCATCGTTCTCGTTATCAGTAACAGAAAGTTGGCAATCACGACCAAGCACATCCAGCATTTTAGCTGAATCATACTCATTCATCTGACAACCGTGAGTTTTGATGAAGACTTTTCCGCCCATACCACGCCTTGATTACAAAAAGAATCGCAAGATACACTGTAAGAATGATTTGTTCCAGACTTACAACCACTATTAAAATTAAGCCTTCATCATAATGATAAAATTAATCAATTTCATCCAGTCTAGGATAGAAACCCTAAGGCCCTCTAAACTGTTCAATAAAGGAAACTATTTTCGTACTTTCGATACCCTGTAAATTGAAAATAACATCGGTTATTACCCATCTTAGGCCATCAAAGGTAAACACAAATTTATATTCACGCCCGTCTTGATCATAACTCATCGTCTCGATCGAATTAAAAGACACAAAACGCCAATGTCTAAAGTTGATGAATTGTTCTGACTGCAGCTGAGTCAGATATTTTTTGGTCTTTGATATCTTGCTATTTTCATTGTTATCTTGAGCCAGCAACTGGAACAGTTTAGAAGTTCCTTCTCTGGTGATATAAGAATCAATATAGTCTTCTATTATTTTAATCGCTAGCGTCATTTCCAAAAAACCTACCGGCTTTTCATTCCCACTTTCACCTTGATAAGTGTTTGCCTCACTCAGTATTTCAATCTTTAACTGCTGTTTAATACTAGATTGTACTGCTTCATAATCAATATACTGATCAAGTTTATCAATGCTTTTTTGTTGAACAGCATGCTTAAAAGCCTCTGCCGATGCACCCGTTGAATATAAAAAATAAGTAAGGTAAACCAGCAATAGATAAAAAAATCCACCGTGTGTTAGCGCACGTCTCATATCTGACACTCACAACAAGACCTGGTTTGAGTAGACAAAGTACTATCCAAAAGCACACCCTGAGGTAAGTAATTAATCATACGATATTTACGACATTAAAGGGTTTAGACTTTTCAGCGTGCACCAGCGTTAATTCATCTACCACATCACATTGGGGGCTGTAACCTGATACTGCCGTAAAAAAAACATCTCTCATTAATTGAAAATCACCCTTATCGCAAGCAGCCTCCAATTGCATGATCAACTGCTGCAAATCACGCCAGGCAATCACATTCTCTTGGGCTCTCATAATTTTATCGTGTGCAGTAGCTTGAACGTTATCGCCAATCAATAATTCCTCGTACAGTTTTTCACCCGGCCTTAACCCGGTATACACTATCTCGATTTCACCACCGGAGGAATCTTCGTCCTTAACCGTATAACCGCTCAGCCGTATCATTTTCTTGGCTAGATCGACAATATGCACCGGGTCGCCCATGTCTAACACAAACACGTCACCGCCTAGTCCCATTGCACCCGCCTGTATTACCAATTCCGCTGCCTCGGGAATTGTCATAAAATAGCGAATAATATTTTTATCCGTAACAGTAACTGGGCCACCCTGGGCAATTTGCTCTCGAAACAAGGGAACTACTGATCCCGATGAACCCAGCACATTACCAAACCGAACCATCGTAAAACGTGTATTAACTGAAATTTTATCGTCATTCAATGCCTGCAAAATCAGCTCAGCAAAGCGCTTAGTTGCACCCATGGTATTGGTAGGACGCACAGCCTTATCGGTTGAGATCAATACGAATGTCTCCACCTTCGCATCAATCGCAGCCAAAGCCGCGTTTAAGGTACCCATTATATTATTGCGTAACCCTTCACCAGGATTGCTTTCAACCAGCGGTACATGTTTATACGCAGCCGCATGATAGATAGTTTGCACGCCAAATGTCTGGCAAACGTCTGTGAGTCGCTTTTTATCTACGACCGAGCCCAAAATGGGGTGAATATCACATTCAACACCTGACTTTCGTAGTTCTCTTTCAATGGCATACAGTTGAAATTCACCCCATTCAAACAAAATCAACCGGCAGGGCTCAAGCGCCACTATTTGGCGACAAAGCTCAGAGCCTATTGATCCACCAGCACCGGTCACCAACACCGTTTTTTGTTTGATATTAGCATTCAACAATTCTATATTAGGTTCGACCAATCCACGCCCAAGCAACCCGGCAATATCAATTTCCTGAATATCGTCAGCATTAATCTTACCTTGAGCCAAGTGAGCGACTCCAGGGATGCTGCGCACATGCACTGCAAAAGGTTCCAACAGGCTAATAATTTGATTTCGGCGACTTCTAGTGGCGCTAGGCAAAGCCAATAACACTTCAGAAACTTGCTTAGACACAATCAATTGAGCTAAGCTGAAAAACGGATAAACCCTTAAACCATGCACATTCATACCATGAAGTGCATTTTCATCATCAATGAAAGCTACCGGCTTTAATTCGCGGCTAAGGCTGAGAGCATAGGCCAGTTGTCGACCCGCAGATCCCGCACCGTAAATAAGCACATTCTTAGCTATACTTGAATCAATGGAAGGTCTAACTGGGAGATATCCACTAAAAATCCAACGTCCGATCAACCGACTGCCACCAATGGAAAAAACTGCCAGCAGCGCGTTTAAAATATAAATGGAGCGTGGCACATCGTCAACGTGAGCCATAAACACCAGCAGTGACCATATAAAGCTATACAAAAGTACAGCCTTGACAACAGCCCACATGGCGTTAAAACCTATGAATCGCAATATAGCATGATAAAGGCCAAAGCGAATAAAGATTGGGATT
>JBNMQI010000166.1:0-3837 GCA_051277905.1 Gammaproteobacteria bacterium | reverse complement strand
ATATTTCTGGCCCAGTTTGAGTCTCGTGTGTGAGTGGATTATTGGGGTTAGAAAACTGATCGATGTAAAAAGAATTAGGGATCTCACTAGCCAGTCGTGCCGCA
The DNA here is from genome assembly GCA_051277905.1 of Gammaproteobacteria bacterium. Taxonomy (GTDB): domain Bacteria; phylum Pseudomonadota; class Gammaproteobacteria. The sequence continues at coordinate 3,733 of JBNMQI010000166.1, read as the reverse complement.
TAGTCCTGATAGTATTCTGGGTGTCCTTTTTGCACATCTGATCGCGTTATTCGAACATCGGCCCCCATGGCACGTATATGCCTGATTTTTTCTGGACTCATCTTGTCTGGAATGACGAGAACAAGTTTATAACCTTTTTGTGCCGCAACCAGTCCCAACCCAAGGCCAGTATTACCAGCAGTGGCTTCTATAATAGTACCGCCGGGTTTTATTTTGCCTTCCTTTTCCGCCGCATCAATCATGGTGACTGCAATGCGATCCTTAATTGATCCACCTGGATTCTGATTTTCCATCTTGACAAAGAGCTCACAAGGACCTGTATCAAAATGGTTTAATTTCAACATTGGCGTATTGCCAATCATTTCAAGTACGGAGTTAGCAATTGTCATTTGACGACTTTCCAATCAAAAAGCTAATGCTAGCATGAAGTGAGGTAGAACGAATAAAACAATACTCACAAATCCGTTTTTCGTGTTCAGTGAGCAGAGAGTAACAAAAGGCTTAGAACAGCTCTCTAAATTGTATATGAGCGGCACGTTTACATCCGTCACATTACTAGAACGCAATGCTTATACTATTCACTTAATTCGAATATTATTGTCTATTATTATGTATGAAGTGGACAATATTGACTGGTATATTTTATCCAAAAAAAAATATTGTGAGCCGTTGTAATAGGCAAAAAATGATACCATTAGTAAACCTAAAGAAGATGACTGCTGGAACAAGATGAATCGCAGGGTCAAAAGCCTGAACACATGCCGAACAAAGAACTCCCTTCAGCAATTTAAACAATTTAGAGAATAGCAATGACACGTAAAACTCGCCCGCTTATCGACTTATTAGTCAGTATTGTCATTCCTTCTGTTGTCCTGATGAAGTTCAGCGACGAGACTGATTTGGGAGCCGTGGGGGCTTTAATTGTCGCGCTGGCATTTCCCATAGTCTGGGGTTTATACGAGCTCATCCGATATAGGGTGACTAACTACATCGCCTTGTTGGGTTTAGTTAGCGTGATGCTGACGGGTGGCATCGGTCTGCTTCAGCTCGACTCGCAATGGATAGCCGTAAAAGAGGCGGCTATTCCCGGCATTATAGGCCTCGTAGTGTTAGCAACCGCTCAAATGCGCAAGCCGTTAATCAAAATTCTTTTATATAACCCGGTGATTCTGGATACGGATAAAATCAATCAGATCCTTCTCGACAAAGGCTACAGTCAGGCTTTTGATCGCAGTTTACTCAATGCTACCTATATGCTCAGTGGTACGTTTTTCTTCTCTTCGGTGATGAACTATATATTAGCTAAATGGATAGTCTCTAGTCCGTCAGGTAGCGTTGCCTTCAATGAAGAGCTAGGGCAATTAGCCTTGATCAGCTATCCAATGATAGCAATTCCATCCATGCTGATGATGCTCGCGATCTTCTATTTTCTCTGGCGTAGTATTCATGGATTCACAGGGCTACCTTTTGAGTCAATTCTTGCCCCAGCATTGCGCGGAGATAGTTAACCAATCAGCGCTCCTGCGCTTTTCCACACCGTTGGTTTAATTCCGGCTCAAGAACATTGGCATACTGATATTTTGAGCAGACGCTTCACCGCACTCGCTCATTTCAGCTCTACATTCAAGTAGTATGCCATCACGCCCTATCTTATAATGCTGTAGTGCCAAATGTGAGGCGTATTGCGCTGGATGAAACCAATGATTAAGGGTCGAATCAAGTACTCCAAATCAGATTCGTCCTAAAAGTTAAGGCAATTTTTATGCACCTTTTTGGTGATTTGGAAGAACCTGTTGATACCCATTTAAAATTTCTCAGTTGAACAAGTTGATTTCAGCGTTAATTAGTCGCGGTCATACAGATCGTGTAAGCAGAAACTACAAAATTAACATACGATTAGTAAACACTCTGATCATCGCGTTTTAATAGCGCTAAACTTCATTCCGTACGAGCAAGAAACATGGACATATTGTGGATATTATTTGCTTTCGCCTGTGGCTTTGGCATCAAGCAATTGGGATTACCCCCGCTGATTGGCTATCTTGCCGCCGGGTTTATGTTAAATATGTATGGCGTCAGCATGACGCCCGGTTTAGAGGAAATCGCCAGTATTGGCGTCACCCTAATGCTTTTCACAATCGGCCTCAAACTCAACGTTAAGGATTTACTTAAGCCTGAAATTTGGGCTGGTACCTTTGCCAATACCGGTCTTTGGACAATTCTATTCACCGGCTTGGTTCTTTTTCTCAGCGCATTATCGGCTCCCTATTTTACTGAACTGAACTTTAAATCTGCGGCATTACTGGCCTTCGCACTCAGTTTCTCTAGCACGGTTTGTGTCATCAAACTGCTTGAAGAAAGTGGTGAAATGAACACTCGACACGGGCGTTTTTCAATCGGCATTCTGGTAATGCAGGATGTCATTGCGGTCATCTTTCTGGTGCTGGCGGAGGGTACTATTCCGTCTGCCTGGGCATTACTGTTACCTGCGCTGCTGCTCGCAAGACCTTTGTTTGGGAAAATATTAGCGTTAAGTGGTCACGGTGAATTGTTGGTGCTGTCAGGGTTCATGTTCGCACTTGGTGCCTATGAGTTATTTTATCTGGTCGATATCAAGGGAGATCTCGGTGCGCTGTTGTTTGGCGCGTTGCTAAGCCAACATGAAAAGGCAAGTGAACTCTCTAAATCACTATTGGGCTTTAAAGACATTTTTCTAGTTGGTTTCTTTCTTTCTATCGGGCTAGTTGCGCTGCCCGATACGTCGATGATGATCACTGCTGTATTACTAATACCGTTATTATTCATCAAACTGGGGATGTTTTATTTCGCATTCTCCAGGCTCAGACTTCGCGCTCGAACTGCCAGCTTATCCTCACTTTTACTCACGAACTACAGCGAATTCGGTTTGATCGTTATGGTGGTAGGAGTTGAGATGGGTTTAATTGGAAAAGAATGGCTGGTTATATTGGCGCTGAGCATTTCCATCTCATTCGTTATAACCTGTGTCTACTATCATCAGGCACACACGCTTTACACTCGTTTTAAAGATGTACTGCATCGGTTCGAACGTGACAAGTCTCTAATAGAAGATGTCTTTATACAACCGACTGGAGCTGAAATTCTAGTTATTGGAACTGGGCGCATCGGTCTAGGCAGCTATCACGCGCTGCATGGCGAACTCGGTGATTGTGTCTGGGGTATGGACTCGGATCATAATCGCATCGCCCAGCAACGCGAAGAAGGATTAAATGTATTTGCGGGTGATGGCGAGAGTTCTGATCTATGGGAAAAACTCAACGTATCTCGCATTGAACTGATATTAATAGCCACGGCGGCAACAGATGATGTGCGCAACATCACCGAACAGCTGAAATTTGCGGGCTACGCTGGAAAAATTGCAGCAATAGCGCGGTTTGAAGACGATCGTGAAGCGCTACTAAGTTGTGGTATAGATAAAGTTTTCGATTTCTTTTCAGAAGTAGGCGTTGGTTTCGCAGAAGATAGCTTAGGATTAATCGATCGGAAAAGGCAGATTGATCCGTTATTTAAAAAGACTTCTGCAGCTGATTAAGCCTTTCGTTAACACTCAATTTTATGGTAAACATTAACAGCATGAGAGCCATTAAAAATAAATAATAAGCTAAATGTCATTCGTATCGAACCTCAGTTTGCAAATGGTATTGGACTGTGGGGTAACACCGCCTTTGAAAGTTGTATGAGGCCTTCCCCCATC
>JBNMQI010000165.1:0-3957 GCA_051277905.1 Gammaproteobacteria bacterium | reverse complement strand
AATAGATTCAACACCAAGTATCTGGAGCCCTATGGTTCAGCAGTAGAAAACTGGATGTTAAATTTTTTTATGGGTTAATTAATTCAGATTATTCGTTTAATAAGTTGAATCAAACTGCGGTGTTTCAATTTTCTAAAGCTAAACTCTAATCTTTCAAAGCGGAAAGGTTTTAATATGGTTGGAATTCTGTCGAGGAAAAGTATTTGAATAAAGCTTAGGAAGAATAAAGGGTCTATCCACTGATGTCAATTTTCAGAATGATCTCCAATATTCAATAAACCCTCGTCTTATTAGCCGGATTCACAGCAACCCTAACAATTGTTCTGGTCAACTCTAACCGGACATTTTCTTCGGAGAACTTTCATAATTAATAGTTGATTGATCACCGTTATTAGTATGCAGCCTTTCAAGGTTGTAATACCTCATGTAAGCCGCGACATCTTTTGTCATAAGCTTACGCGTTGGTTGCTCAATTTTAAATATCCAGTCATGTTTCGGACTGCCAAAAAAGCGTTCTACCACTGCATTGAAGCTCCTATGTCAAGTCATGCAGCACTCGTTAAATCATTGAGTATTTTTGGATATAGTTCTCTGGCGATATATCGCTTTAAGCAACGCTGAATTTCATTATTCGACCGGCCTTCTTTTGTGCGCCGATCGACATATTGTTGGGTACGCGAATCGCTCCCAGCAGTTTCCTCTTCGACTCATACTTTGCGTGATCCTATGTAATGACAAGGTTTGCTTGAACAGGTTAGCGCTGTATTGAGCACCTTGATCGGAGTGGAACATGAGTTGGCTTGTCTTCGATTGTTGAATTTTCACTGCCTGTATGAGTGCTTGCCGAGCCAATTGAGCATCGGGTGTTTGCGACAACGCATAGCCAACGATCTCTCGCGAACCCAAATCGAGTTCGGTGGCAAGGTAGCCCCATCCTTGGTGATGACGGATGTATGTGATATCACCGACCCAGTGAGTGTTAACTTGCGGCGGATTAAACTGTCTTTTTAATTCGTTTGGAATATTCGGCTTATGTTTTCTTGTTAGATAATAGTGCGGTTTTTTAGGGACTTTGGCAATGATCCCTGCCTGTCTCAAGAGACGGGCTATTTTAAATACCCCAAGATTGACGCCGTAATCTGCTAGAGAGGCTTTCATTCGTCTTTTACCGCAAGCCTGAAGGTTTTTATTGTGTATGACTGTTAGCTTTTCACGATATCCAGCATCGTTTGGTTTATCGACTGGTTGGTAATAATAGCCTGAGACTGGCACATCGAACAATTGGCACAAATGGGATAGATTTAAGTTTTGATCAGCCTTTCTCATTTGGGCAATCACTTTAATGCAGGATTGTCGCGAATGAAAAAGGCCGTTGCTCTTTTAACAGAACGACATCCCTTTTAGAATCAGCGGGTTGTTTTTCGAGCCCTTGGATGCGTCGCTTATCTGAATCAAGAGCCACTTCCCCTTGAGTAACTTCACCTCGTTGCTCTGCAAGATATTGGCTTTTCCAGCGTGATACTGCCGTTGCTCCAGCGTCAGATAAATCCATCACTTACTGGTTTGTATATTTATTTTCCACCATTAACTTAGCGTATTCTAATCGCTGATCTGGTGTGAATTGTTTATGAATTTTTCTGATGCTGTCAGCGATTGCCTGTCATAATTTTGATAGTAAATAGGCTATCAAGTCCTACAGGTTTATTAAACCATTACAATATTGCTCTTAAAGCTTTTTCCGTCTTGGCTTGTCGATATGCTATATCTGTTAGTTTTTCAGTGACGCTTTGCTCCGTCACTATGGGTTTTATTTCAATCAAACCGCTTATACTCGATCAAATTACGATAGCTATTGGTTATCAATCGACGTTAAAGCACATGAATAGATTGAGCGTTATATATTTGCATAGCTGAGCTTCAGGTAAAAAAAAGGGCGTCAATAGACGTCCTTAGTTTATTATATGGTACCGATGGGCGGACTCGAACCGCCACTGCTTGCGCAAATGGATTTTGAATCCATCGTGTATACCAATTTCACCACACCGGCCTTGGGTGGGTGAATTCTAATGCAATTTGTTTGTTTGTGGTAGGCCTTCAGGGTAATAATAAAGCAGAAATTTAGAATCAGTGGCAATCTCTTTACTGAACGGTATGATACATCTTTTTCAAGCACCAAAACTTTAAACTAAACCTTCAAACGCATCAGCCCTATTCAATCCATCTTAAATCTCATTATGCAACTAGCCGACTTTGACTACCACTTGCCAGAAGAGCTAATTGCTCAAAAACCACTGGCGCAACGCCGTGCTTCGCGTCTTTTGCGGGTTGCACCTTGTTTAGATGATATTATTAATGGACAATTTACTGATATTACGAGTTTTTTGAATCCTGGTGATTTACTCGTTTTTAATGACACACGGGTTGTACCGGCGCGACTGTTTGGTCAAAAGCAATCAGGTGGCAAGATTGAAGTATTAGTTGAAAGAATACTAGATGATCAAACATTGCTAGCCCATATTCGTGCTAGTAAATCACCTAAACCTGGCGCTGTTTTATTATTAGAGAAGCAAATTAGCTGTGTCATGACAGAGCGAGAGGGGGCCTTGTTTAAGTTATCTCAGGATAGCGATATAGGTTGGTTAACCTTATTAAATCAGTACGGTCATATACCATTGCCGCCCTATATAGAGCGAGCAGACGATGATCAGGATATAGAGCGATATCAAACGGTTTATGCCCAAAACCCAGGTGCAGTTGCAGCACCGACAGCTGGGTTGCATTTTGACCAGGCGCTAATCAACGAATTAGAAAGTAAAGGGGTTGAAACAGCCCACATCACATTACACGTCGGTGCTGGAACCTTTCAGCCTGTCAAGGTCGAAAACATTGATGAACATGTGATGCATACTGAGTGGGTTGAGGTATCGCAGCAGGTGTGTGACGCCATCAGTCGGACTCATATAAATGGCAACAAAGTGGTGGCTGTTGGCACAACTGTGGTGCGTAGCCTTGAGGCGGTGGCCTTAGGCGGCACGGCAAAAGCATTTAAAGGTGATGTTTCAATTTTTATTACACCCGGGTTTCGGTTTAATGCCGTTGACGCCATGATTACTAATTTTCATCTGCCTAAATCTACTCTGCTAATGTTGGTGAGTGCTTTTGCTGGAACTGAGTTAATAAAACGCGCTTACCAACAAGCAGTGAATGAACGATATCGTTTCTTTAGTTACGGTGACGCTATGCTGATCGAATCAAAAAAAACTGAAAAGCTCATGGCTAATAAACAAAGCCAAATTTAGAGATTGATAATGAAATTTACGCTGGATAAAACACTGGGCACTGCCCGTAGAGGACGGCTCTCCTTCGATCGTGGTGTCGTTGAAACACCGGCCTTCATGCCAGTCGGAACCTATGGCACGGTAAAGGCCATGACACCAGAAGAATTAACCGGACTCGGCGCACAAATAATCCTTGGCAATACCTTTCATCTGATGCTTCGCCCTGGCACCGATATAATTAAGAAGCATGGTGATTTACATGATTTCATGAATTGGCAAGGTCCCATTTTAACTGACTCAGGTGGTTTTCAAGTTTTTAGTCTGGCTAAGATGCGTAAAATCACAGAGGAGGGCGTACATTTTAATTCTCCGGTCAACGGCTCAAAAATATTTCTTAGCCCTGAAGTTTCGATGCAGGTTCAGCGTGATCTCGGCTCAGACATTGTGATGGTATTTGACGAATGTACCCCTTACCCAGCCGAGGCAAATGTTGCTCGAGAATCGATGGAAATGTCATTGCGCTGGGCGGCTCGAAGTAAGGTGGCTCATGCCGATAACCCCAATGCTCTTTTTGGCATTGTTCAGGGTGGTATCTACCCTGATTTACGTCGTGAATCAGCATTAGGTTTAACCGACATTGGTTTCGACGGCTATGCTATTGGTGGCCTGTCGGTGGGCG
>JBNMQI010000164.1:0-4017 GCA_051277905.1 Gammaproteobacteria bacterium | reverse complement strand
ATGCCACACAGGTTTCCACTTTGTTTTTATACCAGCTTACGGCTGGTCTACTGATACTCCCCTGGCAAATCATCGGCCTTTTACGATCGGCTGAACATTATTTTAAAAACTATGGCCAACCCATTATCTTGCATTCAGTGCAGGTAACTGTAGTCATTGGGTTGACAGCCATCATGATTCACTTTCTAGGACAGATTCAATTACTTATGTTTGAAAAAAATTGGAACGATCTTCAATCAAATGCACTCCCTAAACAATATAATATTCAGTGGCACGAAAACAATAAACAAATCATGTTGAATGGTACGCTCGATTTCGGTGTAACGGATGCAGTGCGAGATTTTTTGTTAATTCACCCCAATGCAGAAGGAATCATCATCGAAAGTAAGGGAGGACAAGTCTATGAAGGTAGGGGGTTGGCTACTTTATTCAGTCATTATAAACTTGATACCTATAGTTTTCGCTATTGCCTCTCTGCTTGTGCAACTGCATTCATAGGTGGCGTTAAACGCTATTTAGGTAAAGATGGCAAACTAGGATTCCATCAATATACTTTTGACTCCGAAAATATACAAAATTTTCGGAGCTTTTATAATTTAGAAGCCGAGCAAGATAAAGATCGTGAAGTGTATCGATCAAAAAATATCACCGAACACTTTATTCAGAAGATGTTTAAAAGCCCAAATAATGGAATTTGGTATCCTGATCGAGAAATCTTACTTCAGTCTGGCGTAATAACAGCAACAGTTATTCAATAGAAGTAACACACTAATTCATAAGTCATCTAAGCTGGACTCAATCCGCGTTGTCGTTCATTTCTTCGACGTAACAATTCAACCACAGTCAGCAAGCAAATCGAAAAGATAACCAGTAGGGTAGCAACAGCAAGAATAGTTGGACTGATTTGCTCACGAATACCTGAAAACATCGCCCATGGAATCGTACGTTGCTCATAACTTCCAACAAATTTGACGACGACCACCTCATCAAATGAGGTTACAAACGCAAATAATCCACCAGAAATCACGCCTGGTAAAATCAATGGAACAATAACTCTAAAGAAAGTGGTGATAGGCGAAGCACCCAGAGTAGCAGCGGCGCGAGTTAAACTCTGATCAAAACCAACCAGAGTTGCAGTTACCGTAATGACCACAAAAGGCGTTGCTAATGCGGCATGCGCCAAAATAACACCAAGGTGAGTCGAGGCCAGTCCAACCTCTGTATAAAAGAAAAACATACCAGCAGCAGAAATGATCAGTGGCACTATCATCGGTGAAATTAAGATTCCCATCACCAATGTTTTATAGGGCATTTCAGAACGACTTAAACCAAGTGCCGCAATAGTACCTAGGGTCACCGATATCATTGTCGAAAATATAGCAATGATAAAACTATTTTTGACAGCACCCTGCCAGTTACGATCAGAAAAAAAGTCTTCATACCACTTGAGTGAATAACCAGCCGGATCAAATGCCAACATTTCTTCAGAAAACGTAAAATATGGTTCTGCGTTAAATGATAACGGAATAATCACAACAATCGGTGCTATTAGAAAAAACAGGATGAGCCCACAAATTATCCGATAGGCGTAATACCAGGTAGTTTCGAGTTTGCCCGCATACGTAGGAAGTGCCATGGCTTTTTATCCTAACTTCATGTTGTCGATACCGACAATTTTGTCGTACAAAATGTAAAGCGCAAAAACAGCGCTGAGTAATATCGCTCCTAATGCGGCCGCTAAGCCCCAGTTAAGAGAGGACTCTAAGTGATAGGCAATAAAATTACTGATCAATGTACCACTCTGACCACCGACAAGCGCAGGGGTAATGTAATAACCAATGGAGATTATAAATACTAGAATTGAACCAGCGCCAATACCGGGAACGGTACCAGGCAAATACACCCGAACGAAAGCAGTGAATGGGTTGGCACCCAATGATCGGGCTGCTCTCATATACGTTGGCGGTATTGTTTTCATTACACTGTATAATGGTAATACCATAAATGGCAGCAATACATGAACCATCGCGATAATTGTTCCTGTCTGATTATGGATCATCGCCAGCCGATTATCATCGGTCAGAACTCCCGCCCATACCAAGATGTCGTTTATTACACCTTGCTGTTGTAACAACGCGATCCAGGCTGAGGTACGCACAAGCAAAGAAGTCCAAAAAGGTAATAACACCAATATCATTAATAAGTTGCTACTTTTAGCAGGCAAAATTGACAATAGATAAGAAATTGGAAATGCTAGAACTAAACAGATGCTGGTAATAACAAAACTTATCCAAAAGGTTCTGCCAAACAAACCTACATAGATGGATTGATCATCGGCTTTCGCAATACGTTCGCCTTCATCAGTGTACTCATAATCCAATGCTGTCATGTAATAGGAGTCAGTGCTTGGACCACTTTCGCGTTTTAATACTCGCCAGTAATTGATGTCACCCCATTTCTTATCTGCTTTGATGAAAGCTGCTTGGTACGGAGGTTCAAATTTTTTGGAATTTCGGGCTGTTTTTCTAAAAAGACTGGAAAAACCAGGTTTTTCATAATTGAGTCGGCGTCCAGGACTGCCTATTGTTTTATCTCTATATCCATCAACAAAATCTTTATGTAATGCCGCAAACACAGTTTCATCAGGGATCACATCACCTGTCTGATCCCAACCTTGCAACATAGGTACTGTACGATTTAGTGTCTCTGCCACCACCTCGTTATCAACACTGCGCAGCAACATTGAGGCTATCGGAATAAAAAATGTCACTAATATAAATAGAAACAATGGCGTTACTAATAGCAACGCTCGAATTTGAGCTTTGCGCTTAGCACGAGAGAGGCTGACCTTTAAAGGTACGCCATCTGCAGTAACCATGGTTTCTGAGTTATTTCTTCCTAATGAGGCATTCATATATTTTTTATCCAAGGAAATAATACGGCTAGTACTTTTGACAGTGACTAGCCGCTGATTTCTTACAGACTTAAGGCCTAATTAGCCAACCAAGCATGAAATTTTTCATTCAAGTCGTCGACATTGTCTGCCCAAAACTCATAGTTATAAAGCAGAGTATTCTTCGAATTTGCAGGTGCTGTAGGCATATGTGGTGCCATATCAATACCTAAAGAAGCATGCTTACCAACCAGTGGCGCAGAAGATGCGCGAGTAGGTCCATAAGAAATGTACTTAGCTTGATCAGCCAGACGTTGGGTATCTGTTGCAAACTTAAGATACTTCATGACTTCGGCTTTGTTCTTGGTGCCTTTAGGAACAATCCAACCGTCAATATCAAATACCTGCCAATCCCACATCATCGCTACTGGTTGCTTTTCTTCAGCAATAAGTGCAAATAGTCGACCGTTGTAAGTTGATCCCATTACAACTTCACCATCAGCTAAAAGCTGTGGAGTTTGAGCACCTTTTTCCCACCATACGACACTGTCTTTAATAGTATCCAGCTTAGCAAATGCTCGCTCAACACCTGCGTTAGTCGCTAACATGTCATAAACCTTATCTGAAGGTACACCGTCAGCCAATAATGCCCACTCAAGATTATTCTGAGCTTTTTTCTCTAACGATCTTTTACCAGGATACTTTTTAAGGTCAAAAACGTCATTGATTGATGTTGGTGGCGTAGAACCCACGTTATCAGTTCGGTATCCAAAGGTAGTCGAATAAACAATTTGAGGAATAAAGCACGGAGATACAATGAACTCACCGAAATCAACACTTGGTAAAGTTCCATCTGGAGCTTTAGCTAAGGCAGCATCGTGGTCAATTTCTTCAGCCAAGCCTTCATCACAAGCCAGAAGCGCGTCAGCAGCAACCGCGTCAACTAGATCCCAGGTAACAACACCCGCTTCTTTCATTGCACGTAACTTTGCTACTGCACCATTTGAAGAGTCATCATTGATGATGCTGATGCCTGGATTTGCGGCCATGTAGGGCTCGTGGTATGCCTGTTGCTGGCTAGCGGTATAAGCACCACCCCATGAGACCACGACCAATTCTTTAGC
>JBNMQI010000163.1:0-4117 GCA_051277905.1 Gammaproteobacteria bacterium | reverse complement strand
CGCAAATAAAGCGACAGGTGGCGATTGGCATCAGCACTTGCGGATTGCGTCGAAACCTTATCGAAAACGCTATGGACATTATGACCGTCGAGGCAAGATTAAAAATAAGGTCGATATAGATAAACGACCAGCAGTAGTAGACCGCCGTAATAGAATTGGCGACTGGGAAGGTGACACCGTAATCGGTAAAGGCCGCAATGGTGGAACGGAAGACGCTTTACACCGTGATCGTACGGTTTAATGAAAGTGCCGTTCTCAGGTAAGTTATCGATTCGATCCTAGATATCTGCCATTCTAAATACGCTAGGTGCGGTCATTGTCATACTCTCCTGTTAGTAAGATTAATCGGTAATTTGATTAAGCCTAACTTTGGTTAAACCCCATTGTTTAGTTAAGATAGTAGCTCCGAGATCGATTGATCCAGAAATCTTTCAAATTCGGGGTCATTTCCCGGTGACGCCACACAGTGCCCCCAGGGGGATGAGAAAACACGAAGTTGGGCATTGTAAATTTGCGCCACCTCAATTTCGTTATCTTCGACCCGAAAGTACATGTCTTCATCACAGGCGATAATGATCGTTTTAGCCTTAATCGCTTTAAGTGCTTTTACAAAGTCGCCATCGTAGGCGGGCTGACGACTGATATCACTTTGCTGCCAAGTCTTTAGTTTGCAGAGTAAATCATTCGCATCCCAATCGAGGTGGTCTTTTTCCCAGCCTTGCAATAAGGCTTCAGCACTTTCAAAACCATTCAGTCGGTACATTTGTTTTCGATAAAAAGTTTGCGAGAATGCCCAGCCAGCATAATTTCGACCAAATGCTTTCAGCCCTTTTGTTGGCGGTGTTTGGTAATTACCGCCATCAAAAACAGCATCTGCCTGAAGACTCGCTTTGACACCTTTAAGGAATACAATATTGTGCTCAGATGTCTTTGACGAAGCACAAAAAGGTAAGATAGCTTTAACCATATTCGGGTACTGAGAAGCCCATTGAAAAGCTTGGCAACCAGCCATAGACCAGCCAAAGACTAACGCAATTTCAGTCACCTCCAATAGTTCTGTGAGTAGCTTATGCTGCGCTCGAACATTATCGAATAAAGTAATTGTAGGGAAATTACTCGCATTAAAGGGTGCGGGGGTGTTACTTGGTGACGAGGAAATTCCATTGCCAAACAAATTGACTGAAATGATGAAATGCGCCGTTGGATTTATAGCTCGATTTGCACCAAAGAAACCTTCGTTACGCTGATGACTGCCTGTATAAAAAGTCGGTAAAACCACAACATTATCTTTTGCTACATTCAACTCGCCGTAAGTTTTATAAACCAACCGAGCACAGGGTAGGACACTGCCTGATTGAAGTTCAAAATCAGGAATTTCATATGTTTGGACGTTTGTCATTTTATTTTTAAACCCTATTTAAGTGAGGAAGAGGTTCAAGACCTCTCCCTCTTACCATTAGAAGAGTCGTAAATATTCTGTTACTTCCCAGTCGGTCACTGCTTGGTGGTAACGTTCCCATTCATCGTCCTTGTAAGCTAAATAAGATCGTAACATCACTGGCCCCATGATCTGCTTGGCTAGATCATCGTTACGCAATGCTTCAAGTGCGATCATCAAATTACGTGGCAACCTACGAATCCCAGCTGCTTCGAACTCTGCATCTGTCATGTCATAAAGATTACGGTTACAAGGTTCGCCTGGCTCTATCTTATTCTGGATACCTTCAACAGCACCACCAATTGACATGCCTAATCCAAGATAGATATTCATGCACATATCTGCCGCACGATTTTCAATACAGTAACGGCTTTGTGGCAAACGGAACTGCGCGGCACGATTGTTGTAGCCGTAAGTAATGTTGGTTGGTGCCCAAGTAACGGTGCCCCCTTCTAAACCCCCGACGCGTGGCACTAGGCCGTTATAAGAGTTAACGGTTGGGCAAGCAATTGCTGTAATGGCTTCTGAGTGTTCAATCAAACCACCAACAGCCCAACGTGACTCGTCGCTCCAGCCATCTGTTTCATTGCCAAAAATATTAACACCAGGCTCATCCGTTTTTTGAAGAGACAAGTTAATATGGGCGCCCGAGCGCCAATCACCACTGGTTGGCTTTGGCATAAAAGTAATGAACATGCCGTGTTCCTTTGCAACTTCTTTTAATAAAATGCGCAGGAAGGTATAGCGATCAGCCATTTCTAATAAATCAGTGTAATGGAAATCCAATTCGAATTGTGAGTAACCACCTTCGCACACTACGTCATGCATGTTCCAACCCATATCTTCTAGAATATCAATCATATCTTTAAGAAATGGCATCGAGTCAATTGATTGCTCAACATCATAACCAAAAGCCTGACGACGAGAGCGCAAGCCTTTTTCAGGGTCATTATCAAAGGCTTTAACTGGCTGCCCTTCATCATTAAAACGCATCGCAATGAATTCGGGCTCAATGCCAGCATATCCAACAAAACCAGCCTCTTTAGCATCACGAATTTGGCGCTTTAGAGCCTGACGTGGACAAACGTTATAAGGTTTGTCTTCCCAAAACAGGTCGGCAAAAATAATTGCCATGGATTTATCCCACGGACAAATATAAACCGCATCTAAATCCGGTACCATTACCTGATCTGAATCGGCTGGTGATAGCTCAGGTACAAATGAAATAGAGTGGACTGCAAACTGAGGTCCTTTACCCATGCACAACTGTTCAAAATCACTCATTGGTACTGGCTTAGTTTTTGGAAGTCCAAATAAATCTATCCAGCTCGAAAGTACATATTCAACGCCGGCATTTTCCAGCTCTTTACGGACTTCAGCAACACGCTCTGCTGAGGGTAAGGCTTCTGCGAAGGTTTCTACATAAACTGTCATATCGTTCTCCTATTACTTTTTTTATGTGGTAAAAAACTAACCCAAAATTATTACAGAAGGTTATATTTTCAGCTCCAATATTTCTTTAAGAGGAACTGATTTTTGAAATTTTTAAGTCCAGACATAGTTTCACTCGAAGCAATATCTAGATGCCCATTTATTTCTTTATCCAAAAAAGAAAGGAATCCATTTCTATCATTACTAACAACTTCAACCAATAAGTCATAACGCCCGCTCACCCAGAGTATGTAGATCACATCAAGAGAAGCCGCCAGCCGTTCTGATAGGGCCTGCACGGTATGTCCAGAAGCCACCTTAATACCAAGCATTGCATCGCTCTTGTATTCTGCTGCAACTGGATCAACAATTGCAACAATACGTAACATACCTGCCTGTTTCATGCTGTTGACACGATTGCGAATCGTGCCTTCAGAGACCGACAGCCTTTTTGCTATCTCTGAAAATGCCATACGCCCATCCGACTGCAGCATGCCAACTATTTCACGATTTAACTTATCTTCGCTAAAGAAACTACCCACTATTGCAGAGCCGTCTGATGCAGACTCTGATTTATCTAACTGTTCAACTACCCTGACACCGCGAGTCATATAAACCCTTAATCCTGTTATCAATTTGGCTAAAGTAGCAAAAATTATAAATATGTATTACGCATTAATCAAGAATTTTTTTACTCATATCGTAAATTTAATTTATATTTATTACGAATTGAGTAATAACTTACGCTAAATATTATTTTTTACTTCAATTCAGTGAGAGCTCTACGCCATGAATCAACTTTTGAGTACGACCTTACTGGATCATTTTGATAGCGATAGCGCACTCAGGCACGGACTACCCGGCGCAGCCTATGTCAGCGAGGCATTTAAACAATTAGAAGACGAATACCTGTTTGCCAAATCATGGACCTTTGTCGGATTCGCCCACCAACTTCCCTTATCCGATGATATTCAACCGTTAACCACTGCGGGACAGAACATCTTTTTAATTCGCAATGAAAAACATGAGATTAAAGCCTTTCACAACGTGGGTCGGCATCGAAACCTGCAGTTAGTAGCAGAGCCCTCAAACTGTGGCCGTGTGATTCGCTGTCCTTACCATAGTTGGAGTTACAATCTGGCTGGCAAACTTAAAAACACGCCCTTCTTTGGTGGCGCAGCTAAACAACCCTGCGACGGTTTTGATTTAAAAGATAATGGTTTGGCGGCGATTGACTGCGAGGTTTGG
>JBNMQI010000162.1:0-4128 GCA_051277905.1 Gammaproteobacteria bacterium | reverse complement strand
GGTCAACTTCACCAAGATAAGCGAAACCGGGTGCGAATCCAATCGCATATACGCGATATTTTCCCTGCTGATGAATATCAATCACTTGCTCAATGCTAAGATTGGCTTGATCGGCGATCACTGTTAAGTCTGGCCCCGACTCAATACTATAATAAACAGGCAAAGTAATGAGTTCTCCCGATGTCGTATTAACCGTATTGAGATCGGACAGCGCCAGTTTTAGTCTTTTTAAAGCTTCAAAATGATCACACATATTAATGTCATAAATAACCAGCAATGAGGCATAGGACGGCACTAAATCGATTAATAACTCGGCCATTTGCACCTTTAAATTATTCTCCGCAGCTTGTATAGAGGCTGAAACCTCAGCACTTGTTTCATCGGCAAAGTAAATAATAAAGGCGTTTTGCCCTGCGATTTCAATTTTCATTATGACTCAGTGTATCAAGTAGATGCTAAGCATGAATGAGGGCGCGAATATCGATAATGGCAGAAATCCCTGCATCATTATCGCCATGAACACATAGCGTATCGGGCGAAAGATTTAGCGATTGGCCACTCACAGAAGTGACCGTGCCGTACTTGCAAATTTGTGCTACTTGTGCAAGCATTTTCTCGCGGTTGTGAACAGCACCGGGTTGACTACGGGGGAGTAGCTTGCCGTCGTCGTCATAGCAACGATCAGCAAAAGCTTCGAATAACAGCTCTATACCCAGCTGCTTTGCCTCCGTTCGGTAGCTGTTAGCTTCATTGGTGGCCAACAGAGTTAGTTTTACCGGTCGGTGATAGCCTGCAATGGCTTCCATAACGGCCAATCGAACGGAGTCTTTGGACATCATGTCGTTATATAAAGCGCCATGAGGCTTGACGTATGCGAGATCAACACCCTGGCTTTTAGCCATTCCGTCAATGGCCGATAGTTGATAGCTCACCATCGCGACTATTTCATCATGTGAGCAATTCATCGAACGACGACCAAAGCCCACCAAATCAGGATAAGCAGGATGCGCGCCGACCATAACGTTATGTTGCTTTGCAAGCGCCAGTGTTTTTTTCATTACCAGTGGGTCTCCGGCATGGAAACCACAAGCAATATTGGCCTGATCGATATGCGGCATTACCTCGGCATCACGGCCTATCGTCCATGAACCGTAGCTTTCGCCCAAATCACAATTGAGTAATAACATTAAATTCCCACTATTATAAGATTGCCAGTCGGCTATTGGGTAAATCGGTCACTAACATCGCACCGGGTGAATGAGTAATACAAAAAGGTGGTTTAGCTTTTTCAAGTGCGACTTGAGGTGTGACACCGCACGCCCAGAATACGGGTACCTCATTGTCTTTTATGGTGACAGCATCGCCAAACTCAGGAGAACTGATATCTTTAATTCCAATTAAATCGGGGTTGCCAAAATGAATAGGGGCGCCGTGTACAGAAGGGAATCGAGTACAAATTTGCACTGCCCTAATGGCATCAGCTGCCAGCATGGGCCGCATGCTGACTACCATCGTGCCACTAAAATGGCCCGCACTGGCACAATCAATATTAGTGCGATACATAGGCACGTTAACACCTTCTGTGACGTTACGAATTTCCAGTCCATCCGCTATCAAAGCTTCTTCAAATGAAAATGAGCAGCCTAATACGAAGGTCACCAAGTCATCTCGCCAGTAGTCAGTGACATCATTCAACTCTTGTATTAGATTACCGTTTTCGAATATACGGTAACTTGGGATATCGCTTCTAATATCGAGGTCTTCGCCTAAGGTTGCAATATTATAATCACCTGGGTTAGACGACATTCCTACGAGCGGACAGGGTTTGGGATTGAGTTGGCAAAACTGCAAAAAATCATTGGCCCAATCAGCGGGTAAAACACAAAGGTTGCCCTGAACAAATCCATGAGAGTAACCTGAGGTATTGCCGGTAAATAGCCCTGATCGTATTTTTTTGCGAAGCTCTAAGGGTGAAATATCTTGGTTCATAAGTTTCAGCATGACGGTAAGAATAATTCTACACAGTATATGAGCCACTGTTACTATTATAAAGAACTCATTCTGGGCCAATAGTGCCAATGAGACAGACAAGTATGTTTGTGTTGATACCCGCCTGATATCCGTCCTGACATTTGATTCACTGATCTATGACAGGTTGTACTCCATTAATGTTTTCTTTTTAAGGCAATCGAATATGGCTGGAACAGATATTTACTTGAAAGAGAATAGGCCGTTTTCAAGTCGATTTTTTATTTTCTGCAACTACTTCATATAAAAGAAAATTTCTGATTGAAATGTTATATTTAGAACCTTAGTTAATCATCTCATTTACCTACATTCATATGAAGCCGCTTCGTACAATATTACTGCCAATATTTCTGTTGTTCTATTCAGCAACTATATTTGGCGATATCAATCTTGAGATTAGCGAGCTAGTGTCTGAATCTCAGAAAAGCCTAACCGAAAGCGAAAATAAACTAAATCAAAAGACGCCATTGTTGATAGATGAGCTGAAAGAGTTACAGCAATCGGTAACAACCATTAAGTCAGATATTGACTCCTGTATTCGCTCAAACCAAAACAGCGTTAGCAAAATAACCGAAGATCTGGAGTTATTGGGCGAAGTGGCGGAAAGTGAAAACCGTGAAGTAAACGAAAAACACAAAAGCTTAACCGAGCTGCAACGCAGACACGAAGGTCAGTTAGCGACTTGCCGATTACTCACCCTGCGCAGTAATCAAATCATTGAAATCACCACAGGACGGCAGCAAGCACTGATTGCTCTACAGCTGTTTGCCCGAAATAGTTCGGTGTTGGATAACATTCAAGGCAATATCGAAAACCCGATGGAGGGCATTGGCTCGTTAATGGATTTTGTTGCCTCAACTGCGGGCTTCGATATTATTTATCAACACCGTTACTTGTTGACTGCCATGTTAGTTATTTCGATTATTGGCATCATTTTGTTAAGAAAAATGCTGGTCCGAAGCGTTCGACATTATCATAAGAAATCAGATCTGAGCTTTGCGCGTTTGCTCCAAATATCCTTTTTATCGGGATTGAAGCACTACATGGTTACGTTGTTGCTTACGTTTGTTTTTGGTGTTTACTTTATTTATATCAGCCTAACTATTGGGTACTTTCCCTTTATTGCTCTGGTCTCGATAGGCTTATTTCTGTATGTGTTTTTAACTCTTATACTGCGCGTTGTACTCAACCCTATTGCACCAGCACAGCCGCTAACTGCTTTACCTAAATCAGTAGCACTAAATTTGATTGGGCGTTTACGACTGCTCGCTAAATTATTATTAGTGGGATTCCTTATTTTTTCAGCCAGTAATTTGTATGAATTTTCGGACTCAGTGACTGGGTTATTACGCAATATCTATATAGCAATGGTGGTGCTCAATTTATGTTGGGCATTTTGGTTGCTGGGTTATATAAGGGGACTAGCCAACACTCATTTTTTACGTTCGATAATTATTCTGACTTTATTGGCAAGTATGTTTTCAGATTGGGCTGGATATAGCAATTTGTCGAGCTTTATCCTGATTGGGGTTGTCGGTTCAATATCAGCCTGGTTTTTGACCCGAATTATCGTCATATTGTGGACTGATTTTTTTGATAGCCTGGATGATGGCGAGTTTGCTTGGCAGCAGTTCATTCGGCGTAAAATAGGAGTGAAACCAGGTGATTATCTACCTGGCTCAATGTGGTTTAGATTGGTCTTTGGTATCGTTGTCTGGTCATTATTCGTAACTGCAATTCTTAAAATTTGGGGTTTGTCAGATCGAAGTTTATTGACTATCCAAACTTATGTCATTGATGGATTCGACGCTGGGCCAATCCATATAGTGCCATCCAAATTAATTATTGCCCTATTGGTTTTCGCAATATTTTTGTCCTTAGTTGGTTGGATAAAAAGAGGCCTAGGTAAAAGTTGGTTGAATCGGTCGAGTATGGATCGTGGCAGTAAAGAATCATTAATCACTCTAACGGGCTATTTAGGCGTGGTGATTGCTTTACTGGTTGGGTTGTCGGTTGCTGGTGTCGAGTTAGCAAACCTTGCGCTTATAGCGGGCGCACTCTCTGTCGGTATCGGTTTCGGACTGCAAAATGTGGTGAATA
>JBNMQI010000161.1:0-4147 GCA_051277905.1 Gammaproteobacteria bacterium | reverse complement strand
TAAATTGTTCAATACCACCCGCTACGCCACTTATTTCAGAATCGATACTGCATAAGGCGCAACCGTGAACTGCGCCTGCATTCTTGTAGACTTCGTTGTAGTCATTGAGAGATTGCAACAAATTATAGATAGCTGACTGTTTCACCACAGGCTGTTGCATTTTTAGGTTATCGATGTCATCCATCAAATTGCCGAAGACGGTACCCTGACCGCAGCCAGTCGTGACCGTTTTATGGCTGAGCTTACCATCAAGGTCTTCGATTCCGTGATGGGTGGTAATGGCGACAGCCTCGGTTTCCCAATCGACTTGAATAGACTGAACATCTTCTATGTCTTGAACTAAACGTTGATTCCGGAGCCAGCCAAGGATAAGCAGTTCAGGGTGGTTACCGAGTGTCATCAAGGTAACGATTTCACGTTTGTCCAGATAGATGGTTAAAGCGCGTTCGACCGCAACAGAGCCTTCGATTGCTTCGTTGTATTCATTATAAGAAACGACGTTGGCTGTTGCTTTTAATCCTGCATCGGTGAGGATTGGTAAGCGACGCTGGTCACTGAGCTTGTCGGTGCTTTTTATTGAGCTATTAATTGAGTCGGTCATTTTAGGCATCCGGCAAATTTATGTGTTGTTATAAAACAGTTTGGACATCAGGCTAAAGCAATGAATTTCCATTTCTGCCTGCGTTGATAACTGAGCGCAAGGCACTAATTTCATTTTTCGGCATACCAGAAACGCAGCGTCAGTCACGGTTATTATCGGCTGTCTTTCAAGTGGGCTAGTTGATGTTAAGTGAGATACCTTAGTTTGTGTTTTCATACTCGAGTTATATTATCAATTCAGGCCGAGTAGATACAATAATTTCTATCGATACACTAAAGCCAGATGTCTATTTCTATACAGGGTTTGTATATTTAGTCGACCTTAAGAAATATGCTATTGTTCAAATACATTCAACTTTAGAATAAATTGATGCCTAAAACTTTTCGAACCGCCTGCATCCAGAATACCGCAACACGAGATATTAATGCCAATATCAACTGGGTTTGTCAACGAATAGACGAAGCGTACGATGCGGGTGCTGAATTCATCACAATGCCCGAATCAGTGGGTTTAATTGAACCTGTCAATGAGGATATTCCAACGCAATGCTTCACTGAAGAGCTCGACGCCGGTCTGATTGCTTTTCGAAATAAAGCAAGACAACTAAAAGTAACAATTCTGATTGGCTCTCAATTAATCAAGCTAGATGATAATCGAATTGTTAATCGTAGCTTTCTAGTGAGTAATCAGGGAGAAATTACAGCGCGTTATGACAAGTTACACATGTTTGATATCGAGCTGGCCAATGGTGAGTCTTATCTAGAGTCGGGTGTCATTAGCGCCGGTAAAAAAGCTGTTTTGGCCAAGACGCCCTGGGGTGAGCTTGGCATGTCTATTTGTTATGACTTACGCTTTGCCGCACTTTATCGAGCACTGGCTCAAAATGGCGCGCAGTTTATTACCATTCCCGCGGCCTTTACTCAAACGACAGGAAAGGCACATTGGCATACCTTGGTTCAAGCAAGGGCGATTGAAACGGGTTGTTATATTATTGCGCCAAACCAATGTGGACATCATGCCGACAAGCGCTATTCCTGGGGGCATTCACTCATAGTCAGCCCTTGGGGCGAGATACTGGCTGATGGTGGTGCCGAACCTGGCATTATTTACGCTGATATTGATTTGTCCGAAGTCGATTTGGCGCGCAGTAAGATTCCAGCATTAAAGAATGACCGAGACTTTACCTTAGAGCTCTTTTAGGCGAACCTTTTATTGGGTCGATGTAACCATTTTCGCGCCATGCGCATCATCGATTCTTCGGCGTTATAATCCTCTAAATGAGAGATTTCAACCCAAGAAAGGTCGTGTGATTCTTCGCTGACAATAATGTCTTCAGACTCCATCGCTCGGAAGATAAAACGAATGTCGTGATGTAAGTGTTGGGGTTCATTGGCTCTGGCAGGAATTTGATGGATATCTATATCAAATATCTGACCATCTTCAATCGTTAAACCGTTCAGCCCCGATTCTTCATCCGCCTCACGTTTTGCGACTTGTAATATATCGCTATCACCGTCGGCATGACCGCCTAGTTGAAGCCACTTATTCAATTTTTTATGATGGGTGAGTAAGGTATGAGTGCCTGCACGGTTTACTATCCAGGCTGAGCCTGTCATATGACCAATCAAAAGTTCTCTGTTAAAGCATGTGTCATATTGAACAATAAATTCAGTGATCTGGTCAGCACAGGGCTTCTCTGATGGGTTTTTTTCGGCGTAGTTTGTGAGCAATCTTAGCAACTGGTTTCTATGCACTTGTAGCTCCGATTGGTTGATTTGAATTGGGTAAATTTTTGGACAGCATGAAAGCCACTAATACTGAAAGCAGGCTACTTGCCAGCGCTGCTGATATCGCTAAGTTGTATTGTCCACTGCTATCATAAAAATAACCACCCAACCATGGGCCTAATAGTCCAACAAAGCCCCAAGAGGTAAAAACGCGGCCATATATTCGTGATGACGCGGCTGAACCAAAAATAGCTAATACGGCAATCGGGTATACCGCAATGATCGCACCATAGCTAAAACCAACCACGGTGAGAGTGCCCAGCAGCAGTAATGCACTCAAGTTGTTAAGTGCCAGCATTAATGCAAACGCTGATATTAGAGGTAAAAGGATCAATAATAAGCCAATTCGGATTCGGTCAGCCAGAACACCCGCCAATAAGCCGCCGACCATGTTACCTAGCGCTATCATCATTGCACCAGTCACTGACATAGCAACGTTTCCCCCCGCTGATTGTACAAGGCCTGTAGCATGGCCGAGCACCATTAATCCAGCTAGTGAGCCACTGCCAAATCCAAACCATAGCAATATTTGTAAGAAGTGGTTACTCGGTTGGGAAACAGACTGAATGTTTGTCTCAGATTTAAAGTTAACGCCAGATTGGCGCAATAAAATCCAGGTAAGTAGACCCGCACAAACGAATATAATGCCAGCCATGTTCATGGCTGCTGAAATGCCGTATTCATCACCACCTTGTGCCAACCCATGACTAAATATTGATGGTGCGAGCGTTGCCCCAAGTGCATAAAAAGCAGTTACCGTACCCATTGCAAAACCTTGCTTGTGAGGCAAAGCTTGTGCAGAAATCTGTAACGCAAAGCCATAACCAACACCATTAGCTGCCCCAAATAGCACGCTATAACCGAACGCAACCATCCAAAAGGAATCACTATTACCTGCTATGACGATGCCGACTGCTGCTACCAAACAGGCCATCAATCCCAGTGTTGATGGCGCTAGTTTGGGATATATTCTATGTCCAAGCAGGACGCTAATCGTCAAACAGATGAGTGCGCCTGAATAAATAAGGCTAATTGATGCTCGGTCCGTTTGTAACAAGGTTTCAAAAGGCAATAAAAAAATAGAAAACGCATGAATGGAGCCCAGTACCGTTGTTAGTGTAATGGCCGCTAACAGACATAACGTTGGTTTTTGATGTGGCTTGGTTTTTATGTTAGTTGCGACTCCTTTCGAATGACAAATTTATTTAGCTGACATAGGTTATGAAGTACAGCTGCTTTTAATTAATGCTTTGTTTCGCCAAGCATCAAGGCAGAGGTTACGCTTTGATTTTGGCAACCTACTAATGGTTTCAATATAGTTAAAGAACGTTTCAAAATTACCTTGCTGGCTATCCATTATGTTGATGAATGCAGGCACATGAGTATTGTAGGCAGATATAGATGCCAATTTGGCATTGTTTAAACCGGATGAAAACCAGCGAGTGTAACCGCCTTTTTTATTAAAAGATTTTGCCAGTGTGGCGTGGCGCTCTTTGGCAGTGTCCAAAATTTGGTTTTTTAGCTTTCGCTTTGATTCAGTTGATGTGTCAGTTTTGTAAAGAATATCGAGTTTGGCCTGTGTTTTTTGAATTAGCTTAACAACGGCATAATGATACAAATTTGAATCTCGAAACTGCTTTATCTCATCAGATTTTTGGTTCGACTTTAACCACAGTTCAGTGCCCATTCTTTGAACCGCAGACGCAAGTGATTCGTTAAACAGCGTATCGTTGTCGATATAAAGTCGTTGATGTGTGAG
>JBNMQI010000160.1:0-4218 GCA_051277905.1 Gammaproteobacteria bacterium | reverse complement strand
CGTATTCATTTTTGATGAACGGGTCGATATGCTCACTCTGGTTGGGTCTGCGATCATTATAGGAACAGGTTTGTATACTTTCTTAAGGGAACACAACATTGAGATAGAGCGTAGAAGAAGCGGTGAGTTGGCCTGAGTAAAACCATTACAGACGCCTGATAAGAACCCAGAATACGCAACGATCAGAACGGATTTCCGACTTAACTAATGGTTGAAGTCCCAACGTCAAAACAACAATGGCTAATTAGGTCACTATAGAAATTCTTAACTTCACCGCTTAACGTTTTATTTATGAACCGCATATAAAGGTTGAAGATTATATTTTTTTACTCTGATTTTTTCGTAGGGCACCGAGACTTTAGTGCGAAAATTAATGATTGCGACATATGACACTATTGTTTAATAGTACAGACTCATTATATCTTTATGCTGGGAGGTGTTTTTATCTAGGCTAATCTATTCCTTTACTATTCATGCGCCTTTCTAACCAACGCACTGCGGCCGAGACCAGTAGGATTAATACGAGGTATTCGAGCACTAAAATTGTGTAAATTTCTAGCGGGCGATATTCGGTTACAACGAGTTCGTTAGCTTTTCGAGTGAGTTCCTGCATACCGATGACCGACACTAAAGATGACATCTTTAGCATGTAAATTAGTTGGTTGCCAAGCGCTGGTAATATGCGTTTGATTGCCTGAGGCAGAATAACGAAACGCATGGTATCGGCATAGCTGAGCGAAATAGAGTGTGCTGCCTCATACTGTCCCTTGTCGATTGATTGGATGCCGGCTCGAAAAATCTCCGCTTCAAAAGCACTGTCCGATAAAGCTAATGCAAATACGCCAGCCCAAAATACTGAGATTGAAATGCCAGAAATTTGCGGCATACCATAATAGACCCACAGTATTAAAACTAGGATTGGAATAGCGCGAATAAACTCAACATAGACACGGTTTAAGCTACGCAAATAAATATTTGAAGATAAGCCAGGTAAAGCGATTAAAAGGCCAATGGTGACTGAGATTAAAATGGCGGTGAATGACAATAAAACGGTTTCTTCAAGTCCGCTGATTAAAAATCGCAGGTTGGATAAGCCTTTAGGTGTGCTGGGATCAACGACATACCATCCCCATTCAGAGGAGCAGCCCGACACCAGTAGAACCAGAGCGATAAGCATAATGATTTTTTTCACGAGCTTCGTCGCCTTAATGGTGCAGTATTTTCTGAAGAAACTCCTGACAGCGTTTGCTATCAGGTGCACTAAAA
Organism: Gammaproteobacteria bacterium; assembly: GCA_051277905.1. Taxonomy (GTDB): domain Bacteria; phylum Pseudomonadota; class Gammaproteobacteria. The sequence continues at coordinate 2,952 of JBNMQI010000160.1, read as the reverse complement.
AATTTCTCGGGTGTGCCAGTTTCGACGATTTCACCGTGATCCATGAAAACCATTTTATCGGCCACTCTGCGGGCAAACCCCATTTCATGAGTAACGCAGATCATTGTCATGCCGCTTTCTGCAAGGCTTGCCATGACTTCGAGCACTTCATTAATCATTTCGGGGTCGAGTGCAGAGGTTGGCTCATCGAAAAGCATAATGCTTGGTTCCATACAGAGTGAACGGGCAATGGCGACGCGCTGTTGTTGTCCACCAGAAAGCTGGCGTGGATATTTTTCGGCCTGCTCTGGGATTTTAACTAGTTCGAGATAATGCATTGCTCGCTTATGCGCATCAGATGCCGATAGATTTCGGGTTCTCATGGGGCCAAGCGTTAGATTGTCTAGTACGGACAGATGAGGAAAAAGGTTGAACTGTTGGAACACCATCCCGACATTGGCACGAATAGAATTGAGTGCAGTTCGACTGCCGTCGAGCGTTATTCCGTTAACAATAATAGATCCAGACTCATGAGATTCGAGCTGATTAATGCAGCGTATTATTGTCGATTTACCTGACCCAGAAGGACCACAAACAACGACTCGCTCTCCTTTTTTTACTTCAATAGACACTTTGTTCAGTGCTTGGAAATTACCAAAAAATTTTGAGACTTTTTCAATTTTAATGATTGATGACGTATCATTCGGATGCATTTATGTACCGCGCACGAAGTTATCTATAATATTTGAGCATAGCGTTTCGTTAGGTGCAACCCATTTATTTGGTTGCAATTAAAATGCTTTCGGGTAATGCTCGCTTAAACAAATAGTAGGTTAAACATAATGAAACTAATCAAAATTATCTCTGCTACTTTAATATGTTTAGGCTTGGTTACACAGGTCCAAGCGGAATCGGCACTGCAAGACATCCTTAGTAATGGCGTGTTAAAAGTGGGTACTACTGGAGATTGGAATCCCATGTCGGTTAAAGATCCCGCAACCAACAGTTATAAAGGCTATGACATCGACGTTATGACCGAGTTAGCAAAGGATTTGGGAGTCGAGATTGAATTTGTTCCAGCAGATTGGAAAACCCTTTTAAATGGTGTTGTTTCGGGTGCTTATCACTTGACCGGTTCTGCTTCAATTTCTCCTTCAAGAGCGAAGGCAGCCGGTTATTCAACGAGTTATTTTTCATTGGCTACGGTTCCACTCATTCTGTCTAAGAATGCCAGTAAATATAAAGATTGGAGTGACCTGAACCAGTCTAGTGTTACCGTTGCCGCAACCTTAGGGACTACTCAGGAACAACAGGTTAAAGAGTATTTTCCAAATGCGGCACATAAAATTGTAGATGCACCAGCTCGCGATTTCCAAGAAGTATTAGCAGGCCGAGCTGATGCTCACATCACGTCAAATGTAGAAGCTTATAAATTAGTTGAAAAATATCCAAACATGATGATTGTGCCTGTATCAGCGCCTAAGTCACCAACGCCGGTTGCTATGTTATTGCCACAGGCCGATCAGGTCTGGATCAACTATGTGAATACTTGGATTACGCTGAAGCAAGCGCGTGGGTTTTTTGATGAGTTGGGGCGTAAGTGGAAGTTATCTAACTAGTATTATATAAGGGCCTGACAGACTCTTTACTTATGCTAACAATTTATGCCATTCCAGTAAGCCTATACTGTGCGAAGCTGAGAATTTTGCTTCGACATAAAAATATACAATGGCACGAACTTCCGCCTCCGGGTGGTTATGGTTCAGCTGAATATAAAAGTATTGTGCCGTCTGGAAATTTGCCTGCATTGGTTGATGGTTCTCTACTCTTGGCCGATTCTGAAGCTATTGCTGAATACCTAAACGAAAAATACCCCAATCCACCGATGTTACCCACTGAGTTAAATGGTCGTGCGAAAGCACGTGAACTTTCACGTTTGCATGACACCCGACTAGAGCCTGAAGTACGGAAACTATTTCCTCTGATCAACTCATCAAAACGCAATGCCTTGATTGTAGATGAGCAGTCACAAGCTATTAGCGACGGGCTTAATCAATTGGCTAAATTATTAGAAAGTAATGCCAGCAATTGTGGTGAAGTGCTCACGCTAGGTGAATGTGGATTGGCGATTACCTTTGTCTGGATAGATGTATTATCAGAAGTGTTTGGCATGCAAATCAAGATACCCCAATCAGTTAAACAATATCGGTCACGAATCTGTAGCCATTCTGCGGTCTTAGTGGAGCTCGAAGAGTATCGACCACGTTTGTCTGCATGGTTCGAGGCGCAGGGGCAACAATGAGGGTGGATGAAGCCACTTGGCTTGAGGTAGATACTTATCTTACCCATTCACGCGGTATTTTACTTCCAGTCGGTTCAACCGAACAGCTTGGCCCTATGGGACTGATAGGATTCGATGCACTTTGTGCCGAAAAAAATGCTGAAGCTACCGAAGAGCTCCTCTCTCAAGGTTTTGACACCATTTTTTTTCTCAATGGGCCTGATGCAAATTTAGCACCATTAATTCTGCTGGAGACCAGTCACACGGCCTAGCGCATCTATTTTCACATATCTGGTTACTATCAATGAAAAATTTTGATCCATGGTACGAGGTAATTACTTTTTCTGATGGCGTTTCGCTCATTCGAGAAAAGTATGTTGCCGATTGGCTTCGTTGCAATATATGGCATATTCGAGGTAAAAATTACGATTTGTTAATTGACTCTGGAATGGGATTGAGGCCGCTAAAACAGGAAATTATAACCTTAACTGAACGGCCAGTGACGGTGGTCTCGACCCATTGCCATTTTGACCATATCGGTGGTGCTCATGAATTTGACTGCCGACTGGGTCATCGACTCGAAGCCTCGGTGCACGCTAACCCAACATTAGAAAATACTGCGACTACGGGTTTTGTCCGTGCTGAAACTTTTAAGGCTGTGCCATACGAAGGCTTTATCGCTGAAGACTATC
>JBNMQI010000159.1:0-4230 GCA_051277905.1 Gammaproteobacteria bacterium | reverse complement strand
TGAATACGATGAAACAGGCATTAGATATATGCGATAGATTGGGTGCTGGCATCGGTGTCGCTCTGGATGTTTACCATGTTTGGTGGGACCCAGATTTACAAGAGCAAACAATGCGAGCAGGTCGAAAAAAGCAACTATTGGCCTACCACGTTTGTGACTGGTTAGTACCGACCAATGATATGCTCACAGATCGAGGAATGATGGGCGATGGAATTATCGATCTAAAAAAAATTCGCGGTTGGGTAGAGGAGGCCGGTTATACGGGGAGTTGTGAAGTGGAAATTTTTTCAGCTGAAAACTGGTGGAAGAAAGCCCCTGAGTTCGTTTTGAAAACTTGTATTGAACGGCACCAAACTGTTGTGTAGTTGGGTTTAACTTGAAAATTTGCGTTGTTATTTTCGGGAATATATATGTTTATGTTAACTGATCACGAAATCACAAGTTACAGATCGGCAAATGTGAATTAATTTTCCATAGGTGTAAAGGCGTTCTGGACCGCAAGATCAGCTCGAATCATTCGGGATAAGTTCGGGCGCCAACAAGATACAAGACACCCATATATTTGATTTGACATATTAACATCGGATGTTAGTGTTGTTAGATACCAATTCATAAAAGGATATTGTGATGCCAAGACTAAGGAAGACACTGGTTTCTCTCGATGCTACCCCTTATTACCATTGCAGCTCACGCTGCGTTCGTCGTACCTTTCTGTGCGGTAAAGATAAATTCACCGGCCAGTCATTTGACCTGTTTTTGCTACTCGACAACTGCTCCTGCGTTGTTCTAATTAGTTACGTCCCTGTAACGATGCAAAACAGGCATACATGACATACCTGTCAATAACCACGGTAGACGGTGGGTTGAAAACCGCATGCGTATTTTATTGTCACTCTTTGCAATCGACATTTGTAGTTATGCTGTGATGCACAATCACTATCACGTTGTTTTATTTATCGATAAAGACTGCGCAGAGCATTGGAGTGAGCTTGAAGTCGTTGAACATTGGCATCAGTTATTTGGTGGCAACACCTATAGCCAACGCTTTCTAAATGGTGAGTCATTGTCTGTAGCAGAACAGACTAATCTCTCTCGATCTACCGGCTTATGGCGAGCGCGTTTAATGGATATCAGTTGGTTCATGCGAATTCTGAATGACAAAATCATCTGGAATGATTTTGAACAGCTTTGCTGGCCCTGAAGGGGTGAGTATCAGGACGATACGAATAGCGTATCGCTCGCCTGGCCAACCGGGAAGATCATTGTACCGGCCGGTTTTGGGAGGGTCGCTTCTCAAGCCAGGCATTAATCGATGAAAAAGCATTAGCCGCCTGTGCTGCTTACGTCGATCTCAATCCCATTAGGGCAGGCTTGGCAGAGGGCCTGAGTGACTCAACCCATACCAGTATTAAGCGCCGCTGTGAGCAAGCAGAACAGGCAAAACAACCCAATCACAAGAACCAGCAAGCAATTGGCTTATTGCCTTTTTTGGTAATCCCCGCGCCCGCATGCCCAATGGTTTACCGTTTCGACTCACCGATTACCTGGAGCTGGTGGACTGGACTGGACGCATGCTAAGAGACGATAAACGCGGTTCGATACCATAAGACGTGCCACCCATACTAGTGCAATTAAACATAGACCCGAAACACTGGTGTTATCTGAGTCAACATTTTGAGAGTGAATTTAAATCATTGGTTGGCACGGCTTATCATGTTAAGGCGGCTTGTGAAAAATTCGGCCAGCAGTGGACGCATGGCATACGTGCCTGTCGTAGGGCTTTTCCCACCTAGCTATTGATTCACTGTTTAATCTAAATCCTTAAATTCTATCTCACTATCTGCCTGACAAAAGGTTGATGGAGAGTTATTGCTAAATTTCAGATATTTCGATTTATAACAGTCACTCATGATATGAAGCTGACGGTTTTTATCGGTTCGCGCAAGTCTATTCAATTCAAAGTCAGCGGAATGGTTATTTGGCTGGTTTGCTATTTTGAATAAATGGGTGTTTTTAATGTTCTGGAAACGCCCTTTTATATTATAACCTGATAGTTGAGTGCCCAAGGCAATAGACTGTCAGATCAGGTTTGGTTTCTGCTTTTAATGTTAGTAACTAGCATCCTTGCTTTCGTAAGCCAGTCCTTTTGATTTAGCCTGTTCTTTGACTGAGCTATATCTTTTTGCATCCAGTGAATCTTCAGCACCGCCTAGTTCGGCTAGCTTTCCCTTTATATACTGACTGCTCGATTGCGATAGTTTCTCGATCTTTTGGTTGATTTTCTCACGTTTTATAGCCTGTTTTTCGATAAAGGCTAACTGTTCCTCGGGGCCATTGCTTGCGTGCTTGCTGGTATTTGATCGGTTTCTATTTCGTCGAGTGATAACTCTCCGCTAGTCACTGCCTCGACTAATTCACCATCGCTGAGTAAGTTTGATTTACCACTAGCCGTTGCATTATAGGTAGCCCTTCTTGCCAATGCAGCGTCGGACAATTCCTCATGCAATTTATTGCCGGCATCTAGTTTAAACTTTTGATTTTTCTTATCTGCTTCGTTACCAAAGTACAATCGTGTGCTTTCGAGGTTTGCTGAAAGCTCTGATAATTTCTTATCGAAAGGTGTATTAACAGCAACTGCATTGCCTGAGTTTTCAATCCGAAAGTAGTCGCCATAGCCTAAGGCAGCGATGCTTTGCCAGTGCTAATGTCGCGTGGTATGTTTTGACTTGAGCTTGCAGATTTCCAGAGTAAGTTTATTTACAAAAAAAGTACTGACACTTGAAGCCCATCATTTTATGCGTTAGATAGACTATTATTAGAATATTGAGGTCAAGTAATGAAAGCGTATGTCGCGACAGCCAAACAGATAGACCAAGCGTTTGATTCTTGGATTGATGCCGGTGGCGAATCAGAGCTTCAGGGACGAAAATTTGTCCGCGCTATCTACCAATCTTTTATGGTTACAGAACAGGCGCAGATCTATCACACAGTTACAGGGTTGGTTTGTTTTCCACTCGACAATTGGATTGAGTGTTTTAACTGCTGGGTGCAAAGTGAAGTAGATTTAGCGCCAGAAAAAGAAGCTTGGATACTTGATTTGACTAGGCAAGTCATTGAGCTACTCGATTCGAATTGGTGTATAAAACATAAGCTAATTGCGCGCGAATGCCTCAATGAGTCAGAACTGGCTGACATCGATGGTTAAAGAAGTTTTAGTACCCACGGTATTAAGACGTTTGTAAAGGTAAAAAGTAGTGGGTAGTAATTGGCGCAGAAAAAACCTCAACTCACTGATATAAAATAATTTAAGCCCCTTTAAAGGTTTAAAAATTTCAGGTTTTTTCTGGTCAGCTTTTTGATTTAATAATATGGTGGTGGTCTGCAGGTTAAAGACCTCCCCGGCAAGAAGAAGGGTTAAAAACCATCAGCTTTCTAGATGGCGGTCGAGCAATCGATCGAGCTAAGGCGAGTGAGTTTTAACTTCAGCCACCACCAAAATCTCAACCCATTGATTTTCTATCGTTTAGTTAGCCCAGGTATCTGTTGGGTTCTGGCTGTAATGGGTCATCAGATGCTAAAGGTATGGTGATATCGGTCGGATTAACCCTTATAGCGATGTTGAGTTTAAATTAAGGCTCTATGAGGATATAGGAACGCAGCGTTTGTTCTTGCAAAACAGGAGGTAAATGCTATACCTATATTTGGAAACTAAATTTATGGATGAGTATATTATTATGGCACGACTCCTTGAAACTCCCGAACCAAATGAACTGTCTGAAACCTATGCAGAGATTTGTAGGGTTCTGAATAAAGATCAGCCCGTGAAGTTGATTACATCAATGTCGGTGCGCCCTGATCTGGCAAAAGCAACTTGGGGCATGATGAAAAATTTAATGACTGAGGGACAATTACCGCCATCGGTTAAACAACTTATTATGATGGTCATATCGACTCAGGCGGACTGTAGGTACTGTGCCTTTAGTCATCAAGGTGCCTTAAAGTCGATGGGTATCGATGAATCCGTCATAAAAGCCTGCCTAGATGATCCAATGAGTGCCGAGATACCAAAGTTACATCGACATATTACTCAGTTTGCCGCTAAGTCAGCTAAAAATCCTAATTCGATAACGGGTGACGATTTGAATCAGCTTCGTGATGTCGGGGTAAGTGATGATGAATTGATCGAAATTGGCGTTATTGTTGGGTTTTCCAAGTTTCTTAACACTTGGG
>JBNMQI010000158.1:0-4240 GCA_051277905.1 Gammaproteobacteria bacterium | reverse complement strand
TCCGCTTTTTACCGCCTCTACTAATGCTTTAATGTCAGTCATTGTTTCTCCTGGATTAACCATATATTGATATTAACTTTAAATTATAGACCGAATTGATGTTTATTTAATCAAATATCCATTGGTTCCGTCTATAAATTAATCAAGAATACGTCAAAAAAACAGTTTTAATCAAGTGGTTAAATTCATTTTTGATCAGCCATGTCGCAAATCGGTGATTTTAGCCGGTGAGTTATTTTTTAGGATTGTATCGTTTAGTGTTGGCACATAGCCTGTTGACTCACAAAATAGTTTGACAAACGCATGTTTACCGCTAAGTTTCGATCATCACCAAAGCTACCAAATTGTTTTGCTATTTAGTTTTGGGGTTAAATTTAAAGCTGCTTTAATGATTGCTCTAAAGCTGCGACTGGATCGAATAGAGTCTTCTGGTCAGGTAAAAATTCGCGATGGCGATATCCACTTTTACCCTGTGGTTGATAAATTGATAGTATTTCCGCTTGACGGGATGCTAAATCAGCTATGGCATGACATAAAGCGAGAATGTCTTCTTCATTATTATAAATACCTAAACTGGCTCGAGCCATACCTCGTTTTCTTTCTAACTTGGCTTCGATATCAGGGGTGTCCGGATCTAGATTTATTTCCCATAATTCAGGTTTTAACATTTCGCGCACGTAAGGATGAGCACAGAAACACCCATTGCGAACTTGAATATTATGATAATCATTCAAAGCTGCAGCAGTTAAACCATGATCAAAACCCTTGATATTAAATGCAATTGTGCCTGTCCTAGGCAGTTGGTCAGGGTCTGGTCCATATAAATTAACGCCATCAATTTCACTGAGCTTTGTCCACGCCAGATCGATTAAATATTGCTCCTTTTCACGAATTGATTGCATGCCAATTTGAATCAAAACATCGAGGGCGCAGGCCAGGGTAATAGCGCCTACAATATTCGGTGTGCCAGCCTCTTCTCGCTCAGGTAGAACATCTGACGGAGTGAAATGCTCTAGATAAACATTTTTGACCATCCCACCACCGACTTCTGAGGGTGAGGTTTGTTTGAGCAAACTGTTCCGAGCAATGACTGCACCGGGTGAACCTGGTGCATAAATTTTATGCCCTGAAAAAATGAGAACGTCAATATCAGCTTCTAAAAGTAACTCAGACTGCATCGAAATAGGGGCATGTGCAATCATCTGTGAGGCATCGACAATGATATAAGCACCAACTGAGTGAGCCAATTGTGCTAACTCATGAATAGGTGTTATCACACCGGTGACGTTACTCGCGGCTGTAATCGCTAAATAGTTAATTCGGCTTCCGTATTTTTTAATTATTTCTTCAGCCACATCAATATCAATGCCGCCACAATTAGCGCCTTCTCCAATTAAGGGAAGGTGAAAAACTTCTGTAGCGTGTTTACGATGGGGTAGGTCGTTTGAATGATGCTCCATCTCCGATGCAATAACGACGCCTCTCTCAGGGCGAAGTGTCGCTAATTCGTTTGCAATCCGATTAAACCCTGCTGTTGCACCACTACCAACAAAATAACAACTATATATATCTGATTTGGCACCAACAAAATCGAGTACTCGTTGATGTGCCCAGTCGTAAGCTTGGTTAGCACCGCGTGCAGAGAAGTGAAGCTCGCTATGCGTACTTGAATAGTGTTCTAAAAAATTCTGAGCCACTTCAAATGCTGGACGCATCATTAAGGTTGAAGCAGCAGAATCAAAATAACGTCTTGGGCCGATGCTGCCATCGACTAAAGGATATTGTGTCTGTTGTCCGATAAAGCTATTTTGAATGAGTTTTAGTAGGTTTGTATTGGGCATCTGAAAAATTTGTATATTTAAATATTTACAATTGTAATCATTATTCGTTTGGCCACAATAGCTATCGTAAACAACTCGCATTACTATAATTTCAATTAGATAATCGTTATAGTTCATTTTCATTTTTCGGTAACCTTAATTTTGCCCCAAATACAAACCTTAGCTTCCCATTTAGTCAACCAGATTGCCGCTGGAGAAGTGGTAGAGCGGCCATCTTCTGTCATTAAGGAGCTAGTCGAGAACAGTCTTGATGCGGCAGCAAAATCTATTACTGTCGAAGTTGAAGCTGGTGGTACTCGACTCATTCGAATTGTCGACGATGGCTGTGGCATTGCTAAGGATGAATTAATATTGGCAATATCTCGCCATGCCACCAGTAAAATTCGTAACTTAGAAGACCTAGAAAAAATAGGCTCGCTTGGCTTTAGAGGAGAAGCCTTGCCCAGCATTGCCTCGGTTTCCCGATTGAGCATTTGCTCTCGTCAAGTTAGCACAAGCGGCACTGAATCTATTCACGGATGGAAAATTAACGCTCGAGATAACGAAGTTGCGGTACCAGACGCCTCTCCTCCGGGTACGACAATTGAGGTCAGAGAACTTTTTTATAACGTTCCTGCAAGAAAAAAGTTTTTGAGAACCGAACAAACAGAATATAAACACATCGAATCATTGTTTAAAACGTTAGCGTTAAGCCATCCTACCGTTGCGTTTCGCTTGATTCACAATCAAAAAACCATTTATCAGTTAAAAGCGGCAGATAATTTAGACGATCAACGTCAGCGGTTAGCGGTACTGTGTGGAAAGGACTTTGCCGGTAGTTTGATTGAAATTAATATTAAAATCGAAGATCTACGACTCAGCGGCTGGGTAGCCTTACCCACATTTAATCGCAGCCAAGCGGATATGCAGTATTTCTATGTAAATCAACGAATTATTAAAGATAAACTGATCAGTCATGCGGTTAGACAAGCTTATCATGACGTTATGTTTCATGGTCGCCATCCTGCTTTTGTTCTTTCATTAGAAATGGATGCTCGTCAACTAGATGTTAATGTGCATCCGCAGAAATACGAAGTCAGGTTTCGAAATTCTCGTGAAGTGCATAATTTTTTATATGGTGGCTTGCATCGTGCGTTAGCTGACGTACAACCAGCACAGCAAATAGATTCACCTGCCTTCGCTATGACCGGGTCACAATCAACAGCGTTGCCCAGCATTAGTGAACAAACCGGCATATCATTTAATCAATTCACCCGTTACCCCACGCCACCTGGGCGCATTGGTGAGCAGTCTCAGGCTTATGCCGCATTACTACAAACAAATGAAGTTGATCCAATGTCGTCTCAACCCCAAGAGCCGCAAATACCACCGCTGGGCTTTGCCATTGCACAGCTCAAGGGCATCTATATTTTGTCTGAAAATGTGGAAGGACTTGTCGTTGTTGATATGCACGCGGCTCATGAGCGAATTGTATATGAGCGAATGAAACAAAACGCGTCAACGGAGGGTGTCATTAAACAACCCCTACTAGTACCGTTTTCACTCAATGTTAGTCAAGCCGAAGCTGATTTGGTTGAAGAGAATGAGGCTTTATTCGAACATTTAGGGTTTAGTGTCGAGCGCCTTGGACTAGAGCAGGTAAGGGTGCGTGCAATTCCTGCTTTATTGAAAAATGCCGATACGGATCAGTTGGTTCGGGATGTGTTATCTGATTTGCTCGAATATGGTCGTTCTGATCGAATTCAGGAATATGAAAACGAAATGCTATCGACCATGGCTTGTCATGCCTCGGTACGAGCCAATCGACTATTGTCGATTAGTGAGATGAATGCCCTGTTACGAGACATCGAGCAAACTGAACGCAGTGGGCAATGCAATCATGGTCGACCTACTTGGAAGCAACTTAGCCTTGATCAACTCGACAAGTTTTTTAAACGTGGCCAATGAGTTGGAAAAATCCAATGTCATCTTCATTATGGGCGCAACAGCAACAGGTAAAACGGATCTTGCTATTGAAATAGCACAAAGATTTCCAGTTGAGTTAATCAGTGTCGATTCCGCCTTAATTTATCGAGATATGGATATAGGTACGGCCAAACCCAACGCTGAAGTCTTGTCGGCAAACCCACATTTTTTGGTCGATATTATTGATCCAGCTGATCACTACTCTGCTTGGGATTTTGTAAATGACACAAAACAACTCGTCGAAGAAATAACCAACAGAGGTAATATGCCACTTTTGGTTGGTGGCACCATGATGTACTTCCACGCCCTAGAGCAAGGGCTAAATCAACTACCGATTGCAGATCAGTCGATTCGAAGTCAGTTAAATAGTGAAGCCGAGGTAGTAGGATGGCAAGCAATGCACAAAAAGCTAGAGGCCATAGACTCGCTCAGTG
>JBNMQI010000157.1:0-4250 GCA_051277905.1 Gammaproteobacteria bacterium | reverse complement strand
CTGGCGTAAAAGGGACCGATGCCATTTTTTCTGATGCTATAATACTTTGCAACAAACGAACCGCCTTGTCAGCACCACCACCTTTACCGGCCATGACGACAAATTCTACTGGCTTGATTGGCTCCCAAGCAGCTTGGCTAAGTAATGGCATCGTCACCATAATAGCACCAGCACCTAGGGCGAAAGCCATTTTCGTGAGTTTACTTTGAGTTTTTAACATTGTTGTTCTCCTCCAATTGTGACTGACCGGAAATCGGCCTGCTTTAGTGGATGCTTCAAACTTTAGTTTCAAAACATCCTTTCACAGAAGCCCTATATAGACCCTGTTTCCCCAATATAAAAATACAATATCGGGATGTGCGGTATATCATTTTTTTATTAATTTTGAGCAAAGATACCTGCTCTGTTTTTAAAGTATTACGTTAGGGAAGTCAACCTTAACTAAACTAAACGAATGACACTATGTCACTGCGTCAACCCGTCCCTTATTCGCGTCTTTAATTATTATTTTATTTGCTCAATCGATCTTTGGTATACAATACACCAGAATTACCCTACGCTTCCAAGAATTAAATGTAAAGCTTTTATAATCTTTTTTTCAAGCCAACCTAGATCATCAAAATGGTCTTAGCCTGAGTAAACACTGACACTTAGAATCCGACCTTCAGCCAACTCGCTCTGAATATCTGTTTGCTATTGCCGTATTAGTAAGTTCGATTAAAAACCGACAAATATATCGTTCAAATTCTTCTTTGACATCCACAATAACGACATAATTGCTCAGGTAAATTTTAACCTGTTATGAACAATCACCCGTGTCGAAATTCATAAACTAGCATCATTTTTCTAGTAAGCTGCCAATAGCTATATTGCTTTGGCTTTGTAAATCAATATAATTTATAAAGTATACAATCTATAAAAAATATTTGAGGCTAGTATTAATGACAAAAAAATGGGTCCGATACCAACACGGTGAACACCAAGGTTTTGGTTTGTTAGAAAGCGACACTATTCATTGCCACGACGGCGATATGTACGAAGAGTCACAAGCCAACGGCAAAACACTTTCTATTAATGACGTTACTTTGCTTTCGCCCTGTCAGCCTAGCAAGATTGTTGCTATGTGGAATAATTTCCATCAGTTGGCTGAAGCACAAAACCTCACACCACCCGAATTTCCGTTTTATTTCATCAAGCCAGCTAGTTGCGTTTCGCACCATGGCGCTGAAATTATCCATCCCGAGGGTTACAATGGTCGACTTATCTATGAAGGTGAACTCGGCGTTGTCATAAGCAAAACTTGCAAGAACGTCAGTCGCGAAGATGCCGCTGACTACGTGCTTGGCTATACCTGCATCAACGATGTCACTGCAATTCACCTGCTGTTTAAATATGAAGCCTTCCCACAATGGACGCGCTCAAAAAGTTTTGACACCTTTGGTGTCATCGGCCCCTGTATCACCGAACTCGATGACCCAGACTCATTAGTAGTGCGAACAGAGGTCAATGGTAAAGAACGCCAAAACTATCCAGTTGCTGACATGTTCTTTTCTCCACTTGATCTAGTTAGCCTAATTTCTGGGGATATGACTCTGGAACCGGGTGATGTCATTGCTTGCGGCACATCCCTTGGGGTTAAAACCATGAAACCAAATACCACTGTCCACGTCATTATCGATGGCGTGGGTACTTTAACCAATACTTATAAAATGGATAATAAATAGACGATTAAAGCATGGTCACCTGAAATTCTTTGAACCATAGTATAGATGCCTTATTTTTGATCAAACTCTAACCCCAAGTAAAATTAAATGACTTTACTTGGGGCCAGGTTGTTTTTTGTTCAACCTAGAATCGAATTAAATCCAGCCTACTGAATGTCTCCACAGCATGCCTAATGAGACAATAACCCAACCAAACTACACACCCCACGCCCACCCATTAATGCAAAGCCAGAATAGTCCAAGTGTTCTAATTGAACACGGTGAATACTTGTACCCATTTATTGTTTGGTATACAGTATACCAAAATAAACCTAATCCAATCGGAGTAACCATGAGTGATATAGAAATAGCTCGAGCAGCAACACTAAAGCCAATTAGTGAAATAGCCGACAATTTAAAAATTCCTAATAGTGCGTTACAGCCTTTTGGCCATGATAAAGCTAAAATAACCGCAGACTTTATTAAGTCATTAGAGTCCAAGGAAAACGGTAAATTAATTCTTGTTACGGCTATATCACCAACACCTGCAGGTGAAGGTAAAACCACGACTACAGTTGGACTTGGAGATGGCCTTAATAGTATTGGTAAACAAACGGTTATATGCCTGCGTGAGCCTAGCCTCGGCCCCTGCTTTGGAATGAAAGGGGGTGCAGCGGGTGGTGGTTATGCCCAAGTTGTGCCGATGGAAGATATCAATCTACATTTTACCGGTGATTTCCACGCGATTGGTGCGGCTCACAATTTGTTAACCGCTCTTATTGATAACCATATTCACTGGGGAAATGAAGCGGGACTAGATCCACGTCGTATCACCTGGAAGCGTGTTATAGATATGAATGACCGCACCTTGCGTGATATCACAATTGGTCTTGGCGGCCCAGGTAACGGCACACCGCGTGAAAGTGGTTTTGACATTACGGTTGCTTCAGAGATCATGGCGATCTTCTGTCTGTCGACCGATCTTGAAGATTTAACTCGTCGAATCGGCAACATCGTCATTGGTTATACCCGTGACATGAATCCCGTTCATGCACGTGATGTGAATGCACCAGGTGCAATGACAGTGCTACTTAAAGACGCCTTCATGCCAAACCTAGTACAGACACTGGAAAACAACCCTGCATTCATCCACGGTGGCCCATTTGCTAATATTGCGCATGGTTGTAATTCAGTTATCGCCACTAAGACAGCACTAAAACTGGCCGACTATGTCGTTACCGAAGCAGGCTTTGGTGCTGATCTCGGCGCTGAAAAATTCTTCAACATTAAGTGTCGCAAAGCTGGGTTATCACCCGATGTCGTTGTCCTTGTTGCCACAGTACGCGCACTCAAAATGCATGGTGGTGTTGCCAAAGATAAGCTCGCCGGAGAAAACGTTGAAGCCGTAACCAAAGGTTGCGAAAACCTCGGACGTCATATGCGTAACCTCAGTAGCTTTGGTGTACCAGTAACCGTTGCCATTAACAAATTCGTCACGGATACCGCAGGCGAAATTGCCGCCATTAGCCAATTCTGTGAAGAATTTGGAGTCAAAGCCTTTGAATGTAATCATTGGGGTGAAGGCAGTAAGGGTACAACAGAATTGGCTAAACACGTCGCCGAAGTGGCTGACTCAGGTCAAGCAAATTTTCACACACTTTACGACGACGACATGCCTTTATGGGAGAAAGCTCGTCATATCGCACGTTCTCTTTACGGTGCTGATGACATTACTGCTGACAAGAAAGTCCGTGATCAATTTGCCAAGTTCGAAGCTGATGGTTATGGTCACTTCCCGATCTGTATGGCGAAAACGCAATACAGTTTTTCTACCGATCCAAGCTTAATCGGTGCACCCACTGGACACAGCGTACCCATCCGTGAAGTACGTCTATCTGCTGGTGCCGAGTTCATCGTTGCCGTCTGTGGTGAAATCATGACAATGCCAGGGTTACCAAGAGTTCCATCAGCGGATAACATCTGCCTGAATGATGATGGACTAGTTGAAGGGTTATTCTAAACAGTAGTTTACGATGGATTTAAATAACTGCCTACAGATCGGGGCCAGTGTCACTCAGACAACACTCGTACTGGATCAACACACGGCCCCGCATGTCGGCAGCGGTTACGCAAAAGTATTGGCAACACCTGTTTTAGTTAATCTATTTGAGACAGCCGCTCTTGCAGTTATCGAAACGAAATTACCAGCCGATACTCAGTCACTGGGAACGCGACTTGAAATCGAACATACAGCTGCTACGCCAACGAATATGAATGTTAAGGTGACCGCAACACTCATAAAAGTAGAAGGCCGAACAGTCACTTTTAAACTTATGGCACAAGATGAAATTGAAAAAGTTAGTTGTGGCATTCATGTAAGAGTTGTCGTCGATAAACAAAAATTTGACCTAAGAGTGATAGCCAAATCTAAAGTCTAATCAACAATAGTGTAAGAGAGTGTTCATGTCCATAGCAGAAAAAAACCCTCAAGCGGTTGATCGTAAAACCAAACGTAATCGAGGTAAGATCAAAGGTAGAGTAGTTGAT
>JBNMQI010000156.1:0-4327 GCA_051277905.1 Gammaproteobacteria bacterium | reverse complement strand
TCAAACAAACGGATGATGAATTGATGGACGACGCTATTGATCCTTCAGATCCACGATTAAATGGACATCGTCCTAGCCAAATACCGACCGATAGCGCACTGATGATGAATGCCGCCAACAATGAACCGGTATCAATGTGTAATACCGTTAAACCCGCAACAGCATCCGGCAAAGTTGAATTATTCAGCGACGCGCTAGAACAAAAGTTTGGCTTTGGAATTCCTAGATACGATCCGGTGTTGAGTGATTTTCCACTAGTACTTATTTCGCCGTCTTCCTCGAAACGAACCAACGCCACGTTTGGTAGCGATTTGGCTTCTGCTTCACCTGAACACATAGAGATTCATCCTGAAGACGCCAAACTACGAGGCATTGTCGATGGTGCTCAATTACGAACCTGGAATGACTTGGGTGAAGTGACACTGATTGCCAAGGTAACTGATGCCGTGCCCACGGGCGTTGTCTACAGCGCGAAAGGCACCTGGTTAAATACCAGCAATACAGGACAAACCGTTAACGCATTAATTCCTGCAGATATAAGAACTGATATCATGCAGGGTGCTTGCTATAACGAGACTTTTGTTGACTGCGAAACTCGAAATTAGGTATTTCCTTAACTCTCGGGCCTCGAACAAATCATGGTATCGATCAATCCCAAGGAGTGGCTGGAATAAACTGTCCAAAAAACAATATGAATGTACCCCTCCATACATGTTGGGGTAAGTCTAAAGCTATAAAATCGTACTTTTGCTTACTAGTTGATTGATATATTACCTGATCAAATCAACCTTTGACATCTGTCTCAAAATTATTTTCCGTCGCAATGACAACAAGGTTATATTTTTTAAAGTGATAGTATTGAATTCCTATTTTTAACAAGGAGTTGATCTACATGCCGATGTTTATTATCCCTGAAATTCACATTCAGAATGCTCAACTAGTGACTCGTTCTATCTTGGGTGTTGTCGATACCGTCCATAAAATGACGCCACAAGAAGCCGTTAGAAAATTTGCGGATGAAGGCGCCAGCATGCTTCAAATCTTTGATATTGATGCAGCAAAACTACTACCTGACAATAACGAACTATTAATTAAGCAGCTTATTCTTGAATCTGATATCCCGATTCAAGTGTCAGGCGGCATTCGTAGTTTAAGCCAAATCAATGACTGGTTTGAGGCTGGAGCTGCCCGCGTAGCACTTGGCACTATCGCCATTACAGACGCACAATTAGTCACCGAGGCCTCGAATAGACACCCTGGTGGTATTGTTGTTACCTTATCGACTAGCAATGGTTTCGTTTGGATTGACGATGGTAAAACTCAAACCGCCTTTCAGCCGCAAGATATTATCCGAGAGCTTCAGATGACAGGCGTTGCTGGTATTATTCATCGCAACCTTGATTATAATTCAGGTGACTTTTCTGAGGCACTCGCCTTAACCGAACAACTGAGTCATGAAGTCCCTATCCCTGTCTACTCAAGCGGTACGGTGAGGGTACTTGATGATATTGCCCGCATTAGATACATGCCAAATATTAATGGCGCGATGATTGGCCACGCGTTGGTTAGTGGTAATGTCTCGCTAACGACTGCATTAAGCATTGCCGCACAACAGGAAGTTGGCTTAGAACCAGAATCGACAACGCCAATAGTTAGGATGGGCATTCATCGTCCAGTTCATGCTTATCTTGCGGCCTATACTAGGTCACAGGCAAGTAGAGTTTGGAGCCAGGCACTTCGAGAAGCGATCACTAGCGACAATCCTTATATGGAAATTTCTATTCCTCAAGTTGATTTAGAGGCTAATGATCTAGAGTTTTCTGACGAGGAAAAACAGCGTGAATATGAGGTAGCTCTGGATAAAGCCGATATTGTTATAGTGGTTTTAGATGGTGTTGATAGTGAGGCTTGGACAGGGTTTGAATGTGGTTATGCTCGGGCACAGGGGAAATTTATTTACGGCGTAACATCAGAAAAAAATGATGAAGACAACTCTGAACAGAAAAACCCATTTGCAGTAATGTGCGATGAGCTTATCTATTTTGATGCCAGCGATGATATTGAACGTTCACATAGCGAAATTTCTCATGCACTGGCAACCAGTGTCATGGTGAAAAATTTATAGGTCGGTATACCGTTAAATTTAGAAAATGGACCAATTTCTATTAGTGAATTGACTATATTTTTAGCCGAGTAATTACTTGAAATATTTGGAAAATTGAATAATGTTTTAAGGCACGCTGTTAGTAATTATCATTTCTAGCAGCGTGCCTAATCAATATGACCATACCATCCAAAGGTGTCACCTAACCTTCGGGCGCAACGCATTTATAAACAACAAAAGACTGTTTTCCGTCATCAATAACGGTTAATGGGACAATAGTGTCACCTCCCATGTTTGCTGCACTACCACGAGCAATAAGCTCAAGTTCTTTAGTTAATGTCTCAATAGGTCTAGCAATACCTAAGACCTTCGCAGTAATTGAAACATTTGACTGCCCCAACTTGTTACAAGTCGATACTTCTTCCGGTCCCAACACACGAACCTTTTCACCACTCTCAGACAATTTGACAGTGGCACAGCCAGTTACGAATAAACTGCTCACCGTTAGTGCGACTAAAAGGTGTTTGGATATCATTTACTTTGCCTCAATAATTTTCATAAAAATAGTTTGTTAAGATGAATAACATTAATTATAAACACTGTTATTTTTTAATACAAATTAGCTGTTGCAGGTTGACTCATAAAAGGCAATCAAAAGATTAATAGTCTGTTTTAATATCCATCATTCGACTTGAAATGCGAACATCCTTTTCAAAGAAGGTATCAAAAACAGTGGCATAAGCCAGCACCGCTTGTATATAGTTACGGGTTTCTTTATAGGGCACTATTGCAATCCATAAGTCTGCAGGCATGGTTTTAGTCAACGGTAACCATCGCTTCACTCTGGATGGCCCCGCATTATATGCTGCTGCAGCCAACGACACGTTATCGTCAAAACGATTAAGAACGGTTCGAAAATATCGTGTGCCATAATTAATATTGTTTTCAATAATTAGAATGTCAGCATGATTGGGTTTTTTTAACCCTAAGCCTTTCGCAACATAACGAGCAGTGGCAGGCATTAATTGCATTAATCCAAGTGCGCCAGCATGAGATTTTGCATTCGCGTTAAAAAGACTTTCTCGCCGCATTACACCATAAACAATAGACGGATCAAGCTGGTTGGCTTTGGAATACCTCATTACCTTTTCACGATAGGGCATCGGGAAACGAAGGTTATAATCACTACGATGGGCTGTTTTAGCGACAGTTCTTATAGCACTATCATGCCACTTCCAACTAGAAGCTAAGGCTGCGGCCTGTTTAATCTTAGGGGGGTCTAGGTGCTTTATTGCGCGAAACCATTCTCGATTAGCATCAGTCATTCGATTAATGAAAAATAGTTCTCTCGCACGAAACAGATGTTTATTTTCTTGAAGTAAAACTGACTCTTCCAAGGTAGCAAGTTCATTTGCATCTTGTTGTTCAATTTTATAAGGGAGCATCAGTTTATCTGCGGCTAAAAAACCGTAATATGTTGGTTTTTTTGACAACGCTAAATAGAGAGAGCCAGAACTAGCTTGGTCACCCAGCGCCTCGGTTGCCCGCGCCAACCAATATTGCCACTCATTTTCCATATGCAAATCGCTCGGCATTTGCTTAATGGTTTTTACCAACTCAGTCCAATTCTGATGCTTAAGATAAATATTAGTTAGCAGCAAGAAAACTTTATCAGTTTTCAATTTATCAGGTAAATCATTTAATAATTTAGCCGCGATAGCTAACTTTTGATGAGCTGATGATATTGCTATTTGCTGAGAAATTGAATTGCTTTGTTGTTGTGAAAAATTAAATTTTGAGGCCATCTCAAGCCAAAATTGTCTGGCACTTGAAGCATTTTTACGAGCCAAACGGATAATAGTATGCGTTATTATTTTTCGATTAATATCTAAATCATCAGCCTTGATTAAATTACGGAGTGCTTTTTCTGGCCTCTGATGTGCCTCATACCAAAGATTTAACGATAGTTGACTAGGCTCATCTAATTTCTGGCCTAAGTATTTAGCAAGCGATGGACTTCTTTCCTTGAATGCTTTTTCAATACGCTGCCAGATCACTTGATTAGGTTCAGCATGATGGCTAAGGAAGTAGTCAAAAGGCTGGTTGCATTCATTAGGTTGCGAACTTCCACGCAACCAAACCTTTTGGATATCTTGTTCGATGTTATCTAACTTTCCAAGTTTTAGTCGAGCTTGAAATGCCAGGCATTTCAAGCGGGTATAG
>JBNMQI010000155.1:0-4499 GCA_051277905.1 Gammaproteobacteria bacterium | reverse complement strand
ATATCACGAGGCATGAGGGCAACCCACGTAATGAAAACACTTTTACCCTGTCGATAGGTTCACGATTTTTTGTCCAAGAAAGTCACTGGTTCTGAACTTTCTCCAAAAATCCATTTGCCTCCCCCCAATTTGTTAATGGCGCAAGTAACGGCATTAACTCTTTACCCTTATTTTTGAGTAGTTATTCAGGCCGTTTAGTTTCCGATTTTATTGGAACACGCTCAAAAAGTTCGTTTTGGCAGAGTTTTTTAACCCAGCAGTCAGGATATTGCGTGCAATGCCTAATTGATTCTGAAACATTTCAAACCGTCGGATACCCAAATAAACTTCTTAAATAATAAGTATAGACCATCCTTCTCCAATCAGTTCTAAAACATGGGCCATAAAACGATTAAGGGGATCATATTTTTGTGGCAACAGCAGTCAAAACCTTTTATTTTTTAAAACCCAGTATTTAGGTAGACCGCTACTGAGATTACACAATTGGCATAATGTCTTGAAATGAATGGATTGCGGGATAGCCTTGCACATCAATAGCGGGTGCCATCGAGTCTGGTTTATGAACTGCCAATACTTTTGCTATGCCAAAATCTAACGCTGATTTCAAAGCAGTCAAATTATCATCAATCAGCAGAGTCTTATCGCTCTCAAATGGATGGAGCTTATATACTTCATGCCAGCAATTGGGATCTTCCTTTGGCAAAGAAAATTCATGCACCGTTATTAACCGGTCAAACCGCTCCGAAATGCCTGTTTTTGCCATTTTCAAATTGAGACTATCATGGTGCGCATTGGTAACCATCACGACATCTTTTCCAGCTTTACGTAAGGCATCAAGGAAGTCGACACAATAAGGCCTCAGCGCGACCTTATGGCTAACTTCATGCTTGAGCTGAACAACATCGACATCAAGCATCTGGCTCCAATAATCGGTTGAATACCAATTTAAGGTCCCCTGTATTGACCGAGTTTGTGCCTGTATTTGATTTTTGGCGAGGTGTGGATCAATCGATTTTATTTCAGCAAAACGAGCAGGAAGATATTCTTGCCAAAAAAAATTATCAAAATGTAAATCGAGTAAAGTGCCGTCCATATCTAACAGAACGGTTTCAATTTTATTCCAGTTAAGCATTCACAGTTACCTATGGAGTAAAGTCTGGCAAGCTGCGCTTAGAATCCACGCCAAATATCATAGCCATATGTTTAGAGATACCTGAAATTTCAGGTCCTGAGCATTCAAAGTAACAATATTATACTGAGTACAGTTTATCATACAGGCCGAAACAAATTAGGTTGATAGATTATACTTTCTCAGGCCATTTACTATCAAGATCAATTGTATAATCAAAAAGGTAACTCTGTAGGGTACGAGCAACCTATTCCCATTTGGCTCCCAACTGATATCGATAACGCGATTGGCGATTTGCTTACTTAGCGAAAGCACTTCTGGAACTCTATATGCTAATATTGGTCTATCTTTAATTAAGCCATCGACTCAACAAACATATGAAAGACACTTGGCCTTTACTGAAAAATACTGATTTCCCTCCTATTTCTCGTCGTGCTGTCGAAGTGTTACAAGTAAATTTAGGGTATCTCTGCAATCAGTCTTGTTTGCATTGCCACGTAGCCGCGGGCCCCAACCGTAAAGAGTTAATGACGCAAGACAGTATTGACGATTTACTTAGGATACTAAAACAGCCGTCAGTTCATACTCTTGATTTAACGGGTGGTGCGCCTGAAATGAACCCCTTATTCAAGCACTTGGTGCTCAAGGCTCGGGCACTTGGGGTTAGGGTCATTGATCGATGTAATCTGACTATCTTACTCGAGCCAGGCTATGAAGACATGGCTCAATTCTTAGCTGACAACGAAGTTCAAATCGTGGCCTCTTTACCTTGCTATATTGAAGAGAATGTCGATGGTCAGCGCGGTAAGGGTGTTTATCAAAAGAGCATCAATGCATTAAAAATATTAAATAAATTAGGTTACAGTCAACCCGATAGCTCGCTCACAATTACCTTAGTTTACAACCCCACTGGTCCCTTTCTACCGCCATCACAGACTGAATTACGAGCTGATTATAAAAAGTTTCTTCAATCAGAATTCGATATCCAGTTCGACCAGTTATTTACCATTACCAACATGCCCATTGCACGCTTTGGTAGCACCTTGATATCGAAGGGCGAATTTAACAACTATATGACTTTATTAAAAGATGCCTACAGTCCTGTCAATCTAGATGGTCTTATGTGTAGGAATCAACTCAGTGTCGATTGGCAAGGCTTCGTTTATGACTGCGATTTTAATCAAATGTTAAATATGAATATCCCCAATCCATACAATCAAAATCATGATCCTTTACATATTCGGGATGTTTTGATTGATGATTTAGTCAATATCCCGGTGAGCGTTGCTGATCATTGCTACGGCTGTACAGCGGGTCAAGGCAGCAGTTGTGGTGGCGCGCTCGGCTAATGACCGGGATATCCATTAGCGTCATAATCCCGATATTGAATGAAGCTTGTGACTTAAAACAAAACCTGCAACGGTTGTTTGCCAGCTTGGTGGATTTGGCACCGGTTGAGGTTATCATTTGTGACGGTGGCAGTACCGATCATTCCGTCCAGATAGCGCGTCAATTTTCCTGCCAAGTCATTTCCAGTGCACCTGGGAGAGCACATCAAATGAATGCCGCTAGCAAACTCGCAGTGGGTGACTGGCTGCTGTTCTTGCATGCCGATACTATCTTACCTTTAAACTGGACTAACCACCTCAATCACCATTGCCAATGGGGCTTTTTCCTCGTGCATCTTAGCGGGCAACATTGGTTTTTCCGCATCATTGAAAAGATGATCAACCTTCGCTCACGATTAAGTTCTATTGGTACTGGGGACCAGGCTCTGTTTTTTAAACGACCCTTTCTCACTTCACTTCAAGGGTTTCCTCTAATTCCAATCATGGAAGATATCGCAATCTGTAAAAAGGCTCGGCAAACACACAAACCGAGTATTTCAGACGACCCTGTTATTACCTCTAGTCGTCGTTGGGAGAAGAATGGTATAACAAAAACCATTGTCTTGATGTGGTGGTTAAGATTTGCTTATTGGCTCGGAATCAATCCTACTCGATTACATCAAATTTATTACCCCAGTTTATCATTAAGCCAAAAACCAGCAGCTGCGTTAAAGCTTCTGCCAGTTATTCAGATTTTTGCCAAACCGCCAGTTGAGGGCAAGGTCAAAACACGTCTCATCCCAGATATTGGTGCCGCAAAAGCAACCCATGTTTTTCGACACTGCTTAACCCAAACCCTCGATTTATTGAGAGCGTCTCACTATAGTTATCAAATTTGGTTAAGCAACGACACTCAAGACAGCGTTTTTCGACAAGAGGTTTATCACTTACAGCAGGGCAATGATCTGGGCGATAAGATGCTGTTTGCACTTCGAAGTGGGCTATTAGCACAGCCCAGCAACAAGGTTATTTTAATAGGCTCAGATTGCCTTGATTTAAACCAATCTCATTTCGATCATGCTATCGCGGCTCTGGATACCAATGATATTGTGCTGCTACCCACCTTCGATGGTGGCTTCGCATTAATTGGCTGCAGAGTAATAGACCCGCTACTTTTCCACAAGGTCCAATGGAGCACCAGCCTTGTTTTGCAACAAACTATCGACAACGCAAAGTCGCTCAATTATCAAGTTCACCTGCTTGAAATGGTAAGAGATATTGATACCTTATCCGATCTGAGTCATTATCCTGATCTTCTATCGATCATCGACCCGAATGAATAAGAAAGCGCAATGAGCATGCAATGATTTACTCGTTACTGAAACCGATTTTATTTTCTCTCGACGCAGAGCTAACTCACGATATCAGTCTCGGAATGCTGAATAGATTGCATAGGTTAATACCGCAAATTCGGGTTGAAAAACCAGTGACGGTGATGGGCCTCGATTTCCCTAACCCGGTCGGATTAGCCGCTGGATTAGACAAAAATGCTGACTACCTACCAGGCTTAAGCAAACTGGGCTTTGGATTTATCGAAGTTGGAACTGTCACTCCAAAGCCACAGAGCGGAAACCCAAAGCCACGCTTATTTAGGCTGCCAGCCCATCGCAGTATCATCAACCGTATGGGCTTTAACAACAAAGGTGTAGACCACCTTATTAAACAGATTCCATCACAACTCAGACCCTATATTTTAGGTGTCAATATTGGTAAAAATCTAACTACTGCAGTCGAAAATGCACTTGATGACTATCGCCTTGCAATGCAAAAAGTATACCTACAGGCTGATTACATCACGGTCAATATATCATCACCCAACACACCTGGATTACGAGACTTACAAACTGAAGAGGCCCTCGACTCATTGCTTTATGGCATTAGCCAAACCCGTTTGGAATTACAGGACTTACATCAGGTTGACCGTCCGATAGCACTCAAGGTAGCACCCGATTTAGACGATACGGCGATACCCGGCATTGCTG
>JBNMQI010000154.1:0-4527 GCA_051277905.1 Gammaproteobacteria bacterium | reverse complement strand
TTGTCACGCTGAGTCAGCAATGGATTAACTATCGCTTTCAAGATGCAGACACTGACCTTCAAGCCCGCGTGCCAATGCTGGAAGTCAATGATAAAAAAGAGATTGTTAAGGTACGCTATAACAATCGCTCAATCGCAACCTTGAAGCTACCACCAGACAAGGTAACCGCATTTTATGCCGCCTACCGCCACTATGCAGACATACTCGAACGTAAAGAATTACAAATCACCTTTAAGCTTGCGCCCGGTGAGCTTATGTTATTTGACAATGCACGTGTAATGCACGCTCGCACTGCCTTTTCTGATGCGGGCACACGACATTTACAAGGCGCTTACAGCGATCTTGATGGCCTTTACAGTACCTTGAGTGTGCTTAAATCCCAGTTATTAGCCTCTCAAAGCGCCCTGTAATCCATTATTATTTTGCGTCACAAATTACAAATTTAATTAGGCTAACTCCTCATGAAATACAAAGGTATTGTTTTTGATAAAGATGGCACGCTCATCGACTTCCACGCCACTTGGTCACCTACCTACCATTTTGCATCCATCGAACTGGCCAAGGGCAACTCGACATTGGCAGCCGAATTACTCACCCAGCATGGCTATGATGCAATTACTCAACGTTTTATGGGTGGATCATTACTCGCTGCCGGCAATAATGAAGAAATCGCTCAGGCTTGGTCAAAACAACTGCCCGATATTGCTAATTGTGACAGTGATAAAGAATACAAAGTACTTGCCCATCGCCTACACGATATATTTGTTGAGCAAGGTAGAATCAACTCGACTGCCGTACCTGATTTAAAGCGGATACTTAAACAGCTAAAAACAGCAGGTTTAAAACTGGGTGTTGCGACAGCCGACAGCTACCAAGGCATACTCAACACACTGGGCGAATTCGACGTTATAAAAGACTTTGATTTTCTTTGTGGCTACGACAGTGGGCACGGTACTAAACCAGAGGCAGGCATGGTATTAGCTTTTTGCCAGTCGCAATCT
Organism: Gammaproteobacteria bacterium; assembly: GCA_051277905.1. Lineage (GTDB taxonomy): Bacteria > Pseudomonadota > Gammaproteobacteria. The sequence continues at coordinate 3,526 of JBNMQI010000154.1, read as the reverse complement.
TTAAACCCTAGTGATGTGGTTGTAGTCGGCGACAATAGCCACGACATTGAAATGGGGAGAAATGCTAACGCAGGTCTCTGCGTCGGTGTGCTCACTGGCACCAGTACCCGTAATGAATTAGAAAAAATTGCAGACATTGTGTTGAATGATATTAGGGAACTACCCGCCTTACTCGATTAGCGTTATTCGTTAGGGTATTAAACCATCACCGGTGAACTTTGACACTGTATGGATTTATAGTGATATAACTTGAGGTAAGTGTAGTCGCAGAAATTTAGCGAAAGTTCATATTACCAATAGATTATCGTTATATGTTTATAATCTCAAAATTTATAGGGTTATCTCACTATCCTTTACAATAAAATCCATCTTAAGTTTTTATTACACTCATTTTTTTGATGGCGACTCCCTATGACTCAAGAACACGCTAACATTACGACGGCTAATACCGACTTTTTAAACCTTCAACAATACGGCATTCTTTCGGCCCAAGAAATTTTGCATAACCCATCGTTTGAGACCTTATATGCTGAAGAGACTGCGCCAGGTTTGAGTGGTTATGAAGCCGGTCACATTACTGAATCAGGCGCTATTGCAGTCGATACTGGCATATTCACTGGGCGGTCTCCAAAGGATAAGTATCTGGTACGAGATGACACCACGCGTGATACGGTTTGGTGGTCTGATCAAGGTGAGAACGACAATCATCCTATCGATGGCAAAGTTTGGGGTTCGCTTAAAAAATTAGTAGTCGAGCAATTATCTGAAAAACGCTTATTTGTTGTTGATACCTTTTGTGGTGCTAACCCAGAGAGCCAACTGAAAGTTCGATTTATTACTGAAGTCGCATGGCAAGCACATTTTGTTACCAATATGTTCATTCGGCCCAGTGCCGAACAGCTTGCAAACTATGAGCCTGATTTTGTCGTTTTAAACGGCTCGAAAACAAGCAATCCCGACTGGCAAGCCCAGGGGCTTAGTTCAGAAAATTTCGTGGCGTTTAATTTAACCGAACGCATGCAGGTTATCGGTGGCACTTGGTACGGTGGCGAAATGAAGAAAGGCATGTTCTCGATCATGAATTATCTTCTACCATTAAAAGGCATGCCGTCTATGCACTGCTCGGCTAATGTGGGTGAAGATGGCGACGTTGCTATTTTCTTTGGATTGTCTGGCACGGGAAAAACAACCTTATCAACTGACCCAAAACGTCAATTAGTCGGCGACGACGAGCATGGCTGGGACGATAGTGGCATATTTAATTTTGAAGGTGGCTGTTACGCCAAGGTCATTAATTTAAACGGTAATGACGAACCTGATATTTATCGGGCGATCAAACGCGATGCCCTACTCGAAAATGTTTGTGTTAATGAAACAGGTGTTATCGATTATAGCGATGCCTCAAAGACTGAAAACACGCGTGTTTCTTACCCTATTTACCACATAGACAATATTGTCACTCCTGCCTCACGCGCTGGACATGCTTCCAGAGTGATATTCCTCACAGCGGATGCCTTTGGTGTTTTGCCACCAGTTTCTAGTTTGACACCTGAGCAAGCTCAGTATTACTTTCTGTCTGGCTTCACTGCCAAACTAGCGGGCACAGAGCTTGGTATCACTGAACCCACACCCACTTTTTCTGCTTGTTTTGGCAAGGCATTTTTAAGTCTTCATCCAACGCGTTATGCCGATGTTCTGAACCAAAAAATGAGCCAGTTCAATTGCAAGGCTTATTTGGTTAACACGGGCTGGGATGGCAGCGGGGAACGCATCTCGATTAAAGCCACGCGCGCTATTATCGATGCGATTTTGGATGGCTCAATTGATCAAAGTGAAAGCCACTCTCTACCGGTTTTTAATTTATCAATACCAACTGCTTTGACAGGTGTAGATTCAGCCATTCTCAATCCAATCAATACTTATTCTGATCCAGATTTATGGCAATCTAAAGCCGATAATCTAGCTAACCTGTTTATCCAGAATTTTAAGCAATATACTGATACTGATCATGGCAAGTCGCTGCTAAAAGCCGGTCCAACAATCTAAAGGCTTTTCTAAAGTTCAAAAGCTCTCGCCAATGTCATTGGCGAGAGCTTTTTTTACTGATACCTCCCAACTGATATATTCACGACTACCACTTGCATCACTTGTCCTCGCAAGGTAAAACGAATCGCGAGAACCCTAGCTGAGTGATTTTAATCCCACATGAATAATTCTGCCGTAATCGTCATCGAAAATGAGTGGATACCACTACCCGATGGACGCCGTCTATCTGCGCGCATTTGGCTGCCAAAAGATGCATCAAAAAAACCAGTCCCCGCTATCCTAGAATACTTACCCTATCGCAAACGCGATGGCACAGCACCACGTGATGAAAGTACCTACCCATCATTTGCAGAAGCAGGCTATGCTGGCGTACGCGTCGATCTCTCTGGTACAGGTGAGTCGGATGGCGACTACGATGACGAATACTCACCTCGTGAGCTAACCGATGCTTGTGATGTGATTGAATGGATATCAAAACAAACTTGGTGCTCCGGTAACCTTGGCATGATGGGAATTTCCTGGGGTGGTTTCAATAGTTTGCAGGTTGCGGCTTTAAGACCATCTGCCTTAAAGGCAATCATTTCAATTGGTTCGACGGTTGACCGTTACAACGATGACATTCACTACAAAGGGGGCTGCTTACTGTATTCCAACTTTTCTTGGTCGAGCACCATGCTGTGCTATGCATCAAGACCACCCGATCCAGAAATAGTCGGTGAAAGCTGGAAGGAATCCTGGCTACATCGACTCAATACTCAACCTTTCCCACTCGAAACCTGGCTGGAACATCAGTACAAGGATGACTACTGGAAACATGGTTCGGTGAATGAAAATTATGCTGCTATTGAGACACCGACATTAATCATTTCGGGCTGGTGTGATGGCTATGTGAACGCACCACCGACTGCTGCAGCCAATTTCAGCGCGGTCACAAAAGCAGTTAATGGTCCGTGGATACATAAATACCCCCACATTGCCTGGCCGAAACCACGCATGGATTTTATCGGCGAAGCAATACAATGGTGGGACTGCTGGCTCAAGGGAATCGATAATAAAGCCACTGAATTACCCGCATATCGAGCTTACATATCAGAAAATGTAAGGCCTGCCTTACGTCGAGAAACTGAACAAGGTCGATGGGTGGCAGAGACTCAGATGCCATCAACTGACATTATTTTAAAACTCTATTTCCTTGGTCCTTTTCAGCAGTTGCTGAATATTCCCATCAAAATACCCAATGACATTCAGCTAGTCTCTATTTGCTCGCCACTCGATTGTGGTACCGCTAGCGGTGAAATATTCACGCTCAAACCCGAAGGTGAACTACCCGGTGACCAACGCATCGACGACGCGGGATCACTAGTCTTTGATACTGAGCCATTAGCTCAATCCGTTGAAATTCTGGGCAGGGTAAAACTGCGACTAAAAGTTGCCATCGACAAACCATTGAGCAATATAATTGTTCGCTTAAATGATATCC
>JBNMQI010000153.1:0-4547 GCA_051277905.1 Gammaproteobacteria bacterium | reverse complement strand
AGCGTCGGATTAGCGAGTTACGTGAACAAAGAATCGAAGGCGCCCAGTCATTTAACGAATTTATGGAACGACGTCTGGAACCGGCGGTGCGAACTTGTGAATCGGTCTCTGACCGAGTAAAAGCACTTTCGAATCGTATCGCACGAGTAAGCAACTTATTACGAACCCGTATTAACATTAATCTAGAGGCTCAAAACCGAGATCTGTTACGTTCGATGGACCGACGTGCCGCGATGCAGCTTCGATTGCAAGAAATGGTTGAAGGGTTGTCTGTTGTGGTATTAAGTTACTACAGCTTAGGCTTACTTGATTATGCATTGAAAGGTTTAAAGCAATTGGGTGTCGACCTGAATACTGATCTGGTGGTTGGCATTTCGGTGCCTTTTATTGTTATTGCAGTTTTAATCAGTTTGCGAATGAATCGGCGTAGGTTGGAAAAAAAGGTTGAGTGAATTAATTCGTTTATTTGACAATGCAGGGCAGGGCCGTTAATGGGTCAAATTGCTTAATGATGCCGCTTACTAATTCATCTTATTAAACTGATTTTATGAAAAAGTGGCAATCGTTATGAATTTGATTAAGTTGGACGCGACTGACCTTCGTATTTTGTCTGCTGTCCAGACACACGGTTGTTTGAGCAAAACAGCATTGGCCGGGAAGGTTAATCTATCGGCGTCGCCTTGCTGGACCCATTTAACTCGACTCGAGAAAGCGGGTATCATTAGTGGCTATCATGCTGAGATAGCGTTTGGTAAAATTGCTAATGTGGCAACAGTGATGCTGGAGATTTCCCTCAAACAGCATCGTTATGAAGACTTCGAGCGATTTGAAAAACGCATTGGTGAGATTGATGAAATTGTTGAGTGCATTGCCACGGGTGGTGGCATTGATTACACCATGAAATTGATCGCGCCAAGTATCCAGGCTTATTAGACATTGATCGATAACCTGCTTGTCGAAGATATTGGCATAGACCGTTTTTACACCTACATCGTGACACGTGAAGTGAAGTCGATTAAGCGCAAGTTAATTGACTTATAATCGATATTTCTATCCACCTGCTCTCTAACAGTCTAAATAGACTGTATATCGTTCAAAATCAATCTGATTATACAGCTCTATCCTAGTAAAAAAGTCCATGCTATTAATTTAACTCGAGTATTATTTTCAACTTCGTACCCAACCTAACTTAGATAAAACTAAGGTCATTTGTATGAGCAATTCTATGATTGGTGATGTCGGCTTTGGCACACAGATCCGTAAGTCACCTTACTTTGATGCCACTGTCCGCTGGGGTGCCCAAGGCTTCTCTGTTTACAACCACATGTATATACCTCGTGATTTTGGTGATCCTGTTCAAAATTTCTGGAATTTGGTTAATGAGGCTATCTTGTGTGATGTTGCCGTTGAGCGACAGGTTGAAATTACAGGGCCTGATGCTGCCAAATTCGTTCAGCTGTTAACCCCTCGCAATCTTTCTCAGTGTGCAGTTGGCCAGTGCAAATATATTTTGGTTACCAATGCTGAAGGTGGCATTTTAAACGATCTTATTCTACTTCGGTTGGCTGAAAATCACTTTTGGATATCACTCGCAGACAGTGATGTTTTATTGTGGGCACAAGGTGTTGCGATTAATTCTGGATTAGATTTAAGCATCGAGGAGCCGGACGTTTCACCCTTGCAGTTACAAGGTCCAAAATCAGGTGACGTGATGAAAGCTGTGTTTGGTGATGAAATCGAAGACTTGCCTTACTACTGGCTGCGAGAGGTTTATTTGAATGGCATTCCTTTGATTATATCCCGAACAGGCTGGTCGAACGAACTCGGCTATGAAATCTATCTGCGTGATGGCTGTCATGGCGAAGCGCTCTGGGAGCATTTGATGGCAGTGGGTGAGCCGCTTGGGCTGAAGCCAGGTCATACCTCTTCAATCCGCCGTATTGAGGGTGGCATGTTGTCTTGCCATGCTGATATGGATGATAAGACAAATCCCTTCGAATTAGGCTTGGGTCGACTGGTTGATTTAAACATGGATGCTGACTTCATAGGTAAAGCTGCACTAACTAAAATCGAACGGCAGGGTGTTCGTCGGCAACAGGTCGGTATCGAAATCGATGGTCCGGCATTGGAAAGCCCAAATACCCGACAATGGGTGCTTTTTATTGGTTCAAAAAAGGTGGGCCATGTCACTTCTGCTATTTATTCACCACGCCTAAAGCGGAATATTGCACTGGCTATGATTGATAGTGATTTTAGTGCTGAAGGAACGGAAGCAGTTGTTGATATGCCCTCAGGTCAGTTACCAGTGGTCGTTGTGCCAAAACCTTTTTACGACCCCCAAAAAGGTTTGGCTGGAGCCGCACTTTGATGTTTTCAGTAAGCGTAGGAGGCCTGTAATGTCTGACCTCTCAATTGATATAGTGTGGAAAAGAGCGTCAGCTGATTTGTTGCCTGGCCAATTTTCTAACGCTCATGATGTTACTTACAATCAGCAGTTTCAGTTGAAAGCCGATGCAGCGCCGGATTGGGGTGGCAATGCCGAGTATACAAACTCAGAACAAGCGCTAGCTGCCGCGTTAAGTAGCTGTCATCTAATGACCTTTCTTGCGTTAGCGGAAAAAGCAAAGTGGCCAGTGGCCTCTTTCAATGATCATGCGGTGGCACATTTGGGTAAAAAATCGAAAGGCCAAATGTCGGTTACTAGAATTGATCTGCATCCAACCGTTGAATTTGATTCAGGATTTGAAGTAAGCGATGACGAACTGAAGAAAATGCACGATAGAGCGCATCGATATTGTTTCATCGCGAATACACTTGACAGTAGCGTTGAAATTAATATCCACTGATTGCAAACTAGTGTTTAATTAGGCTGTCAGTCAGTTCTGGCAGTGATTCCTGCCAGCAATTTTTTGTCAGGAATGATCGAGCTAATAAAATGAGGTTGAAGTCATGAGTAGCAATAAAGCTAATATCAATTCGATAAATCAAAGTGATTTGGTTCTTGAAGAGGCCACCGTAGGTGGGATTTTACGGCTCACCATGAATGATATGAAGCGCCGTAACGCGTTGTCTGAAGAGATGTTGGCAGCGCTAACAAGGGCCTTTCACCAAGCAGAATTGGACAGTTCTGTCCGCGTTATTGTTTTGGCTGCAAACGGTCCGGCCTATAGTGCTGGGCACGATTTAAAGCAAATGACGGCTGGTCGTACTCAGTTAGATAACGGAAGAGCCTACTTCGCTGAGGTGCTATCTAACTGCTCGGCTTTAATGCAGTTAATTGTAAACCATCCAAAGCCTATTATTGCAGAAGTCACTGGTGTAGCGACAGCTGCTGGTTGCCAATTGGTAGCCAGTTGTGACTTGGCGTTAGCCTCTGAATCAGCCTTGTTTAGTACGCCTGGTGTTCATATTGGGTTGTTTTGTTCGACGCCAATGGTAGCCTTGTCCCGAAATGTTTCAAACAAGGCGGCGATGGAAATGTTGCTCACGGGTGAGATGGTGAGCGCCACGAAAGCAGAGCATATTGGCCTCGTCAATCGCGTTGTCGCCGACCAAAACCTGACTGAGGCGACAATGGCAATGGCTGGCAAAATAGCATCAAAATCGACCATGACACTGGCCACTGGCAAGCAAGCCTTTTACCGGCAACTAGAAATGACACTGTCTGATGCCTATGATTTTGCATCGCAGGTGATGGTTGACAACCTGTTAAAACACGACGCTGAAGAAGGTATGAATGCCTTTATTGAAAAACGCTCGCCGATATGGCTAGATGGCTAAAGGTATCTTAAAGTGACGAATCCATACAGCACCGATCTAGATCGCAATCCGGCTAACTTTCAACCGTTGACTCCACTCACCTTTCTTGAGCGAGCCGCTAGTGTTTTCCCAACGCAAACTGCAATTATTCATGGTCAGCAATGCCTTAATTATCAGGACTTCTATAGCCGATCACGGCAGCTAGCATCTGCTCTGGCAAAGCAGGGTATTGGGCGAGGTGATACAGTTTCGGTTATGCTTGCGAATACTCCCGCTATGCTGGAGGCACATTATGGCGTCCCAATGTGTGGCGGTGTTTTACATTCGATTAATACCCGATTAGACCCAAAAATAATTGCGTTTCAACTAGAGCATGCTGAGGCAAAAGTTCTTATTGTTGATCGCGAATTTGGTGATACTGTCAAAGCAGCACTAACGTTGACTAGTGCAACCCCGTTAATCATAGAATATAACGATGTTGAGTTCCCCCAAATAGACGAGACAGGCGCGATAACCCCAGCTACCGATTACGAAATTTTTTTATCTCAGGGTGACCCTGATTTCGTATGGCTAATGCCTGAAGATGAATGGGACGCCATATCGGTTAATTACACGTCTGGCACAACTGGCGATCCGAAAGGTGCTGTTTACCATCATCGAGGCGCGTATTTACTGGCGCAAGGCAATGCAATTACAGCATCAATGCCTAAACACTCGGTGTATTTATGGACCTTACCCATGTTTCATTGCAACGGCTGGTGCTTTCCCTGGACGATATCAGCAATTAG
>JBNMQI010000152.1:0-4571 GCA_051277905.1 Gammaproteobacteria bacterium | reverse complement strand
CTCAACATCGGACATATCTTCATCAGTTTTTACACTGATTGAACGGCGGCCCGCTTCTAGGTTTACATCAACCAATGGTATTGGCAAAGTATAACCCAAAGCAATCGACGTATCGGTGATGCCATTACCACCATAAGAAATTGCATTCAAATCAGCACGGGCATAAACACCAAATGGGGTAGCCACTTCGACATTTAAGTAGCCCATTGGCAAAATAAAGTCCAAATCTTGTTTTTCTTCACTGCCCGTTGTATCACCTTTTACCAAAACAATACCGTCAAATTGACGCGCCGTTAAACCAAAGTTAATATCAAGATAAGGGATCGGTAAAGGAACGCCCCAGTATAGGGTTAAATCAGTATGAGAAAGATCGAACTGCGAAGTCGTGTCTTCGTTAAAGGTCTGACCTAAAAAATCAAAGTTTGCACTACCCTCGCCAGTCAAATCCAAATCCGTTTTCATGATTTTGATATTAGGAAGGAGCGGTAATGGATGCTCAAAAGCAACGAATAGAACATTATTATTTTCAGAATCTAGGTTAAGACCATCTTTACCTACGTCAACATCTTCATCAACATTACCGGTTGCGTCTGCATTCCACGAACTCCCGCCCGCCTTAACCGTAAATAATAAATCGGCTTGCGCCATCATAGGTGCTGCAGCTGCGACAATCGCGATTGCTAATAATTTTTTCATGCTAATTCCTTGAATATTATTTTTTTTATTGTCTTAAGCTAGACAACAATCTTGATATTGTACGTAGTTTGCCCTTGTTATGGGTTAAAACTCAAGCTGTGTCGACAAATAATTAGAAATAGATCACGTTTAAGAAAACTTTTTACCGTATTACTGTATTGCTTCCGTCACCACTTTAGAGGGAGAGGTTACTTAAGCGTTCGCCAGCCAGTACTCTCGCCTTGAATAGCAGCATCAACTGACTGCCAATCGCACTTCAATACTTGAGCAAATTCCTTTTGCACCAGCTCAAGCTGATTATTTTTGTCACTGATATGGCTAGCCAATACATGCTGAATACCCGGCCATAATAAACGTGATAATAGATCTGCGGATTGCTGGTTATTAAGGTGGCCAAAATCTCCGGCAACGCGGCGCTTTAGCGCTGGCGGATAAGCGCCTTGCTGCAGTAGCTGCACATCATGATTGGCTTCAAGTAATAAACCATGACAGTGTTGATAAGCCTCAATAACAAAAGGAGTCAAAGACCCAAGATCAGACAATACACCGATTTTAAAAGTATCGTTAGTGATTACAAACTGAACAGGTTCTTGTGAATCATGAGGGACAACAACGGTTTGAATGTTTAAATCGTTGATTTGAAAACGATCATGGCTATCAATGCACTTCCATAATGGGTGCTCGAGCCAGCCAGCAGAGCGAGCTGTACCATAGGTAGAATAAAAAGGCTTATCAATAGACTCACACACCAAGGCCACACCTTTAGCATGATCACTATGTTCGTGCGTGACTAAAATCGCATCAATATCCTCTAACTCAAGAGAGAGCTCTTGCAGGCGAATACGGGTATGCTTACGATTAAAGCCACAGTCAATTAAGATTCGGCTTGCGCCGCTATCGATGATAGTTGCATTGCCTTTACTGCCACTGCCTAAAGACGCAAATCTCACTGCACTAAAAGTTTTTGCAAGTCAGTCAGAAAACTAACAGCCAATGCATCATCCGCTAAGGTTTCTAGATCTTTTTGCAAGGACAAATACACCCCAAGTCGAGAGCGATTCATCTTTAATAGATAATCCACTTCAACACCCAGTTCGTGGCTATTCGTTAGCCACTGCCAGAGACTTCTTTCTGTTGGCTCTGCGGTTGCATCGAAAATAGTGATGAAATAAGTGCCCGTTGAACGGTTTAAATCAGTTAGTGTGTAATCACTTGCCGCCAAAGCCTCGGCAACAGCAGTCCAAGCCAACGCAAAACGACCATCTAAGTGCAATACTTGAGTACCTGCTCCATCCCGCTCTAGGCGAGGATTTAACACAGCCTCTTGCAGCTCAGAAAGGGATGCTGAACTCTTTTCCCCAACAGTAACAAAAAGTGCCTCAGGTCTGGGCACAATAAAATCTCCATCTTCATCAAGTTGAGTCATTGGAGTTGAAGACTGAATTATAGCCGGAATAACATAGGCATTTTCAATCGGCAATTCCGCCTGACCTTTAATAGGTTGCATTGTCTCTTTGGTCTCTGAGGTTAAATAACCTTGAGCACGATCACTAAACGTATCACCAAAAATAGCACTGCAACCGCTTAGATTAACGGCCAACAATAAAAACACCATACGAATCATAAATTATTTCACCAAACCAAACGAGGTTAATACACTGTGCATATTATTACGGTATTGCTCAGCCAAAGGCGTTAATGGCAAACGAATCCCCGCCGTCATACGTCCCATCTGGTGCAAAGCCCACTTAACAGGAATCGGATTAGACTCTGAAAACATCACATTATGCATCGCCATGAGCCTAGCATTCAATACTTCAGCTTCTTCAACCTTGCCCGCTAAACAGAGACGACATAACTCAGCCATCATTTTAGGCAACACATTGGCCGTTACAGAAACATTACCATGACCACCCAGCAGTATAAGTTTGTATGCTGTATCGTCGTCACCAGAATAGACTGCGATTTTATTACCGACTAAGTCGATAACTTGCTTAGCGCGAACTAGGTCGCCAGTCGCTTCTTTAACTCCGATAATTTGGTCAATTTCAGCAATACGAGCAATAGTGTCAGGCAGCATATCGACACCTGTACGACTGGGCACATTATAAAGAATTTGCCCTAAATCGACCGCTTTAGCGATCGCTTGATGATGCAGAAACAAGCCTTCTTGAGTTGGCTTATTATAATAAGGCGTTACTACCAAACACGCATCAGCCCCAAGATTTTTAGCTTCTTGGGTTAACTCTATGGCTTCGGAGGTGGAATTAGCGCCAGTACCCGCAATAACAGGAATTCGCCCTGCCACTGTTTTGATTACACGCTCCATGACCGCACAATGCTCTTTCGCATTCAGCGTCGCAGATTCACCCGTCGTGCCCACGGCTACGATGGCATCGGTGCCTTCTTTAATATGGAATTCAACAAGACGATCGAGATTTTCCCAATCAATGTCACCGTTATCGTGCATAGGTGTTGCCAATGCAACAATACTGCCCGTAATCATCCGCTAAGACTCCAAATTAAACTATTCAATCAAACTAAATGCGCATATTACTCATCAGCGCCTTTGCTTACAAGCGGCAATCAACTCTCATCACTGGATTGCACCGGTTCAACCCTTTTTATCACCTGTGGCCAAGCGGTTAAGATGGCTTTAAATAAAGTCGCTAATGGAATGGCAAAGAAGACGCCCCAAAAGCCCCAAATGCCACCAAACGCCAATACTGCAACAATGATCGCAACAGGGTGAAGGTTGACCGCCTCAGAAAACAATAACGGCACCAAGACGTTTCCATCCAATGCTTGAATAACCCCATACACCAGCAGACAATAAAATAACGTTTCACCATAGCCAAATTGAAAATACGCAATCATCGCAACAGGCACCGTCACAACGGCCGCACCAATATAGGGAATCAAAACCGACAAGCCCACTAAAATAGCGAGTAATTCAGCGTATTGAAGATCAAATGAAACAAAACCAATATAAGTAACCCCGCCCACAATGATGATTTCTACCACTTTACCGCGAATATAGTTAGCAATTTGAATTTCCATCTCCGCCCAAATAGTATTCATCAGCCAACGGTCTCTGGGTAAAAATGACAATAAAAACTGAGTAATTTTCGAGCTATCTTTTAAAAAGAAAAAGACCAAAATTGGCACTAAAACCAAATAGATTAATATAGTAATAGCCCCAGGAATACTATGGAATGAAAAGGATAAAACCCACTGCCCTAATGAGGCTAGCTCTTTTCCTGCCTGCCCCGTCCAATTTTTTACTTGAATCTCGGTGATAAGATCAGGGTAGCGCTCAGGTAAAAGCATTAGCAATCCCTGCCCTTGAGCTAACATATTAGGCAATTCATAAAATAATTGTCCAGCCTGAGAGAGAGTGGCTGGTATTACTACAAATAATATAGCCAAGAAAACACCAATGAAGAACGCAAACATGATGAGAGTAGAGATCAAGTTACCCAAGCCTTTACGCTTGCAATAGCTCATGCCACCCTGCAGTAAATACGCCATAATGATGGCTATAAATACCGGCGCTAATACAGACCCAAAACCGATGATCACAGCAAAGCATGAAATCAGCAGTAATAAAAAAATCAGCGCACCTTCATCGGAAAAATAACGATCTATCCAACCTTTAAAAACCTTCAACATACTCGTTTACAATCCTTTTTTAATAATAAATCGATAATATTCAATTGCATTCTCTGCACTCACTATTTCGTGCTCGGTCAGTTCGGCAAATTTATGAAAGTCTTTCCAAGATCCAGAGTCAGTGGTCTCAACAGTCATCAACTGCCCTGGCTCAAGCTGCTTTAGTGCCAACTTCATTTTTAATAAAGGCAAAGGACACGCCA
>JBNMQI010000151.1:0-4602 GCA_051277905.1 Gammaproteobacteria bacterium | reverse complement strand
AATTCGGTTAAGTCATCGACTACAATGACTTGTTCGCGTCGCCCACCCAATTGAGATTGAATAGTGGTGCCGGTCACTCGCAAGTTTTTATTGCCTCCAAGGCCTGCAATCATGATTTCTTCTTGCCATTCATCCTGATTTTCCATTTGTCGTTGCACAACTTCAAAAAAAACAGCCATCCGTGGGTACAACGTCAAAACCTCCTTAATCGATAGCTCGGTAAAGAAAAGGCTATCGACCGAAAATATCAGGCATGCCGCTGGGTTACCACTTTTAATAAACCCAGTTTCATCAATAGTGAGGACGCCTGAAGTGATGTGCTCCATCACCAATTCGAGGTAACTTCGCTGCATCTCTTCCATTACCTGACTTTTTTTAGCTATGGCTCTTGTATGCGATATTTTACGGGTCATGGTGTTAAACGAACGCAGTAAAAAACCCAGTTCATCGGTACCTGATACGGCCAATTGTTTTTCATAATCGCCGGCTGCAACAGCTTTAGTGCCTTCGACCAGTTCATTAATGGGAGCGACTAAATTACGCGCAGCAACAAATGCGAGCCAAATTGCTGATAGCACACTCAATAGTAATATAAGCGAAAGCGCCAACGTAAAACTCGTTTTTAACGGCACGCGTAATACCGAGAGTTGTTTGTAGCGATCAAAGGCGGCCTGCACACTAATGGTGAGTTCGTTTAATCTATCAGTAAATGGAAATAGTGCCTGCAGTGTTTTTGCTTTTTCGGTCGCATCAATGCTTTGTACCTGTACCGCAACCCGAATTGCAAGGCCTGATACCTGACTATCCTCAAGCTGCAAATAATGACTATCTTGGTCAAGGTCACTGACGTCAGTGAGTGATAGTGCATTTGGCATAATAGTGGAATCAATGCTGCTCGAGGCAATAATAGACTGGTTATGGTCCACCAATGTTAATTCGATAGCGTTTTGCTGCTCACGCATATCATCGAGATAAACGAATAAAATATTTCCGTTTATATTGGGTATTTCTGAAGCGATTAAACGCGTCTTTTTTAATGCTTCTCGTTTTCTTAAGTCCAACGCACTGCGACCTAACTGCAGGGAGTCCTCCAGTGCCACTTCAATACCCACATCAAACCAGCTATCGATGCTTCGATGGATAAAGTTAAGTGAAAAATAATAAACAATGGTCACAGGAATAATCGTTAATAAAACAAAGACGCCTATCATCCGAGCTGTCAAGCGTGAACCAATGGTCTTTAGTCGATATTGAATCACTAACTTAAAGACGTTGTAGGCAATAAGACCAATCAATGCAATAAGGCCTATCGCATTAAAAAAAATCAACCAGTTATAGTATTTACCAAAATCTGCCGAATTTGAGGTGGCGTCACTGATAGCATAAACTGACACCACGAGCAGAATCACCAGTGCTAAAATAGATAACGAATTACGAACCGCAGAATAAGTCATTGCGATGTATCTATGGTCCATTCAAACCAGTCACTTTGCAGCTCCCAGTTGTTGTCCCATAAAGAACTCGACTTGAGAGGCAAAGGCAGTTCATCGACATCAATACCTGCTCGCATACGAACATAGGCCAGTTTTGACTGATTTATATTGCTGATATCGAACATCGGGTAGGCATAGACTTCCTTGAGATATCGTACCGCTAACTGTCGACTATTAAAGTACAACCGTTCAGTGGCATTAACATCGAATATAGCGTAAGAACTGAGCATCGGTAAGTAGTGCAGCTGGTATTGTTGTTTGAATGACAACAACTTTTTGTCGAACCAGTATTGACTATATTCGAGCACTTCCACTTCAAACATGAAGGGCACAGCAAAACCCTGATCAATCGCCCTATTAATGTACTTGGGAAGATCTATTTCTATCGTTGAATCAAGCAACAGTAAGCTATCTTGCACAGTAAAGCTGGCGGTTTTTACGTTAAAAGGTGACCCGCCTTGTGCGATTGACACAGCACTGATCAATAACCCAAACAATATTGCCTGGATACTGCGACACCAATGGGAAGGGTATCTGAAAAACATCAACTTTTTAGTCAGTCTTCGTCATAGTTTTGTGTAACTTCGCATAATAGAATCCATCCATACATTGCTGGCCTGGTAATATCTGACGCCCATAAGGACGTTTATGACCCCATTGTACTGAATTCAACCGATTGACAGTGCAATTTTTATGATTGTCCATAAACCAGTCTATCTGATACTCATTCTCATCTTTAAAAATCGAGCAAGTGCTATAAACCATAACACCACCCGGTTTCAGTAACGGCCACAAAGCCAACAAAATAGCTCTCTGCTGTAGCACTAGGTTGGGAATATCATCGTCACGACGTAACAGCTTAATATCAGGATGCCGGCGTATTACACCACTTCCGGAACAAGGAACATCCGCTAGAATACGATCGAATAGAGTACCATCATGCCAATCATCAGGCTGCGTTGCATTGCCACATTTTAGATGCGCTTGCTGACCGATACGGTGTAAATTTTGCTCTATGAGCACTAATCGAGACTCATCCTTGTCGATCGCAACTAAAGTCACACCCTCACAAGTTTGCAATATATGAGCAGACTTTCCACCCGGTGCAGCGCAAGCATCCAACACCTGCATCCCTGGCTTACAATCAAGTAACTCGGCGGCCAATTGCGCGGCTGCATCCTGAACACTGGCCAGACCCGATTCAAAGCCATCTATCTTGGAAACAGAACAAGGTTTATCCAAAACAATTGCCGATTCAACCACCGGATGGAGATCTGCCGTGATACTTTGGTCTCGCATTATCTCAATTTGTTGCTGTCGCGTTCTTTGACTTAAATTAACACGCAACGTCATCGGTGCTCGCTGATTACCCGCTTGCAAAATTTCAGCGCTATCGTCGGGCCAATCAACTGCTATCTTATGATTTATCCATTCAGGGTAAGAAATGTCGACAGCGAGTGCTTCGATAGTCACTTCATCACGAATCAGCTGGCGTAATAAGCCGTTGACCAATCCTTTAGCCCAACTTTTTTTCTGATGCAAGGTTAGTTTGACTGATTCATTCACCGCCGCATGATCGTCAACCCGCATCATCAGCAATTGGTACATGCCAATCAGTAAAATAATTTCCAGATCAAGGTCCTTCGATTTAAACGCCTTGCGTAATCTGGGCTTAAGTAGGTGCTGTAAAGCGAAATAGTAACGGCATACCCCGTTGGCAAGTTCTCGGCATAGCGCAGTGTCACGCCCATCTAACTCAGTCGATTTGGCTAGTACATTGGCTAACGCATCATCTAATGACCGCCCTTTACCAATCACCATTAATAATGACTGAAGCGCCAAATGCCTGGGGTTATAGTGACGATTAGCATTAGGATTGATGGCAGCTTGACTATTCACAGTAACTGACTCCCGGTAAGGTTCCGACCGTTAAATGCCTGAGCAGCGGTGCAGCGTTTTTTACCCTCAAACTGTAAAGCTTCAACACACAGTACACCCTCACCACAACTAATATAAACACCGTCATGGTTATGGTCTAAAACATATCCCAAATGACCACCCGTATGCTTAGTATCTAAACTGGCTTGCCAAATTTTCAGCAGCTTTCCGTCTAAATGGGTATAACTCACGGGCCAAGGTATAAAGGCTTTTATTTCTCGTACTATTTGCTCTGCACTCTTGTGCCAATCAATTTTTGCCTCTGCTTTAGTCAGCTTGCTGGCATAATTGGCGAACGACTCATTTTGAGCTTCAGGCTGGGTTTCACCTAACTCAATTATGGGTAAGGTATCGATGAGTAAATCAGCGCCTAATTGCTTTAACTGTTCATGTAAATCAAAAGAATTCCAGCTAGGTGAAATGGGTAAAGTTTGTTTTGAAATCATGCCACCCGTGTCAAGCCCGCTATCCATTTGCATAATCGTCACTCCAGTCGATGCATCGTCCGCCAAAATAGCACGCTGTATTGGTGCGGCACCGCGCCAACGCGGCAATATTGAACCATGAATATTAATACATCCCAGTCGAGGCGCATTCAATATAGAAGCTGGCAAAATCAATCCATAGGCAGCCACTATCATCAAGTCAGCCTCTAATTTAACGAACTGCTCTAAATCCGCTGAAGCTTTGAATGAAGTGGGTTGGTATACCGCTAGGTCATAAGATAACGCACATTGCTTAACGTCGCTTTGTTGAAGTTTTCGACCACGACCTGCAGGCCTATCGGGTTGCGTATAAACCGCAATCACTTCATGCTCAGACTGCATTAGCAACTGCAAAGCAGGTACTGCAAAGTCAGGAGTGCCAGCATAAATTATTTTCATCATAAAATTTCTTATTGAGACTTGACCTTGCCAAATGACTCAGCTAAGCCATCGGCTCACAAGCCTTATAAATGTTAGAGTTGTTTCTGTTGCTTTAATAATTTAGATCGAATTCGATTACGCTTCAAGGGTGACAGGTAATCAACAAATAGCCGGCCTAACAAGTGATCCATTTCATGTTGTATGCAAACTGCTTCCAAACCCACAGCTTCTATTTCAAAAATCTCGCCATTGGCATTCTGCGCCCGCACCCGAACATGACCTGCTCTCGTTACCGGTTCATAATA
>JBNMQI010000150.1:0-4655 GCA_051277905.1 Gammaproteobacteria bacterium | reverse complement strand
AGATAAAGCGACAAAAGACAGATAAATTACCCGTAACTTATCAATAACAGTGGAACAGTTACCGCAAAAAAAGGGAATCCTTAAATATCAATCTCAAAAAAAAGCTGGCTGGTTTCTAAACATTCAGCGCTAAGCTGTTGGATAGGTTTACCCTGATGATGCGCTACTGTTTGTAAAATATGTGGTAGATAGCAAGGCTCATTAATGCGCGATTTAGGCTTTGGTAATAAGCTACGCGGCAACAGATAGGGTGCATCCGTTTCTAGCATGAGGCGATTGGGCGGAATATATTTAACGATACCCTGTAACTCTGTACCGCGCCTTTCGTCGCATATCCACCCGGTTATTCCAATATGACAATCAAGATCAAGATAATCAAACAATGCGGATTTGGTATCTGTAAAGCAATGAACGACAACCTTTGTCAGGCTGCTACGATATTCTTTTAAAATCGAAAGAAATGTGATGTGTGCATCACGCTGATGGCAGAACACGGGCATTTCCAACTGGCTTGCTATCTCTAGCTGTTGCCTAAACACATCCGTTTGAGCCGGCGAAGGGGAGTAGTTGCGGTTAAAGTCGAGTCCCGTTTCACCTATGGCTCTAACGCAAGGTTGAATGGCAAGTTTAGATATTTTATCTGCGGTATCTGACGTCCAGTCACTGGCGTGATGGGGATGCACGCCTGCAGTGCAAACTAGATGTTGAGGGTGATGGCTGCACAGTTGAACCGCTTTTTGGCTTTCTTTTAAATCAGTCCCCGTGACGACTATTGTATTAACACCGGCAACGGTAGCACGATGCAAAATCTCTTCAAGATTTTGCATTAAACTTTTGTTGGTTAAATTGACACCAATATCTATCATTGAGTTGTCATCTTTTATTGCCTAATGCCTGTGCCTCGGTCCAGTAATGCGAGACAGACACTGAATAGAATTACTATGAATAATATGATAACGCAAATGGCTGTGGTCAAGTCAATATCACTAGTACCACGAAAGCCATAACGAAAACTATTTACCATATACAATATAGGGTTTGCCAGTGATACCTGTTGCCAAAATTCAGGGAGTAACTTGATCGAGTAGAAAATACCACCCAGATAAGTCAGCGGCGTTAAGACGAAGGTTGGCACAATGCTGACATCATCAAAGCTTTTAGCGAATACAGCGTTAATAAGGCCGGCTATCGAGAAAAGAAAGGCAGTTAGGAAGGCAACAATTATTATGATCAATGGGTTATGCATCGAAAAATCAGTAAAGATTTGTGAAATTAAAGTCACTGTTACTCCAACACACAAACCCCGAACTACCCCGCCGGTGATAAAGCCGAGCATAATAATAATGTTGGGAATAGGGGATATTTGCATCTCTTCAATGTGTTGTGAATATTTTGCACCATAAAAAGACGAAACAACATTGGCGTATGAGTTGGTGATAATTGACATCATCACTAAGCCGGGCATTATAAAATCAATATAGGACATGCCGTCCATTACACCAATTTTCTGGCCAATCAAATTACCAAATATAACGAAATATAGCCCCGTCATCACTACGGGAGGCACCAGTGTTTGTACCCAAATTCGACTAAACCGCAAAATTTCCCGTCGAGTGATCGTTACGTAGGCCACCCAGTTTCTTTTCCAGGGTGAAATGTTAGCTTGGTTTATATTCTGGCTCATGTTGCTTTAATCTTTTTTGATGTGATATTGACGAAAAGTTCTTCTAAACGATTCACCTTATTACGCATACGGTTGACGATAATCTTAAGTGAGTCGAGCTGGTGAATGAGCTCATTTAGAGACTGTTGTTTGGGTACTTCTACTTCAATAGTATGACTGTCGATGAGAAACACCCTACCAAAACCTTTTAAAGCCGGTATTTGGTGAATTTCATCTGATAAATAAAGTACAAAAGTTTCACTATTAAGGCTTTTGAGTAAGGTCTTCATGCTTGTATTTTCGATGATTAATCCTTCGTCAATAATAGCGATATTGCGACACATAGTTTCAGCTTCTTCGAGGTAATGTGTGGTCAGAATAATGGTGGTTCCCTGGTGATTTATTTCGTCCATAAATTGCCACATGGACCGGCGTAGTTCGATATCCACTCCAGCTGTGGGCTCATCTAGGATTAATAGCTTAGGTCGATGAATGAGCGCCCTAGCAATCATCAATCTGCGTTTCATTCCGCCCGACAATTTGCCTGATTCGACCTGACGGTGTGGCCATAAACCCAGTTTTTTAAGATAGTGATCAGCAAGCTTAGTGGCTTCTTTTCTTGGGACGCCATAAAAACCGCCCTGATTAACGACAATTTCATGAACTGGTTCAAAAGTATTGAAGTTGAATTCTTGTGGCACAGAGCCAAGTGATGACTTTGCACCCATTAAGTTTTTATCAATACAGTGGTCAAACACTTTTACACTGCCACTGGTTTTGTTCACTAGTGACGATACAACACCAATGCAAGTCGACTTACCCGCGCCATTGGGACCCAGCAGCGCAAAAAAATCACCTTCTTCAACAATAAGATCAATTCCCTTGAGTGCCTGAAAGCCGTTTTTATAGGTTTTGTGGAGTTCGTGTATTTCAAGCGCATTCATTAAAGGGACCAATCATAAAACAGTTTGTTAGCTTAGGCATTCGAGTCCAAAAATCAAGCGATGCATTCAGCGATATCAACAGGAATAAAATAATATATTGGCAAGCTGTGCTAAAAACAACGATAATCATTCTAGAAAAAATTAAATGGAACATTAAATGGAACACGAAATGACTTCAATCTATGTCGTCCTAGTAGAACCATCAACTGCACAAAGCAAGATAGTCTTGCAGCAGTTTGAAGACTTAGGTATTAATCATTTCCGCCATTTTTGTACAGGAACGGAAGCGTTAGATTCGATATTTGTTGATATTCCTGATTTAGTGATTAGCTCTCTGCATCTTGAAGATATGTCGGGCAGTGATTTATTGTTAGAAATGCGTGAATTTCAGTTAACTGAAAATACACCTTTTATTTTAATCTCAACAGCAACCTCGTTTAAGGACTTAAACCCAATCAGACAGGCGGGTGCTTCTGCAGTACTGAGTAAACCATTTGTGGCAAGTGATTTAAAGCGGGCTGTGACCAGTACAATGGAATGGGAAAATCCAGGTCACATAACCCTAGACGAGCTAGACACCGAAAGCCTTCACGTTTTGGTGGTTGACGACAGTACAATGGCTAGAAAGATGATCACTCGAACCTTGAGAAAAATGGGCATCGAAAAAATCACTGAAGCTTCCGATGGCGGTGAAGCAATAACACTGATAAAAACCAATCAATATGATTTGATTGTTACCGATTTCAATATGCCAGAAGTTGACGGACATGAGCTACTACGTTTTATTCGAATGGAAAGTGATCAAAGATCTGTTCCTGTGTTCATGGTGACTACTGAGAGCGATGTTGGAAAGCTAGCCGCTATTCAGCAAGACGGTGTGTCGGCTATTCTTGATAAGCCATTTGAGTCATCTGAAGTGAAGCAGTTAATTGAGGCATCTCTATCTGCCTTATAGTGCTCTTGCCTCAACAACCATAACTCGGCGATATCAATATTAACTACTGGGCAGTTGGGTCAGTTTTTCTTCGACGTGTTAAAGTCAGTTTATTATGGACTGATACGAAGCGTTGTCTTTGAAATGGAAAATACCTCGATCACTTATACTCTTTTCTTAATATTTACTGGTGCTGCAGTATTGGCGACGGTAGCGCTTTACGTTCGTCAATCATTGATTATTGCTTACATCAGTCTTGGACTTTTAATCGGCCCTTGGGGTATTAATCTCATAGCAGACGCCACCCAAATTCAAGACATTGCCAACGTCGGTATTATTTTCTTATTGTTTTTATTAGGTCTGAATCTAAACCCACGTGATTTATTTCGTCTGGTGGGTAAAGCCACAGTCGTAACGGGAGTTAGTTCCATCGTCTTGTGCGCACTTGGGTTTGGCTACAGCCAACTGTTTGGCTATAGCGTTACCGAGTCTTTGATCATCGGTGCTGCGCTTATGTTTTCCAGTACCATCGTCGGTTTGAAATTAATACCCACCACAGTATTACACCATCAACATACTGGTGAGGTGATCATCAGTATCTTGTTACTGCAGGATATCATTGCTATTTTCTTGATGTTGGTCATAGAAGGTAGCTCAAATGCTGATATTGGTTGGCTCGCGATGAGTAAACCAATGCTGGCCTTTCCCGTGATGGTTGGTTTTGCCTATGTGCTGGAAAAACATGTACTGACAAGGTTAATCTTGAAGTTTGATCGTATTCAAGAATATATTTTTCTAGTGGCAGTTGGCTGGTGTTTAGGGCTTGCCGAGCTGGCAGAACAGTTGGGCTTATCCTACGAAATTGGTGCGTTTATTGCTGGTGTTATGATTGCGCGCAATCCTATCGCACTGTTTATAGTTGAAAATTTGAAACCGATACGCGATTTTTTCTTGATCATTTTCTTTGTTGCGTTGGGTGCTAATTTCAATCTGGGCATTTTACCCGATATCTGGTTAGTGGCCCTCGGACTGAGTTTGATTGCAATCGTTATTAAGCCTATTTTGTATCGGTTTTTACTTCGATTTTCTGATGAGACTTCTGGTCGCTCTACCG
>JBNMQI010000149.1:0-4717 GCA_051277905.1 Gammaproteobacteria bacterium | reverse complement strand
ATGGTCAAGCTTTTTTATAAACCTCAAAAAATCTTCTCTGAAACACGATGCATAACCTTGTTTGTATTCAACCCACTTTATTGTTTCAAACGATAACCTGTTTTAAACATCAACCATACAATGCCTAAGCAGAGTATTAAAAAGCCTATGACCATGGCTAGACTGACACCTACGCTAACATCAGCGACTTCAAAGAAGCTCCAACGGAACCCACTGATCAAATATAGTACGGGATTAAACAACGTTACTGTTTGCCAGGCTGGCGGCAACATACTGACTGAGTAGAAACTTCCACCCAGAAAGACTAGAGGTGTTATCACCAACATTGGAATCAGCTGGAGCTTTTCAAAATTAGTTGCCCACAAGCCAATGATAAAACCAAATAGGCTAAAAGAAATACAGGTCAGCAATAGGAAAGCAACCATCCACACTGGATGAGCAATATTCAAATCAACAAAATAATTTGCTGTTATTAAAATAATAACACCCAGAATCAACGACTTGGTAGCAGCTGCACCAACATAGCCCACAACAATTTCAAAAAATGAAATTGGGGCTGACATCACTTCATAAATTGTTCCAGTGAATTTTGGAAAGAAAATACCAAACGATGCATTGGCAATGCTTTGCGTTAGTAGTGAGAGCATCACTAAACCAGGTACAATGAATACAGCGTATGGCACGCCTTCTATCTGATCAATGCGCGATCCAATGGCCGATCCAAACACAACAAAATAAAGCACTGTCGAAATTACTGGCGACGCAATGGTTTGCGTTAAGGTATTCCAGGCACGTAACATTTCGAATTTATAAATAACTTTTATTGCCTGAAAATTCATGCGTCTTTCCTCACCATACTGACAAAAATATCCTCGAGGGAACTCTGGCTCGTTTTTAAATCCCTCATCGAAATACCTTGATCACTCAAACTTTGTAACAGAGAAGTAATATCGGTGCGGCTTGACGCACTATCGTAGGTATAAGTTAACTGGCTGCCATCACTAGATAGCTCGAGTTGATAGTTCTCAAGGCTTTGTGGGATCGACGTAATTGTTTGCTTTAAATCGAGCACCAATTGTTTCCTACCAAGTTTTTGCATTAGCGTTTGCTTGTCTTCGACCATTATTAACTCACCGCCACTAATAATGCCTACTCGATCTGCGATCTCTTCTGCCTCTTCAATATAGTGTGTTGTTAAGATAATCGTCACACCCGATTTGTTCAGCCCACGAACCAGAGCCCACATATCTTTACGTAGTTCAACATCTACGCCAGCTGTCGGTTCGTCGAGAAATAATACTCGAGGTTCGTGTGATAATGCTTTCGCTATTAACACTCGACGTTTCATGCCGCCAGACAGGGCACGAAGTTCAGTATCCTTCTTATCGAATAAAGACAGGTCTTTGAGCAGTTGTTCGATATAAGCGGGATTTGGCTTTTTACCAAACAGGCCACGACTAAAATTAACCGTATTCCAGACAGTATCAAATGCCCCTAAAGTCAATTCTTGGGGTACCAATCCAATTAAGCGCCGAGTTTCACGATATCCAGTAATAATGTCATGGCCATCAACCGTCACTGAACCAGAACTGGGAGAAACAATGCCGCAAATAGCTGAAATTAATGTTGTTTTGCCCGCACCATTCGGGCCCAGTAAAGCGAATATTTCTCCTTGATAAATATCAAGATCAATTTTTTTGAGCGCCTCGAAGCCAGATTCATAAACTTTGCAAAGTTGTGATATTTTGAGTATTGATTTCATTGTACGATTCTACTATTTGACTATCGCTATGCCTACCTAAAATAGCGTATTTCATTCAGTCTCTTTAGTTTGTTTTTCCATGTGATAAAACTATACTGCGTTTATCATTAACATAATCTTTGGGCCACTGATGACTAATTTCAAACTACACGCTGAACCTCTGCAAGATACTTGGCTGGATGCTTACGGCCATCTTAACGAAGCTTATTATTTAGTGCCTTTCACCAACACTACCTGGAAGTTGCAAGACGAATTTAAGATTGGCGTTGACTATTTTGAAGACACTGGCTGTGCGCTATATACCGTTGAAACGCACCTTCGCTATTTGGATGATGTTCGCTCTCCGGCCATGATCGAAGTCGAATCAATTATTTTAGGATCTGACGCAAAGAAGATTTGGTTTGCGCATAAAATGATCGTAGAGGGTAAACTTTGTGCCACAGGAGAATTCATGGTGCTGCATTACAATACCCGGGAGTCGCGCACAATGGAAATGCCAGCATACGTTCAGGCTGCGCTGAAGAAGGCGGAGATAGAGCAAAAACCCGACTGGATAGGGCGTCACATTAGCTTAGTAAAAAAGTAGGCGATTAGCACTTTCACTCGACTCAAAAATCACATTCGTGATGAATGCGCTAAACCTGATTTCTTTTGCTAGGTTTTGTGAAATGCCTGCTGACCCTTTTCACTTGTGCAATAGCACATCTCAATAGGACAGTTTCTAATTGCAATCTATATGACTGATGATTGACGAAAAAGTGAATTAAAACATTAAAAAAAGGCTGACAAAAGTCAGCCTTAAAAGGGGAGTTTGTATAGGGAATATATCTTAGTTGGGTAAAATTACCTGATCAATAACATGGATTACACCGTTGCTTGTATCGATGTCAGCTGCCACAACTGTAGCACCATTGATCATGACCGCCGTCAGTTGCATTTATAGCTACCATACCGCCTTGAACTGTCATAACTTCGAGACTCTTACCAGCAATGTCACCTGACATTACTTTGCCGGGAATTACATGATATGTCAGTACTGCAATCAACTGATCCTTGTTTTCAGGCTTAAGCAGGTTCTCAACAGTTCCAGCAGGCAAAGCTGCAAAAGCTTCATCAGTTGGTGCAAATACTGTGAAAGGACCTTCGCTCTTTAAAGTATCAACCAAATCAGCCGCCTGAACTGCAGCAACCAGTGTGGTGAAGTTGCCAGCGCTAATTGCAGTGTCAACAATATCTTTATCCATCGCATTCACGCTTAAAAAGGTTAACGGAAATAAAGCTAATACAGTGATTGTAAAACGTTTAAGTGCATTCATTAATAGACCTCCATAGTCGTAAAACATTGTATCCAATAATTGATACGACATGGACTAAGTATCGGATCACATTTATATTTTCGATCCAAATTATTAAACTGAAATTCTGTTTTTTTGAATATAAGTTGAACTAATATGACCTTACTCACACACTAACCGCTAGAAAAAAATAGTGACACTACACAAATATAAACAACAGTTTCGCATGCGAGAACTGTTGTCAAAGACAAATAAAATCCAAGCTCAACTCAGTCTAGATCTAGATCAGCCAGTTTAATTGTTGGTATTTAATTTTTAAAGTTGAATCATTTACGTTAATTTCATTAATAGCAATGCTGTCAGTTTGGGTAAGCTAGAATCACAACGAGAATCAAAAAGCTGTCACCCCTATTCAGAGGATTGGTCGGCACAAACTATCGTTGTTTCGAGAATAACGTAAAATTCATCAACAAATAAAAAACGAAAAAAATTAACCTTAACTTTATGCTCGATTTTATCAGCACGAATTTTTACCCATAAAGATAATGGGCTAACAAACCAATTTACAATTTCAAAACAATTGATTCTGAGTTGTTTGATTTAATTCAATACCTTCCAGCTCTAAAAGAAACAGCTTTGCATCAAGTCCACCACCAAATCCCGTCAAACTCCCATCGGCACCAATGACCCGATGGCAAGGAATAACAATGGGTAAGGGGTTTCGACCATTAGCAGCACCCACGGCTCTAACGGCTTTCGGTCGTTCTATTTGGTGTGCGATTTGAAGATAGCTTCGAGTTTCACCCATTGGAATTCCCTGTAGCGCTTCGAGCACCGCTAATTGAAAATCAGTACCCGTTGGAGCTAGTTTCAGATCAAATGTTTTTCTAGCGCCTGCAAAATATTCTTTAAGTTGTCGTTCCACCTCTTCAAAACAATCGTCACTAAGTTGCCAACTAGACTCGGGTACAACGACCCCTTTTCCTTTAGGTAAACCAATAATTGCCAGCCCATTGTCGTCACCCACTAACAGTAATTTTCCGATGGGTGATTCGATGTATCGATATTGCATGTTAGTTTCCTCAGCCTTTATTTTTAGAGGCGTTATTAAGTTGTAACGCTTGTCGCCATAGATGCATACAGGCGTAAGCTCGATAGTGTTGCCATTTCTTTGATCTTTCAACTAATTCCTTATCGCACTCTATTCCGAGACATCTTTTAGCAACCTTAGCTAATACTAGGTCTCCCTGTAAAAAAGCATCTGGATCTCCAAGTGCACGCATCGCTATATATTGTGCCGTCCACGGACCGATGCCTTTTATATTTTGCAATTGGTGTATTAGATTGGCAGGATCACTATTAACTTTAAGATCGACATTACCGTCGACAACAGCCTGGCTCATATCCTTGATGGCTTGTGCTCTTTTCACCGGCATCGATAATTGAGTTACATCAATCTGAGACAAATCATTGGCATCTGGAAATACAAGTCCTATTTCAGTTTGCTGGCCATAAGTGTTAGCGATTTTCCCCATCAGTGTCGTCGCACCCTTGACTGATATTTGCTGGCCAACAATCGCTCTGACAGCAATTTCAAATGGCTCCCAACAACCTGGCACACGTTGGCCCGGATTTTGGGCGACCATCGCCGACATCTGTT
>JBNMQI010000148.1:0-4761 GCA_051277905.1 Gammaproteobacteria bacterium | reverse complement strand
CACCCAGAATACTATCAGGACTATGCGGCACGACTGGCTAGTGAGATCCCTAATTCTTTTTACATCGATCAGTTTTCTAACCCCAATAATCCACTCACACACGAGACTCAAACTGGGCCAGAAATATTGGCTCAGATGGACGGTAAGATTGATGCCATGGTTGTTGGTGTGGGTTCAAGTGGCACAGTAACAGGGCTGGGACGTTTTTTTAAAAAGCATGCCCCCAATTGCGAAATGATATTGGCTGACCCCGTTGGTTCAATTCTCACTGAGATGGTCAATAATGGCCGAATGACAGAAGCCGGCTCTTGGTTGGTGGAAGGTATAGGGGAAGACTTCGTACCGTCAATTTGTGATTTAGATCTAGTACATAAAGCTTACGCTATTAGCGATAAGGAAGCCTTTCAGCTGCAAAGAGAATTGCTTATGAAAGAAGGCGTCATTGGTGGTTCATCTGTTGGCACATTGTTGGCAGCTGCGCTTAAGTATTGCCAAGAGCAAACCACGCCAAAGCGAGTCGTAACATTTGTTTGTGATACCGGTAATAAATATTTATCGAAGTCGTTTAATGATGCTTGGCTAGCTGATCAGGGGTTACTCAGTAGAGAGCTATTTGGTGATTTAAGAGACTTAATTGCACGCCCTGCAGATACTGGCGATATCGTTACCGTAACGTCTGATGATAACTTGATTACAACCTATAAACGGATGCGAATGTTCGATGTTTCACAACTGCCTGTCATGGATAATGGCAAAGTGGTTGGTCTCATCGATGAATCAGATATTTTGTTGAGCATTTATGGCCACAAAGAACACTTTAAGAAAAAAGTAGCAGAAGTAATGGTAACTGATCTTGATGTTGTGCCACCCAGCGCAGACATCGATGCAATATTGCCCTTGTTCAAACAAGACAAAATAGCCATTGTCGCTGACAGTAATACGTTTTATGGTTTGATCACTCAGATCGATCTAATTAACCATTTACGTAAGACGGCTATTTAGTTTTTAAGCAGGCAAGCTGGCGCAACAATAAAGAGTAGGGCTTTCATCGCGCGCTATTCACGCTTGCCAGTTTCCTGATCCATCAACAGTTGCTGTAATGACACCAATTGATTTAACGCCGACTTACCACTAGTCGTGTTCTGGCGTTCATCAGGGTTATGAATACAGCTGGCTAAAATAAAATTCGATATAGTTTTAAGAACTCTATGGATCATTGGATAACAATCGAGAGCAGTATTATTCCCAGTAGCAAAGTTGAATTGACCTTGTTGCAGCGCAATGATGATTTTGCAATTCGCATTGGCGGAGTGCCCGGTGATTTGATGAATAGCCGCATGCATCACTCTGAAGATGAGCTGGCAAAGTTTGGCTGTAACCGACTAAGTTCAATCGAAAATGCTCGGGTACTGGTGGGTGGTCTTGGCATGGGTTTCACCTTGGCGGCAGTGCTTAAAATAGTTGGAGTATCGGCCAAGGTGACAGTAGCAGAGCTAGTGCCCGCAGTTGTGGAATGGAATCGAGGGTCTTTGGGGCAATGTGCGGGACGACCGATAGATGATGATCGTACTCAAATTCATTTGGGCGATGTAGCCGATCTATTAAAACGAAATTCAGTTAAGCCGCAGGACGATCAATTCGATGCAATTCTGCTTGATGTTGATAATGGTCCCGAGGCAATGACTCATTCTGATAATGAATGGCTTTACTCGGCGATAGGTTTAAAAAACATATATGACAAACTCAGGCCTAAAGGCATAGTTGCAATCTGGTCGGCTAGCGCTAATCCGATATTCACTAAAAGGCTTAAAAAATCGGGATTTAATGTTCAAGAGCACATTGTGAGAGCGCGTCCGGGCAAAGGCAGTCGTCACACTATATTTGTAGCTCAAAAAGCGAATAAGCATCGTTAGTGTATTGCTGATGAATGAATTTTCTCTAGGTTAGTTGGTTAAGTCAAAGCTGCTGAGCGTCATCATCTACCTTGTACCATTGCACATCCTCAGTACTGCCAACCACTTCATAGGTGCTGACGACGACACGCAATAAAGCACAGTCTGATGAGGCCAAGAAATCATTGAAGTCAGGATGCCTCGCGAGATAAACCCGCTTCACCCTATCACGATCATCGTCTGTTACTTCAGTGGCAATACCGTGTGCAGTAATGACAAGGTCTCGATATTTAGATGGCCCTGTGGCTATATAATTATTAATTAACACCGCTACACGCCCGTCCTTTGACAGGTTGCTATACTTGAGCGTTGTTCGATAGGTGGCAATGATAAGATCGCGAATACCATTCATGGGCGTAAATGCCATCAAACTGGCGTGCGGTTGTCCTTCTTGTTGAGTTGCCATGACTGCAAACCGACTTACGTCTAATACATGTTTAATTTCATCAGTAGTATTCAAAGGCTTCCTCTTTATTTTATTTGGCAATTAAATCGATTAATCCCATTAGGGTTTGCAATGGGCTAGACCGAGGCGTTAATCTGTTTTTAAAGTTGGCCGAATAACATAATAATTTAGCCTAAACTTAAAAATAGATTATGCCATTTCTGTTAATAATGTCGATTTGTAGTTAAATTTAACGCCTCAAATAAGGCTATTATTCTTTATACGTTCTTTATAATTATTTTATGACGGTACAAAAACACAGTTCAGAGGTTCTAATCGTTGGCGCGGGTTTAAGTGGCTTAGCGCTGGCGACGCAATTAATTAATAAGGATATCGACGTTCAAGTCGTTGAGGCTCGCAGTCGTTCTGGTGGTCGAATGTATTCCGTTGCTTCAGTCAAAAATAATATTGATTCTGCCTATTTTGATATGGGTCCTTCCTGGATTTGGCCTGGACAGCCGTTGATAAAAAATCTGCTTGAATCGATGAACATTGATGTATTTGAGCAATACAGCACAGGCAATCTTGTTTATGAAGATGATCAGGCACTCGTTCGACGTGACTATGACTATTCAACCATGGCTGGTTCACTGCGGATTGATGGTGGAATGCAACGGATCATTAACCGACTGAAGGATAGCCTACCCGAATCATCAGTTCTTGAATCTCATCAATTAATGGGTGTTAAAACACATGGTGATACAATTATTGCGACAGTTGAAACATTTCAAAACACGATTCAATTCCAAACAAAAAAAATAGTCTTTTGTGTACCGCCAAGACTCGCAGCTACTTCTATTAGCTTTCAACCAAAATTACCGAGCGATGTTATTCAATCATTGAAATCCATTCCAACTTGGATGGCAGGCCACGGTAAGTTGACCGCCATATACGACAAACCCTTCTGGCGTGAAATGGGGTTGTCTGGTGACGCTATTAGCCGCCAAGGGCCCTTGATGGAAATCCATGACGCTTCTCCACAGAACTTAACGTGTGGCGCTCTATTTGGGTTTGTGGGTCTCCCTGCACATTCTTCTGAACGTGAGTCATCTGTTCTGATTGAAAGCGCCATTAAACAACTTGAACGACTATTCGGCCCTCATGCAGCTAATCCGGTTGATATTTTTTTCCAGGACTGGGCGTTAGAATCATTTACCGCCACTCAAGCCGATGCCTTGACAGGTCATCACCCAACCTATGGATTAACGGATAATATAAAAGTAATGAGCGGCAGGGGGATTTACTTCTCATCGACGGAAACCGCATCGCACTCTGGTGGATTCATCGAGGGCGCCCTAGAAGCGGCAGAAACCACCGCCCAATTAATTTTGAGTCAGCAAAACTAAGTACCCTGAAATATAGACTCTATTTATAATCAATCAAGTGTTGAAGATGGAGTTAAAGAATTCAAAAAGGTCGAGTGCTTCAGTGCCGTTTTGACCGGTCTTATCAATGACTTACCTAAGACGATTGTCTAAATGAAAAGGGGCAAGCAAAAGGGGGCGGTGGAACATAGGAATTGCTCTCGTTTACTACTGACCCCAAAATCTAATGCGTCACAGATCAAGCCTCACCTCAGCCCATACCCCAGTATTCAAGTTAAAAGTGCACTACCTGAGAACTTGATTCTGGGTTAGAAAGGGCACAGCCAAACCAAAACTAAAGGTTTGAAGTGGACAAAGTTAAAAATGACTCAAGCAATAAATTCCCGCCAGGAAACAAGCGTTGCTTTGAAGTCCGTTAAGCCACAATCAGACATTTGTTCCTGGTCAAATAACTCCATGTCATCTTCAAGCTCTTGATCCGAATCATAATCTAGCGACAAGGCGCGCACAGAGGCTTGTTCTAAATCAATCGTTAATTCAAAGGTTTTGCCAATGAAGGTTTTCCTAACGATAGCCTTATTTTCGATCTCGAAAATACAGACTAATATCTTATCGACTAGAATAACGTCATTCGACAGGTCTTCAGTAAACCACTGACCAAAAGCTTCATGCCCCATTGAAAACCTTGCCGCGGGAAGCCCTAAGTAGTTATTTTTAAATTCGTAATCCACAGGAGACTCTTATTAATGATTGTTGTGACTGCCATTCTAACTAATTTGGCCTATTAGAGGGTGTGAAATCATAACTGTGGGATCAAGTTTTTCTAAATCGCATTAGCATATAGAAAAGTGAGACTCGGGCTTTGATAGGCTTTGCGTCTGCCGGAAAGGACGAAGTTGCCTTTCGGCGTTTATCCTCATTAATTTAAGCCCCGCTGGTGGAAGGCGGTGAGCTTTTCTACTCTACTTGCTGTTATGCCTAAACACGTACCCTAAGCTGATGGTTCTTTTTCTAACACTTTAACCAATTCCGCTAACTC
>JBNMQI010000147.1:0-4911 GCA_051277905.1 Gammaproteobacteria bacterium | reverse complement strand
GGCTTAGATCTGGAAACCTCTTTTTCAGCAGTGGCCGCCTGTCTCAATAATTTAGGGCCTGGACTTGGCGATGTGGGTCAAAACTTTGCCTCCATTAACGATTTTGCAAAATGGGTTTTATGTCTAGCGATGTTGTTAGGACGGTTAGAAATATTCACCCTGCTGGTTCTGTTTACCCCCGCATTCTGGAGAAAATAACTTAAGATGCCCATGAACTTCACGACAAACCTCAATAAATCGACTAATCCTTTACTCGCTAAAGCGCATAAGAAAATCCGTGCTTTGGTTGGACGGGCCGTGAGTGATTTCAACATGATAGAGCAGGGTGACCGAATAATGGTTTGTCTGTCTGGTGGGGCTGATAGCTATACTTTGCTCGATATGCTCATGGGCTTGCAACAGGCCGCTCCTATTCAATTTGATATAATAGCGGTCAACCTTGATCAAAAACAACCTGGCTTTCCTGAGCATGTATTGCCCGAGTATCTGCAAGCGCTTGGCGTTGAATATCGAGTGGTTGAAGAAGATACCTATAGTATTGTGAAGCAGTTAATACCGGAGGGTAAAACAACCTGCTCTCTTTGCTCCCGATTACGAAGAGGGGTATTATATAATACAGCCGTCGAATTGGGCGCGACTAAGATTGCCTTGGGACATCATGCGGATGATATGGTTGAGACTGCTTTTTTGAATATGTTTCATAATGGCCGCCTCAAATCGATGCCGCCCAAACTGGTAAGTGATGACAAGCGCAATGTCGTGATTCGCCCACTAGCTTATGTCAGAGAGAAGCCTATCAAACAATATTCCGCATTAAGAGAATTCCCAATTATTCCCTGTAACCTATGTGGCTCGCAGGAAAATTTGCAACGTCAATCAGTAAAAGAAATGCTCAAGCAATGGGACGAAACCAGCCCTGGGCGCGTACAGAATATATTCAATGCTTTGGGTCGTGTGACGCCCTCACATTTACTCGATCGAGGACTATTTGATTTTGAAGGTCTATCGATTGAAGATGGCGATAATCTAGATGAACTCGATATTGCTTTTGATGTAGAAAACTTTCAAACGTTGTTTACCGACATCAAAGTCAGTGTCTAGTAGCATAGCTCTGTTATTTGGAGTGTCAGCGAGCTCTTAAGAATAAAAAAGCCCTGATTGAGAGATCAGGGCAGTTGAGCCTACTTGATGGAGAGGTTTTTATTGCCTTCCTTGGATGCGCTTCCTTGCGCATCGTTCACATCCTTGAGTTTTACTCGGTCCTTGAGATGTTTAACTATAATGTCACTTCAGATACGTTATTAATATATCTAAAAGATTGATAAACTGTCAGTCGAGTAGGGATAAATAGGTAGGAAAAGCCTTACTTTAAAAGCAGATAACCCAAAGATTTAAATCAAATTGGAGCACCCAATGTTATTTCCTGCGATCAAATCATCGGCGACTTGGCGACTGCCTGTTTCTGATGGACATACACTCTATCTAGAAGAGAGTGGCAACCCAGCTGGAATACCGGTCGTTTTTTTGCACGGTGGCCCAGGTGCTAGCTGCGGTCCAAGCCATCGCCGTTTTTTTGATCCTGAAAAATACCGCATTATATTATTTGATCAGCGTGGCTGTGGAAAATCAAAACCACATGCTAGCCTTGAAAATAATACAACTTGGGATCTGATTGCTGATTTGGAAAAAGTTCGCGATTTTTTAAAGATAGATCAATGGGTCGTATTTGGTGGTTCATGGGGTTCGACACTCGCACTTGCCTATGCGATAAGTCATACCGAAAAGGTTCTTGGCTTGATATTGCGGGGTATTTTTTTAGCCAGAGAGACTGATGTTGATTGGTTTTTCAGAGGTGGCGCAGCGAGAATTCTGCCCGAAGCGTGGGCGCGTTTTATTGCCCCCATTCCGTTGTCTGAACAGGATGATATTGTTGCTGCTTATTACAGCCGTCTTACCAGCAAGAATGAAATTATTCGGATGGGAGCTGCGAAATCCTGGTCAGTCTGGGAAGGTTCTTCGATTACTTTGATGCCAGATAATAAGCTTGTGAGTGATTTTAGTGAGCCTCATTTTGCTTTAAGTATTGCCCGTATTGAATGTCATTACTTTATGAATCAAAGCTACTTTGAGCCGAATTACCTGCTTGAAAATGCCCACAAACTCAAAGGTATCCCTGGCTTTATTGTGCATGGTCGATACGATATGGTTTGCCCCATTGATCAAGCATTGTTGCTCCACCAACGCTGGCCGGGCAGTCAACTTCGAATTATTAACAATGCAGGGCATGCAGCATCAGAGCCGGGTATAAGTCATGCATTAGTGGATAGCTGTAAACAAATGGCAGGACTATTGGTTTGATTGCGCTGTTGCAACGAGTTCGCAGAGCGAATGTTACCGTTGATGAAGTTTGCATCGGCCAAATTGATCAGGGCACTTTAGCTTTGATTGGTGTTCAACCTGACGATGATGATACGTTATTGCGTCATTTTGTATCGCGCATTTTAAACTACCGTATGTTTTCCGATGCTGGGGGCAAAATGAATTTATCCTTGATCGATATTCAGGGTGGACTATTACTCGTGCCTCAGTTCACTCTGGCAGCAAATACTCGCAAAGGCCGTCGACCCAGCTTTACCTCTGCCGCCTCACCAAAGCATGGAGAAGAAATATTCCACGCAATGGTAGATGTTGCTAGAAGCAGTTATGAGACGGTTGAATGCGGTCAATTTGGTGCAGATATGCAGGTTCAACTCACTAATGATGGGCCGGTGACGTTTGTTCTGGATTAAGTTTCTCAGTTAAATGGTTCGATTAAGTGACTAGACTGTAAGTTACAGTGATTGATTGCCTGATTTATGTTGTTTAAAGGTCGAATTTAGAGTGAATGTCGATTATTATCGCAACCTTCTTTCGATCCTAGAAAAGCCGAGATATGTCAGACCGCATTGCTACAGTTACAAGAGACACACTAGAAACCCAAATCAGTGTATCCGTCAATTTGGATGGCACCGGTAAGTCTAGTTTTAATACAGGGATTCCATTTTTCGAACACATGCTCGATCAAATTTCACGGCATGGCATGATCGATATTGATGTGAAGGCCAATGGTGATATTCATATTGACGATCACCACACAGTTGAGGACGTTGGCATTGGACTGGGCCGAGCATTTAAACAGGCGCTTGGTGATAAAAAAGGCATTATGCGTTATGGTCATGCTTATGTGCCGCTAGACGAAGCCCTTGCTCGAGTGGTCATAGACTTCTCTGGTCGACCAGGTATTGAGTATCGCGTTGAATATCCGCGAGCGCGCATTGGTCAGTTTGATGTGGATTTAATACACGAGTTCTTTCAAGGCTTTGCTAATCATGCGCCAGCCACACTGCATATCGATTCGTTGTATGGCAAAAATGCTCATCATATTGCCGAAACTATTTTTAAAGCTTTTGGCCGAGCGGTTCGTTTCGCGGTGTCTGCTGATGAGCGTATGGCTGGTGTAATTCCTTCGACTAAAGGCGTGCTTTAGTTTGCAAACGATTGCCGTTGTCGATTATGGCATGGGAAACCTTCGCTCTGTCGTCAATGCGCTGGCACATGTTTCGGGCAAACGGCAGCAAGTTTTACTGACCTCTAGTCCAGATCAAGTGATGAAAGCTGATCGCGTTGTATTTCCAGGCCAAGGTGCCGCTCGCGACTGCATGCGTGCGATTCAGGATTACGAGTTGCGCGACACAATTTTAGCTGCTGCAGGACAAAAGCCCTTTTTGGGTATCTGCATGGGCATGCAGGTTTTAATTGACTATAGCGAAGAAAACCAGGGCACTAATTGCCTGTCTCTTTATGCGGGGCAGGTTAAGTATTTTGGCGATTTCCACCAAGACGCTGACGCTAATAAATTAAAAGTGCCGCACATGGGCTGGAATAATCTAACTCAAACAAAACGCCACCCTCTGTGGCATGCAATAGAAGATAACGCTCGATTCTATTTTGTCCATAGCTACTACCTCGATTGTGCAGACAAACAGTTAATTGCCGGTGAGTGCGACTATGGTTTCACTTTTACCAGTGCAATAGCCAAAGATAATGTATTTGCCCTGCAATGCCACCCAGAAAAGAGTGCTAAAGCAGGTCTTCAATTACTCACCAATTTTGTCGAATGGGACGGACAGGCATGAATTTAATTCCAGCAATCGATTTAAAGCAGGGGCAATGCGTCCGCCTCCGACAGGGTCGTATGGAAGATAGTACAGTTTTCTCTGATGATCCCGTAGCAATGGCGGCTCAGTGGGTTTCGCAAGGTTGTAGGCGCCTGCACCTAGTCGATCTAGATGGTGCCTTTGAGGGCAAGCCAGTCAATGCGGATGCCATTGAGGCGATTTCTGCCGCGTTCCCTGATTTACCCATTCAAATTGGTGGGGGTATTCGAACCATTGAAACAGCCCGCGCCTATATAGAAGCTGGTGTGAGCTACGTCATTATTGGCACTCAGGCAGTCAGAACCCCTGACTTTGTTACCAAGCTATGCATCGAGTTCCCTGGCAAGGTGATTGTGGGTATCGATGCCAAGGACGGTATGGTTGCTGTGCAGGGTTGGGCGGAAAACTCTGATCTATCGGCTGAAAATCTTGCGAAAAAATTTGAGGGGCAAGGCGTATCTTCCATTGTCTACACTGACATCAGTCGAGATGGCATGATGCAAGGTGTTAATGTTGAAGCCACGAGTCAACTCGCATCAGCTATCAATATTCCGGTTATTGCCTCCGGTGGTGTAACGGATATGAATGATATTATTAGATTGAATGAAGCTAAGCAGTCGGGCATTGAAGGTGTGATTATTGGACGCGCTTTATATGAGGGTACGATTAGCCTAGAGCAGGCTCAACAATATATAGATCAAAACTAATTGATCAG
>JBNMQI010000146.1:0-4959 GCA_051277905.1 Gammaproteobacteria bacterium | reverse complement strand
GCTTTCAGTCACGACGTAATCTAGTAGTTGAGGCCTTGAATGCGATTGATGGCATTGATTGCCCCCTACCCGAAGGTGCTTTCTATACCTTTGCCAGTTGTGAGAGGGTTATCAATCGCAAAACACCCTCGGGTGAGATTATTTCTAGTGATCGCGATTTTTGCCGATTGTTGCTTGAAGAGGCTAATATTTCGGTCGTGCCGGGCAGTGCTTTCGGTTTGTCACCTTTCTTCAGGGTTTCTTATGCCACCTCAAAAGTGGAGCTGGAGGAAGCGCTTAAGCGCATTGCTGCTTTCGTTGCACAGTTGACCTAACAATTTTTCATTACACCTGAACAAGCAACTTGCATCAGTCATTAGGCGTAAGCTCTTAAAAAGTATTCAACTAGAGTTTGAGCCAAATGATTGTCATGCTTATCGGCACAGTAGAGTACGACAGAAAATTCTGGCAGATCGGGTAACTGCCCGCCATGATCAATTGCTACGCGGTTTGGATGCTTTTCATATTCGAGCTCGGCACTGACACATAGATCAGCTGAAATCATTGCTTCGATCGCAAAGTGATCTGCCGAAGATACCATATCAACCCAGTCGATCCCAACGCCGTCTAACGCTTTAGTAACACTAGGAAGAAAGGCGCAGTTTTTCGAATTTCCTAAGGGTAACGGACGTTTTTTCCAAGCATTGCCTTGATCTGCACCTGTCCAAATGAGGGGACGAGTATTGATAATCAGACCGCCTTGACGAGGATTTTTTTCAGTCGTCAGTATAACATCCTGTAATCCCTGACTAAATTGTTTGGTGAGGGTAGATGTAGAGCCAGATGAGAACTTGATTTGGACTTTCGGATAGTCACGGTTAAACGTTCTCAAAATACTCGGTATATAGGGGTATATGACGTCAGAAGGCGCCGCTAACCTGATGAGCCCTTCATAGTCTAGCGAGGTCAAACGGTTCATACCTTCGTCATTAACGGCCAGCATTTTATGGGCAAAATGTAATAGCTGTTCACCTGCCACGGTTGTTGTCATACCTTTAGAAGATCGGTCAAGAACACTTAAGCCTAAATGAGTTTCGAGTCGTTTGATTTGCATACTAATGGCAGATTGGGTCATAAAAAGACGGCTGGCTGCGCGGGTCATACTGCCAGACTCAACGATGGTGACGAAACTGCGCAAAGTTCCCATGTCGAAGTTTTGGAGCCGTTTTGAATTCATAGAGTTTTCCCTGACAATTAACGCATCTCTGTTAGTGATCAATTATGTTTTCACTATTAATAATGTGTTATCAATAATAGTGGAACGACCAATCAATATTATTCGTTTTACTTATACCGATGGAATCTCCTATAGTCAATATTCGTTAAGTAAACGTACTAATTCATCACTAATACTGATAGGAACTATTATGACAAATTTTTCTAAAGAATGCGCTCCTAGCGTTAGTCTAAATTTTAATCATTCACAGCAGAGGCTATATCAGTCTTTATTACAATGGATTCGAATTCAAAACTTTAAAATAGCCGTAGCGAGAGAGCGCAAACAATTATTACTGCTCTCAGATGAGAGTTTAAGAGATATAGGATTTAGTCGATCAGAGGCTAATACTGAAGCGTTTAGCCACGACTTGCCTAAGGTGCGCTTAGATGAGATCAAGAACAAAAAATGTTAGGTAATGATGGATGGCACTTATATTTATTGAATAAGTGCCATCTGTATTGATTTGTTATCGTTTTAATGAGAGCTTTAAAATCAATGATGAAATGATGTAATACCAGATAAACTACTCCTTTTAAAATCTTCCTTACCAATGATTCGCTATCGACCGCCAGCACCACCAAAATCTCCCTATATTACCATTGAAGGCATGCGAGTTCTCGAGGCCGAACAAAAGGCATTGTGGCCGAGACGACGTGAAGTGGTTGTGCATCTTTCGGCCGCAGCTGCAGAGGGCGATCGCTCGGAAAACGCTGAGTATATTTATCGAAAAAAAGAGTTGCGTGAACTCGATCGTCGCATTCGTTACCTACAGAAACGTTTGCCAGAATTAATTGCCGTGAGCGAAAAGCCGCAAACCTCTGAACGCGTTTTTTTTGGTGCAACTATTGAGCTAGAAAATGAAGATAACGACATCTCAGTCTATCGAATCGTTGGTCCTGATGAGTTAGACCATGGAAAAAATTACATTAGTATCGATTCACCGTTGGCGAAGGCGCTTATGAAAAAAATGTTGGGTGATGAAGTCACTGTGGAAGTGCCCAGTGGACGAACGACTTATATTATTAATCAAATAAGTTACTAACTGGTAGGCCGGAAAAGCTCACCGCATCCTCGACAACTGCTCCTGCGTTGTTTTAATTAGTTACATCCATGTAGGTAAAGCGCAGCGCCTTCCGGCAATCTCTCAACAACAGTGCATGCAGTCGATTCTTGTCATTTACAATTTAGTCACGCCTGATGGAGTTTGGGGCTTATCAGACTTACGCGTTAGGTTAATTTTTCGATAAAGCCTTTAAATCAACATTTGGGTCGGCAATTTGATTGGGGGATGGATGCAAGCCAGCGCCAATCATTTTTCGCCCTAGAGCATAAGCCATAGCGTCGTTCATGGCATCGACTGCGAGTAATTTATCATCAGCATAATACCAAACTGATTGACCACCCGGTTTAGAGCCTGGCCGAATGACTGTTTGTGTATAACCAATATTCAAGCCAGCGATTTGTAATTTACAATCGTATTGATCTGACCAAAACCAAGGTAATGGATCGTAACTGACGTCTTCGCCAGCTATAACTCGGGCAACTAGGTCTCCTTGGTCAGCCGCATTTTGAACTGATTCGAGCCGAGTCCGTTGGCCGTTCCGGATAAAGCTAGCGCAGTCGCCGGCAGAAAATATGTCAGGATTTGATGTTTGGCAGATTTGATTAACCGCGATGCCATTCTCACAATCTAGACCTGCTTGATCGGCCAGTTTGATATTGGGTCGTCCACCAATACCAACCAATACTAAGTCGGCGTCTAATTGTTCACCATTGGCTAATTCGGCGCCATTGACTCGACCATTCTCTTCGGTCAATCTGAGTAACTGAGTTGATTCACGTACAATGACATCGTGCTGTTGGTGTAGTGCTCGAAAGAAATCTGAAGTTTGCGGTGCTGCAACCCGCTGCAAAATACGATCGGCCATTTCGATAACAGTGACTTCAAGCCCAAACTTGCGTGCCACGGCCGCTGCTTCAAGACCAATATAACCACCGCCGACAATCAATAGCTTACGGCCTGAGACTAATTCAGGTGCCATGGCCTCAACATCAGCAATATTACGCAGCGTAAAGACACCTGCTAGGTTACCGCCCATACTGGTCGGTAACGACAGTGGACTAGAACCCGTACACAAGACTAGTTTGTCATAATCAATGGCTTGTCCATCTGACGTTTTAAGTTGTTTTAGTGGAGGGTCAATCGAGTCAACCCGAGTATTGTAATGGGTCGTAATGCTTTGTTCTGAGTACCATTCTGCGGGCCGAATAAATAGGCGATCGCGTTCCAAGTTACCCGACATATAAGCCTTGGATAGAGGTGGGCGCTGATAGGGTGGTACCGGCTCTTCACCGATTAAAATTAGCGGTTCGTTATTTCCGATGCCTTTGTTTGCAAGTGCTTTGTGGCGAGAAACAAAAGAAGCGGCAGCCTGCCCGGCCCCGACAATAACGATTGGCTTTTGCATATAGTTGACTCTAATAAATTCGGTAATAATTATCGATAATAGGGACTAGTGTTGGAAAATGTAAGTGAATTTTAGATATGGACCTGAATTAGGGTGCTTTAGGCGACGCCAATAAAGCACCCGTTCAGTATAGCTCTCAGGTTATGGCGCGGGTACGTGAAGTACTAAACCATCTAGTTCGGGTGATGCAATCAGTTGGCAGCTTAAACGACTATTGTGGCGACGCTCTACATCCGTCATTTCCAGCATGGTTTCTTCAATATCGTCAACTTCTCCCGTTCTTTCAAACCAAGCTTCATCAACAAATACATGACAGGTGGCGCAAGACAAGCAGCCGCCACAGTCACCATCGACGTCGGGTACGTCGTTAGCAATCGCTGCTTCCATTAAATTTAAGCCATCTTTAACATCTGCACTGATTTCTTTTCCGTCTTCTGTTTTCCAAGTAATTTTAGCCATAGGTTAATACTAATCGTTGGTAGTTTTAAATGATCGATTTTGAAGATAGGTAATGTATCGGTTTTCGTTTGTAATGTCTTATCAAAATGTTGCTTCTGTTGCTCTTTAGACGACATTTCTTTAAATCAGGTTGTGCTGAGACAGAACGAAGTTGTTTTTTTGAATAAGCAACCCTAGTTTTTGTATTTGCTCAGGTTCCGTAGATTCGACTTAGATTGACGTTCGAACCATCCTAAGGCCCTCATAGTTGAGAAGGCGACATGAATAGTGCCTTCCCATTAATCTGATAAGTCTGTTAACTGGCATTCATGATCCTGTCTTAAATATTAACGGGGCAGCACAGAATTTCCCATTAAAAATTCATCCACTGCGCGCGCTGACTGGCGGCCTTCACGTATGGCCCACACCACTAGCGATTGGCCACGTCGCATATCCCCAGCAGTAAACACTTTGTCCACTGAGGTCTTGTAGCAGCCCTCATCATCAGTCGTAGCCTTGGCATTGCCTCGACCATCTTTTTCCACACCAAAGGCATCCAGCACTTTTTGCGCTGGGCTGACAAAGCCCATAGCCAGTAACACTAGGTCCGCTTTCATTTCGAATTCGCTTCCCGGAACTTCTTGCATCTTGCCGTCTTTCCATTCCACTCGAGCTGCAAGAAGTTTGCTGACTTTGCCTTCATCTCCAATGAAGGCTTTGGTGGCCACTGACCAATCGCGTTCACAGCCTTCTTCGTGAGAGCTGGAGGTACGAAGTTTCATTGGCCAATGAGG
Organism: Gammaproteobacteria bacterium; assembly: GCA_051277905.1. Lineage (GTDB taxonomy): Bacteria > Pseudomonadota > Gammaproteobacteria. The sequence goes on along the minus strand of JBNMQI010000146.1, from coordinate 1 downwards.
C
>JBNMQI010000145.1:0-4973 GCA_051277905.1 Gammaproteobacteria bacterium | reverse complement strand
TCGTTTAGATGGCTGCTAACCATGCTGGTGATTAGCTTTATCGGCCTGGGTTATTTGGGTGCATTACCACCAACCGAGTTACGTACTTTTTTTGCGCAAGTCTTTAGTGTTGGTTATTTTGGTTTCTTCCTAGGTATTTGGTGGATTAGTAAAAACGAAAAAACGAAGCCTGTTCCAGAGAGGATCCTTTAATGAAAAGGACGCTAATTGTTATGGCTGGTCTGTTGTTGCCAGTGATGGGTTTTGCTGCCGGTGGCGGTGCTTCATTTCCAAACGATGATATTACAATCGATTGGGACGATAAGGTCTCCATGCAACGGGGTGCTCGTACGTTTGTTAATTATTGTATGAGCTGCCATGAAGCATCCTATTCGCGCTATAATCGAGTTGGAGCGGATCTTGAAATTGACGATGCTCAAGTTTTAGATAACCTCATTTTTACCACTGATAAGGATGGTGGGAAAACTAAAGTGGGTGCATTAATGACTAATAACATGACCGCTGACTATGCCTCTCAGGCTTTTGGTACAGTACCTCCAGACTTAAGTTTGATAGCGCGATCACGTGGCGTTGATTGGCTCTATAATTATCTTCGTGGGTTTTATATTGACGAATCAAGGCCCCTTGGCATGAACAATGGCGTTTTTGTTAAAGTGGGCATGCCGCACGTGTTGGCCGAGTTGCAGGGCTATCAAGTACCTAAGATGGCCACACGCATAAATAGTGATGGTGAGCAGCATGAAGTCATTGTTGGCTTTGATATAGTCGAACCGGGCACACTCTCTAAATCTGAATACGATCAAACCATTTATGATTTGGTTGGATTTCTTGATTACGTGTCAGAACCTTATCGTCAAACCCGTCAAAATGTGGGAACTGGCGTTATTATATTTTTATTACTCTTCCTGATTTTGGCTTATTTCCTTAAGAAAGAATTTTGGAAGGACATAAACTAACCAAGGATTTAAATATGTCAATAGTGGCGAATCGTCGTTCGGTAATGAGTTGTTTTTCATCACCGGTTGATCCCGAATGTCATCGTGCACGTATTGTCCTCGCAGAAAAGGACATTACGGTAGAAATCCATGATGTTGATATGGATAACTTGCCTGAGGATTTAATTGATTTAAATCCTTATGCAACAGTGCCCACAATGGTTGATCGTGACCTTGTACTTTATAACGCGCGAGTATTGATTGAATATCTGGATGAGCGTTTTCCGCATCCACCGTTGATGCCGGTTGATCCCGTGTCACGCGCTAAAAGTCGTCTTGCTTTGTTTCGTATAGAAAGTGACTGGTTTACTTTGTTGAACGATATAGAGAAAGGTACGGAAAAAAAGAAGGAACAAGCCAAAAAAGCGTTGACAGAAAGCCTAATTAATTCTGTTGATGTGTTTGCTGTAAAGCCTTACTTTTTGTCGGACGAATTTAGTTTGCTGGACTGCAGTATTGCACCGATTTTGTGGCGCCTGCCTTACTACGATATCGAACTGCCACCTTCGTGCAAGCCAATTACAACCTATATGAAGCGTGTTTTCTCGCGCCCTTCATTTCAGGCTAGTTTGTCTGAACAAGAAAGAGATATGGTTGCTTAATCGGCTCTAGTGGTTATTTAATTCCTATGACTTCTAGTAAACCTTATCTGATTCGCGCTCTTTACGAATGGCTATTGGAAAATGATACGACCCCGTATTTGTTGGTTGATGCCAACTTTTATGGGGTAATGATCCCTCAGGGCACTGCGAACGATGGTAAGGTTGTTCTCAACTTAAAACCCAGTGCTATTGAATCATTAGAGTTCGATAACGAATACATTGCTTTCTCGGCTCGATTTGGTGGTGTAGCCCAAAACGTCTATTGTCCAATGACCTCTATTTTGGCAATTTACGCTCAAGAGAATGGTGAAGGTATGGCGTTTAATGAAGAGCCCCGTCCAGATCCTGATCCAGATACTACCAAGGCCATTGGAAAGTTGACTGGTGTAAAGCAGGGTGCTAAAACAGTTGAGCCGAAAAAAATAAATCGTCCAAGTTTGAAAGTCGTTAAGTAGTGCTATCAGCTGGACCGAGTAGCTGCAGATCAAGTAATTCGCACAAAACGTGAATGATTAAAAGGTGGACCTCCTGAATTCTGGCCGTAACATTTGATGGCACTCTAATTTCTACTGAACTACTGTTTATTTCTTGTTCAATTAAACCCCCGTCCTTTCCAGTCAGCGCAATGACTGCTATGTCATAGTCATTTGCAGCTTTAATAGCTTCAACAATATTGGCAGATTGTCCACTTGTGCTAATCGCCAGCAGTAGATCTCCGGGTTGACCAAGTGCCATAATTTGCTTCGAAAAGATTTGGCTATAATCATAATCATTAGCAATCGATGTAAGGGTTGAACTGTCAGTCGTCAGCGCTATTCCAGGCAGGCCGGGGCGATCACGATCATATCGATTGAGTAACTCTGACGAAAAGTGTTGGGCATCACCAGCCGATCCACCGTTGCCACAACTCATCACTTTGTTACCATTAAGAAGCGTTTGATTTAATAAGGCAGATGCCCGTTCGATTAAACCACTAAGTGCAATTTCAGAATCTTGTTTAGTTTCGATACTAGATTGAAAAGCTAGCTTTATCTGATTTTCTACATCACTCATGAAATTGTCCCTCATTAACTTTCAGCCTTGTATATTGTGTCGAGTATTAAGCCATTTTATTCTGCATAAAAGGCATTTTGAATCCACTCTATATTAAGAGCAGAAAGCGATGACTCAAGTTGTAAGATTAGCGCATCGAAGCGCATTGGTTTTTGGGCTATAGCCGGAGTCGCTGCAATATAACACTGAGCAGTCTTTATAATCTTTTGTTGTTTTGCTGGTGGTATTGCAGAAACCGCGCCGCCAAACGAATTACTCTTGCGAAACTTGACTTCAATGAAACACAAAACTTGCTGATCAAACATAATAATGTCTATCTCACCAAATCGAGAGTGATAATTCTGGTCGAGTAATTTCAGCCCCTTTTTCTTTAAGTAATCTCTTGCGAGTGCTTCATAACGTTGTCCGATGAGGGTGCTGCTATTCATATCGATTTACTTTGCAGATAAGTGACTACGGACCCTTTAGTTGTTCTGCGAGGCCTTGTTTATAAGTCGCTATTAATAGTGATCGTTTAACTTGGCCTTTATTATCAACTGTCAATACGCCAGTATGTTGGAGCAAAGATTTCTGTGGGTTAATTTTTAATCGATAGAGGGATGGAATCAACCGGTAAGCATCTATGCCCAGCGCAAATAATCGACTAAACTGATTGCTGCTATCAGGCCATAACTTCGAAACATTCTGATAGTCTAGGTTGTTTTCATTATTCAACATCCATGGGATTTCGACGAACAAAATATTATCCAAATCACGATCATCGTTGGCATTGGCAATTCCAGAAGAAATATGTGAGGTAGCAAAAACTGGCAAACTCTGGGCATGATGAAATTTTAGTTGCGGTTTTATGAGTCTGGCTTGGCGAGAGTTCGCTGCTACAAAAATCATATCAACATCCTGCCGACGCCGAGGTTCAAATTTGACTGACTGCCCAATCACTTGCTGAATCATCGACCTACGCAAATTACTAGTGGTTAGGTTTAAAAGCTTTTTGATCGAAATGGCGTAATCACTTTTCTGTGAAGGGTAGGTTTGGCTGCCAACGACATGACCACCGAGGGCTTCGAATCTAATTTTAAACGCTTGGTGTAGTCGTTTACCCCATTTTGTGTCTGGTACTAGGGTGATAGCATAATGCTTACCTTGTGCTAGGGCGAAGTCAGCAATTTGTTCTGCTTCATCTTCTGGGCTTAAGCCAAACTGATATAAGTTTGAAGTAGATGGTTTGGATTCGTCGCCATAGTTTAAAGCCAACGTCGGCACTTCTAGGCTCTCTTGGGTTTGTAATAACTCGACTAGCTCCTTATTAATAGGGCCAACAATAAAGTCAGCACCATTTTCAATTGCCTGGCGATATTGAAGATTAAATTCAGTAACATCTGTACTGGCATCGATGATCTCAAGTTGAGCTTCAAGTGCTGGGCTCTGATTTAAATTATCTTCGTAGTAGGCATAAAGAAAGCCGTTTTGTATTGCCTTAGAAATTTGCTCAAGCCGACCTGACAACGGCAACATGAGAGCAATTCGCTCAGGTTTAATGTTGATTTTCTTACTTTCTTCCAACAGGTTGAGCGCGAATAGCTTTCCCGCAGCGTGTTCGTTATAAATCTCATACCACTTGTTTATCCAGGGTTGGATTATTTTTGGCTGCATGTCTGAACGTCGTGCGATTAGATTCAATTCTAACCAGCCACGGAGTTGGGCACTTTGTGGTTCCGACAGTTCTTTTACGATGGAGCTTTCTGGTATTTGATTGAGTGCATCCCAGATAAAATCATGGTTTAGTTCAATCTCTGCCTGAGTTTTCAAATAGCGACTAATTTGAATTCTCAGTTCAACACTTTCTTTAGGTTTGCCTATCGCAAGTACGCTTTTTGAACGTATATTCAAAGCCAGTACTTTATATTGCCAATCGACAATTGCTTCGATTGATGGCAACTCTAATAAGCTTTGATAGATTTTACCCTCGTGAAAATAAGAACTAGCCAGCAGGGTGGTTTTATAGAGTTGATCTTGTTCGAGGATATCGCTTTCCCGCAATGAATCGAACAGAGTCGGTATGTCTGAGAAGTTGCCAGCTTGATAAAGCATGAAGGCAGATTTAATTAAAAAAGATGATCGCTCGGGCTGGTCACTTTTAAGAGCTAGTTCTCGGTAAGCAAGTGCTGCATCTGACCAGTATTGATTAGACTCAAGTTCAATGGCAGCCAGAATTGCTTCAGTCATCGCTGTTACTGCTGGATCAATAGTAGTGTCTAGGTTGTTGTCTGGTAATTCTATTTGGACCGGCGGTTGGGTCGGAGTTTGACACCCCGAAATAGCG
>JBNMQI010000144.1:0-4984 GCA_051277905.1 Gammaproteobacteria bacterium | reverse complement strand
AAGCCACTAAAGGAACGTCAAGCGATTGCGGCTGCGTTGCGCGTTAAGAGTATCGAGGCAATGGCGGAAAAGACGGTTGAAATTATGGATGTGAATGCTCAAGCAGTATCCAACTGCTTTGCTGAACTGGAAGTCGATGTCATTATTCATGGGCACACTCATCGGCCCGCTGTTCATTCACATGCCAACCACCTTAAGCGCTTTGTACTCGGTGACTGGAACCCACAACCCAGTTATTTAAGCTGGAAAAACACACAGGGCTTTGAATTAGTTGACCCCAGAGTTAGCTAGACTAAAAAAAGTAGCTATCAACCTCGGTGGCAACTGATCCGTATACACCTTTAGATCACCAATATTGTTAGCCTCCCAGTCACTGTCGTAATAGATATCTAGATAACGCTCTGTGCTATCACACATTAAAGTCACAATAGACCCACTTTGCTGCTTTTCAATCATAGTCAGAGTAACTTGAAAGACACCCCATAGATTAGTGCCGATAGATACGCCAAGTTTACGTCCAATCAATGTATCAAGCCAAAGCATGGTAGCAATACTGGCAGCGTCAGGTACTCGAATTATTTGACCAACCACATCAGCCTGAAATGAAGACTCTACCTGAGGGCGTCCGACACCTTCAATTCGACTGCTAACATCAGCAAATAGGTTTTTTGTCACGAGTATGATGATAATCAAAAAACACTGAATTTTCGGGGTCTACCACCACCAATTGCGTTGGATAGGCTTTATAACGAAAATATCACCCGAGCGTAGCCGAGGTGCCGCCCATGCCAGCACTCATGACGACGGTGTGCGGCATAGAATGGGGCTCTTGCTCCATTTACTGGAAAATGCTCTCTACAATGTTATTATTGCCGCGCCAGTCGGTTGCGCGTTCGGCATAGGTAAATTGATCCGTAAAATAGCCTCCCACTTTGTCAGCTTGTAAGGCTGATTCGGATCGCACTTGGGATGCCTTATCGACAAAATGGCATTGACCACCATAGTATTCAATCTGAATTATTTTGCTACGCGTGGTACTTAATGGCATCACAGCAATGAATGGCACGCCAATCATTTGAGCAAAATAGACCTCCGATACAGCAGTATTGCCAGAGGATGCCTCGACAATTGTCGTGTCTTGTCTAATCCAGCCATTACACAGGGCATACAAAAACAATGATCGTGCCAACCGATATTTCAAGCTTCCTGTCGGATGCGTGCTTTCGTCTTTAAAGTAAATATCAATATTTTGAAAAGCCGGAATATTAAGTCTTACCCATGGCATATCAGCCGAACGCTGATGATCCGCCTCAACTTTTCTTACTGCCTGATTGATCCAATCTCACATGGTATCTCCAACTTATTTTAAGCTCAGCCTGACAGAATGAACTATTACGCTTTCGCTGACTCGAGCTCTTTTAGTTCTAGTGCTTTCAACTCAGCTGCGTCAAAACCGGCCTCTAATCTGGCAGGCCAGTTAAAGGGACCTCTCAGCTTTCCTCCCATGTACAAATCCACCAGCTCGCCAAATGTCTGGGCAGGATCGAGTTTCCGTACATCGCACAAAGTTTGATACCAGAAGTTGCCGATTCGAACATGGCCAATTTCGTCTTTGTAGATAATCTCTAAAATCTCGACAGCTCTTAAATCTTTGGCCTCACCAAATCGGGTAATCATCGATGGGGTGACATCTAGGCCCCTGGCTTCCATCACCCGTGGCACGAGTGCCATGCGGTGTAAGACATCGTGACGCGTTTTACACACCATGTCCCATAACCCACGATGAGCATCGTGTTCGCCATAAAAGGACCCTCTCTCGTTGAGACAGTTATCGAGTAACAGGAAGTGCTTTGACTCTTCACTAGCAACCAGTAACCAATCACTTACATATTGCATCGGCATTTGTCGAAACCGGTAAACCGCATCCAGCGCTATGTTGATCGCATTGAATTCAATATGAGCAAAAGCCTGTAAAAAACCAATTCGGCCTGCTGCACTTGACATGCTTCTACGCTTTAACTCCCTGGGGTTTACGAGCTTAGGTAAATCCGGTTGACCGGGTGTATCAAGCGCTAGAATTGTTGATTGGGAATCTGTGAACTCAATACTCTCAGTCTGATCAATACCTGATAACTGAGATTGTTGCCATTGTGCAGCCAGCGCAAAAGTGAGCTCACATTTACGCCTTGGATTCGGTTCCAATAAGGCCGATTCCGTCAGTTGATATAGATTATTCTCTATCAATGGACTTAATCCAGCCCCCGACTCAAATCGGCAATAATATCTTCTATCGATTCGAGTCCTACTGCGACGCGGATTAAACCATCGGAGATTCCGGTTAATTGCTTTTGTTCAGGGCTTAATCGGCCATGTGTTGTGGTTGCAGGATGAGTAATGGTCGTTTTGACATCACCCAAATTGGCGGTAATAGACAACATGTTGGTCTGGTCAACTACATTCCAAGCTTTTTCGCGCCCCCCTTTAACAATAAAAGAAACAACGCCACCAAAACCACTTTGTTGTTGTTTGGCTAGTTCGTGCTGAGGATGCGATGGCAAGCCAGTATAGAATACGCGCTCAATATTTGAATGATCGGAAAGATATTGCGCCAACATCATCGCCTGCTCAGAATGCGCCTTCATGCGCAACGACAAGGTCTCCAATCCTTTTAAAGCGTTCCAGGCGTTAAACGGGCTCATGGTAGGGCCTGTAGTTCGAACTGCACCAAACAATTCTTCACCAACCAGTTGCTGATTCCCGACCACCGCTCCGCCAACCGTTCGACCTTGTCCATCAAGATACTTAGTCGCTGAGTGCACAATTAAATCAGCTCCGAAGTTAAGTGGCTTTTGTAATGCTGGCGTACAGAAGCAATTATCGACCACGAGCAAACTATTATTGTTGTGCGCAAGATCAGCCAATAACTTAATATTAGCCACTTCTGTTAATGGATTTGATGGAGTTTCTAAAAAGAACAGTTTCGTATTCGATTGAGCCGCTAATTTCCAGTCTTCGATATCAGTTAAATTAACAAAAGTCGTTTCAATGCCAAACTTCGACAGATAACGTTCGAATAAAACCGTTGTTGTGCCAAAAACCGATCTCGATGATACGATGTGATCACCCGATTTCAGCAGACCAACACAAATTGCCATAAGCGCTGCCATTCCCGAAGCTGTCGCAATACAGCTTTCACCACCTTCCATCGCAGCCAATCGTTGTTCAAAGTTTTGCGTTGTGGGGTTAGTGAAACGAGCATAGATATTGCCAGGCTCATCACCCGAAAATCTAGCGGCTGCTTGGGCGGCACTATCGAACACAAAACTAGACGTGGTAAATATTGGTTCACCATGCTCACGCTCTTTAGTACGGCGGTGTCCCGTGCGAATTGCACGAGTTTCAAAACCATAGGATTGAATTTTAGCAGCCGAGTTAGTAAGGTCAGTTGGGTTTGTCACGAGTTAACTCCAAAAATAATAACTCGGAAGGGTACAAGAATGCCATGATTATCAGCATCTACCTCTTTAGCAAATTTATAATACCGAATCGTTATAAACCTTTGATTCCGTTAGCGCCTGCAAGCCGAGAAACAAATCGGCGCTAAATACACATTACGGTGAAGGTTGAATTATGTCAAGATTTTAGAATGGGCATATATTTCTAGCACACAAATGCGATACCAAGGGTGTCTCTGCCATTTTTTATAAACTGACGTTTTCAAATAACAATCTACTCTATAAAAACTAGATCATTCACCAGAACATCGTCAAAAAACTCGATGACCTCCTTATTTTTCATTCGAATACAGCCATGTGAAACAGCCTGCCCGATGCGCTTTTCGTCCGAGGTACCGTGGATATAAATATAGCGCGAGACAGTATCGAAGTCGCCATCAAGATTAACCCCTTTTTCCATGCCGTCCAACCACAGAATACGCGTGGTGATCTCATCTTCATCTTGATTGTTGCTTTGAGAACTGATTCGGCCAGTCGGTTCTCTGGCTTTAAAAACCATTCCAGCTACCTCACCGCCACCCACTTTCTGTTTAATTCGGTGGATTCCAAATGGCGTTTGATAACTATCGGTTCGATTACCAACACCTGCAGCAGCAGTCGATATCGCATAACGCCGGGTTCGTTCCAGGTCGATATGAATATGATAAAGACACTGCCCTGCCGTATCAACATAGATGAATGGTCGCTCACCCACCCACCCTATATCGACACCTAATTTCAAAGCTATCTGATAGCTAAGCTCTTTCCATAACATCGGGACAGATTCAATCATTCATGGGGCATTATTATGCAACCCAGCAGCACTCACGTTTTCTTCATTACTATCTTTTGCGGAATCGTTTCTGCTGGTTTTAATTTTTTCGAGATAGTCACCGTCAATAGTCTTTGTAATATATTTGCCATTGAAGCAAGAACAATCAAATTCTTTGATATCTCGATTACCTTTTTGAACTGCATCAATTAAATCGTCCAGGTCTTGGTAGACTAACCAGTCAGCCCCAATACGTTCAGCAATCTCTTCATCATTTCGATTATGAGCTACTAGTTCTTCGACTGCAGGCATGTCGATACCGTATACATTAGGAAATCGAACCGCTGGAGCGGCTGATGCAATATATACTTTTTTGGCACCCGCATCACGAGCCATTTGAATAATTTGACTTGATGTTGTGCCTCGAACGATTGAATCATCTACCAGCAAAACTGTTTTGCCCTTGAATTCAATATCGATCGCATTCAATTTACGCCTAACGGATTGTTCTCGCAATTTTTGCCCCGGCATGATAAAGGTTCGTCCGATATAACGATTTTTAATAAATCCTTCTCTGTATTTTACGCCCAGATGATAGGCCAGCTCTATCGCTGCAGGACGACTTGTATCAGGTATAGGAATGACAACATCAATGTCATGGTTAGGCATTTCTCTGAGGATTTTCTCAGACAACTTCACTCCCATACGTAACCGCGCT
>JBNMQI010000143.1:0-5132 GCA_051277905.1 Gammaproteobacteria bacterium | reverse complement strand
GGAAATTATGGTTTGTATTTTGGTGATCAAAATAATGGCGAAGTTCGCCCTATCGTGAAGGAGAATCTATCTTGAAATTTTCGTTATTTGCACATATGGAATGTCTTACAAAAGACGAGAGTCAGGAGCAGTTATATGAGGATTTCATAAAGCTCTGTGTCATTGCTGATAAGGGCGGTATGCATGCCATTTGGACGGGTGAACATCATGCAATGAATCTTACTATAGCACCTAATCCATTTCTTAATCTAGTTGATTTAGCGCGCCGTACCAAAAATGTACGACTCGGAACAGCGACAATTATTGCGCCATTTTGGCATCCCATCAAACTGGCAGGTGAGGCAGCAATGTCTGATTTGATTATGGATGGCCGGCTTGATTTAGGCATTGCTCGAGGTGCCTATACCTATGAATATGAACGATTTGACCCCAAACTAGATGCTTGGCAAGCGGGGCAAAAAATGCGTGAACTCGTTCCTGCAGTCCAGAAACTTTGGGAAGGTGATTATACTCATGAGGGTGAGTTTTGGCAGTTCCCAAAGACAACTTCGTGCCCAAAACCAAAACAAAATCCACATCCACCCATATGGATAGCGGCTCGCGATCCGAGTAGTCACGAATTCGCCATATCCAATGGATGTAATGTGCAAGTGACACCACTGTGGAATGATGATGACGAAGTTGTCGACTTAATGGCCAAATTTAATGCGGCTTGTGAGAAAAATGCTCATATGCCTCGCCCAAAAATCATGTTGTTGAGACATACCTATGTTGCCGATAGTGAAGAAGATGCACAGTTAGGTGCCGATCAAATCAATCGTTTTTATAATTTTTTCGGTGCTTGGTTTATGAATAAAAAACCAATTTCACAGGGTTTGATAGAATCCCCAACAGAAGAAGAGATTGCCAATAATCCCATGTTTTCAGCCGCCAGCCACCGCAAAAGTAGTGTAATAGGTGAAGCCAAAGAAGTCATAGGGCGACTCAAAGCTTATGAAGCATTAGGGTATGACGAATACGCTTTTTGGATTGATTCTGGCATGACGTTTGAGCGCAAAAAAGCATCATTAGAACGTTTTATAAAAGACGTAATGCCCTCTTTCAAATCATAGTTAAATGCACTCGTTTAAGTTAGTAGGTTAAAAATGCAAAAATTCCAACAATATATCGATGGTGTTTTTAGCGATGGCTCTGAACAGTTCCCCAGTGTTGACCCCGCAAGTGGACAGCCTTGGGCTTTAATGCCAGAAGCCAAAACAGCCGATGTGAATGCGGCAGTTGAAGCGGCCAGCCGTGCATTGTATTCAGCACAGTGGTCCGGCTTGACTGCAACAGCACGTGGCAAGTTATTGTTTAAGCTGGCTAACTTGGTAGAGGCAAATGCAGCTAAATTGGCGGAGCTTGAAACCAGAGATACCGGTAAAATTATTCGCGAGACGAGTGCGCAAATTGCTTACGTTGCGGAGTTCTATCGTTACTATGCTGGGCTGGCTGATAAAATTGAAGGCAAGCATTTACCTATCGACAAACCCGATATGGAAGTATGGTTACGTCGAGAACCGATTGGCGTTGTTGCTGCAGTAGTGCCATGGAATTCGCAGCTATTTCTTTCAGCGGTCAAGTTAGGTCCAGCGCTTGCTGCCGGCTGTACTATTGTATTAAAAGCCTCTGAAGAAGGTCCGGCTCCTATGTTGGAATTTGCCCGACTGGTACATGAAGCAGGGTTTCCTGCCGGAGTGGTGAATATCCTCACTGGTTTTGTTACTGAATGTGGGGCAGTGCTGACGTCGCACCAAAAAGTAGATCATGTTGCTTTCACTGGTGGTCCTGAAACCGCTCGTCACATTGTTCGAAACTCAGCCGAAAATTTGGCATCTACCTCACTAGAATTAGGGGGGAAATCACCCTTTATTGTATTTGATGATGTTGATATTGACAGTGTTGTGAATGCACAGGTATCCGCTATTTTTGCCGCCACAGGACAAAGTTGTGTGGCGGGTTCGCGATTGATTATAAGTCGTAAAATTAAAGATGAGTTTTTAACGAAGTTAGTAGAAAAAGCCAAGGCTGTTATTATTGGCGATCCACAGGACATGGCAACTGAAATAGGGCCTCTGTGCACAGTCAAACAACGCAATCACGCACTTGAGGTCATTGAGGCATCCATAAAACAAGGTGCGAAGCTTCTGACCGGCGGTGTTGCCATTGAGGGTGATGGCTTTTATTTTCCACCCACCATTCTCGATTGCAGCGATGTACCCAATGCTGCCTGTGTCAAAACAGAGTTTTTTGGTCCTGTACTGTCAGTGGTTAGTTTTGATAGTGAAGCAGAAGCCTTACAATTAGCCAATGATACTGACTATGGTTTGGCGTCGGGTGTCTTTACGCAAAACTTAACAAGAGCACATCGTATGATTCGCGGCATCCGGGCGGGCATAGTTTGGGTCAATACCTATCGAGTTGTCAGCCCCATCGTACCTTTTGGTGGTCAAGGCATCTCTGGGTATGGTCGCGAAGGTGGACTTGACGCCGCATTGGATTACACCAAGGTGAAATCAGTTTGGTTACGTACATCAGATGATGCTATTCCTGACCCATTTGCGATGCGTTAAGTGGCATTTTTTGAAGGGAAATTGCGGATGCTTTGGGCATTAGACCACAGATTTGCCAACCAATAGTTATCACTTGGCCACGCGGCAATCGCGAAAAAATCTATCTTAGAGATGCTTTTTTGATAAATTAATATAGGCAAAGGTAATATGCGTAAACATTCACACATATCAAATATTGAAACTAGGTAAATAAAAAAGTGAAGCAACCTCAACATCAAGTATTAATAAAATTTTTCTTATTATGTTAACTTTTATTTTCTTATTTCATTTATTTAGTCTATCAATATGACCTGTTAACCGGTGGTATTGCTGCGTTAATTACTTGGAGTTTCTTTGTTCTTTGTACGCCCGTGGCTGATGCTGGTTTCTTGTTAGATTTTCCTCTCAGACTTTTGTTTGGCGTTAGAATGGTGTTATCAGAAATTGTAGTATGGGCCATCGCCATTACTATTAACATTACAGCTCTATTGTATCTTCGTGAAATTTATAAAACCACGATTCTTACTCGGTTAATGGAATCCATTCTGACTACACCTTACCCATACTGGATTATCATTTTCTTATCTGCAATAGGGACATTTTTGTCTATTCGTTTTGGTGATGAACTAATGGATGTACTGCATCATAAAGACCGAAGTTTTTTCCATCGTCATCAGTTTAAGCATGAAATAGTCTTATTAGTATTCTTTCTTGTTGTGATTTTTTCATATTATGAACTTATCTCAACCTTGGGCATCAGCCTTTAAACGCTTTAAATACGTTTTCTAATATGGACTATTGATAGAATTTTGGCACCCAACAATATTCAAAGTATTCTAGGTTGCTCTAAAATAAGGACAATAATTTGACCACTTTACGGCTTATTTGACCCTTTACTTCTTTGCCGTCAGAGTGTCGGCAAGTTCAATCGTTTGGTTGTAGAACAAACCTTTGCTTTTTAATACTGAGCACCAACTTACGATTTGGTGTTTCGCGTTACTTCTAAGCCGAGCAAAAAAAATCCATTACTAGTCAATGACTTAAATCAAACGTTGTTATTGTAGCCTTTATCAATGGCGACAATACTACTCTTGGGGAACTTGAGTATTCGTCCAACTGTAATATCCGATTATTTGCCATCTGTTAGCGAATCAAATTCTGATAGATAACCTCTGTGGTTAAGCCCAACATGGAGCTTCACTATGGTTTAAGTTAACTGAAATTTGGCTCATGGAAAAATCGACAGGCACAAATCAATAGACGAGGCGTTCAGTGAATATAGTGCATTCTTAAATCGGAAGTCATGGTTTGGAGCCGTGCTTTCACAACGGGCTAATAAACGACCAAACAAGGCTTCATATAAAGCATAAGGTTTACTTTCATTCAGCCGTGATACAAGTGAGAGCGGGAGACTTTAGCGTAGCCTAGATGGCAGAGTTGATGCGACTGTGCCAACACATTCTTGACGATATCGGGCAAGCTATATCGCTATGGTGTGTGCTAATGATTGCGCTACGAATCGTGACCAGCGCGAAGCCGTATGAAAGTATCGACCCGAATGATAATCATTAAGCGAGGCTTCAAATTCATGTTTAGGCAAGAATTGTAATATCTGAGAGAAGACCGTATTACAATATTTCATAGCCTGGCGTCCTTGTTTTTCCAATGACTTATCGTGATTTCAATGTAAAAAAATAGGGCTACTAGGTCTGTTTATTTTTCGTTAACGGCACTGCAGTGACTAATTCCGCTGAAGAGCCATAAGAATGGGCAGCCTAAACTTGTTCAAACTTTCTTATTATCGTTATTCTTGGTCAACATAAGGTTCTATCGATTCCACACTCATTAAGTATGCAGAGTGCACTTCTAATCCACTCACAACGCCTGACTCCTTGAGCAGACTGTTTGACCGACTGGTTTGAAGTGTACCGGTAATCCAAACAGGTTGATAAATATCGTTCAGTGCGGTTTCTGCTTTTAATTTACCATAAATTATTTGATTCGCTGGCGGCGGTGGGGTATGTGTGCAGGCTCCAAAATAGGGGACCAGTAAAAACTCTGAAAGTAATGTGTTGTTAAATTCTAGGGGTAGTACGAAACCTGGAATTTTAACGCGTTTACCATTTAATTCATCGTTGACAGGTGCTTCATCGAACAGCGCTTGAACAGTTTCTTCTAAGTGCAGAAGTTCATCATCAGAAAGTGCGTAGTATTGCTGATCAGTCATGTCATCTAAAACTTGGGTGGGATTCCAATTGAGAGGTGTCAAATCTTCCCATTGTATTTTCCCCAGATCAGTTTCATTAGAATCAACTGCAATAGCGCCATTCATATACAGACAGGACAGTAGAAGAATAATCAGTTGGCATTTCAACGCGTATTTTATATTTGTCATCAGTTGGTCCTGTTTTATAACCGAGTAGACATACCATCAGCCAAAGAGTTTCGATACGCTCGATAAGCGGGTATCAAACCAACAACAAAACCCGTGACTAGTAAAATTGATACCATAGCAAACTCCCTCTCATTTGGTAGGCTGAC
>JBNMQI010000142.1:0-5188 GCA_051277905.1 Gammaproteobacteria bacterium | reverse complement strand
AGCTTTTGGCTAAATCAGGGTTGGATTTCAAGTATCGCTTTATTGTTAATGACCGCATTTTTATTTCAGGGCATAGCGGTGGTACATACAAAAGTACTCAAAAGCAAGCGATCGAGGTTGTTAAGAACCTTGTTCTACATGTTGCTTTTGATCTTCCCACAGGCTGTTGTTATTACAGCGCTAGTGGGTTTGTTAGATAACTGGTTGATATTGCGCAAACCTGCGAATATCAAATCAACGTAAACGTAAGTTAATAGAGGGTATTAGAATGGAAGTTATTCTATTGGAAAACATTGAAAACCTAGGTTCTTTAGGTGACAAGGTTTCAGTCAAAGCGGGATATGCACGTAATTTTTTAGTGCCGAAACGTAAAGCACAAATGGCGACAGCTGATAACTTGGCTCAATTTGAAGAACGTCGTGCAGACTTAGAAGCCGCTTCAGCAGCAGCCAAAGCTGAAAATGAGGCTCGCAAGAAGAAGATCGAAGCATTAGGTATTATTGTTATTACATCCAAAGTTGGTTCAGAAGGTAAGCTATTTGGATCAATTGGTACCAGTGATATTGCTGATGCAATTATTGCTGTGGGCGGTGTTGTTGAAAAACGTGAAGTCCGTTTACCAGAAGGCACGATTCGTACAACAGGTGAGCATGCTATCGACATCCATCTTTACACTGACGTTGACGCAGTTATTACAATCTCTATTGTAGGCGAAGAGTAATCGTTCATTAAAATTATGCTGTCTTAACGACACCTAAATTTTATTCATTACCCCTGAAAGGCTGCCATTTTTGACAGCCTTTTTTATGTTCAGGATGAACGGGGCGTTTGTGTGCTCCTGCACAAACGACACTTCCGCCATCCATGGCGGTCGTATGCGTCTTAAAAGGGGCACATGGATGCGTAGGAGTGGTGATGTTCAGGATGAACGGGTTGCTTAAATGCACATAGACAATGATTTTTTATCTAGTGAGGCCGTATTAACTTCAAGAAATGGGTCAAAAGGATGGCGAGACTGTGGTCGATCGGCATAGTCATGTTGAGCATAAACATCAGTTCAGATTCTTGGTGTCTATAAGCAATCCCTAACTAAAGCTTGTCACCAAGTACCAACGTGAAATATTATAACTAAAATGATTTAGTCAGCGATTCATAACCTCAAAAAGTTTATGATATGCGGCCTATGAAATCGCCCTATGAAATCACAAGGTCAATTCCAAAATGTCTGAAATAACCTCCCGTGTAGCTGAGCTAAGCCAACGCGTTGATGACCTCAAAGTACCACCGCATTCCCTAGAAGCAGAGCAGTCGGTAATCGGTGGCTTAATGTTAGACAACAGGGCCTGGGATGATATTGCTGATGTCATTAATGAAAATGATTTTTACCGTCATGATCATGCTTTAATTTTTCGGGCTATTCACGATCTCGCAGCCAATGATCAACCCTATGACGTCGTCACTGTCTCCGAATGGATCGGTTCCAGAAATGAACTCGACTCAATAGGCGGTCTGGCTTATTTGAGCATTTTAGCCAATGACACTCCCACTGCGATTAACGTCAAAGCTTATGCCAATATCGTTCGTGAATATTCAATTTTAAGGGCTTTAATTCAAGTTGGAAATGAAATTTCAGCTAGTGCTTTTAATGCTGATGGCCGTACTAGTAAAGAATTGCTCGATGAAGCGGAGCGTAAAGTTTTCAAAATTGCCGAACAAGGCGCTGGCAATAAAGAAGGTTTCGAGGCCATCAACGACTTGCTTACTAAGGCAGTACAGCGCGTTGAAGAAATGTACAAAAGTGACGAGGCACTTACCGGTATCTCCTCTGGATTTGCTAATTTCGATGCAAAAACATCTGGCTTGCAAAAGGGTGATTTGATTATCATTGCGGGTCGACCCTCAATGGGAAAGACAAGCTTCGCAATGAATTTAGCAGAAAATGCAGCTCTCAACACTAATAATTCTGTTGCGGTTTTTAGTATGGAAATGCCGGGAGAACAATTAGCTATACGTATGATGTCTTCGCTTGGCCGCATTAATTCACATAGTTTACGAACTGGTAAGCTCGAGGACCACGATTGGCCCCGGCTGATTTCCTCAGTCAACATGCTGTCAAAATCTAAGCTGTTCATTGACGATACGGCAGCGCTAACACCAACCGAATTGCGTGCCAGAACACGTCGATTAAAAAGAGAGCATGGCCTCGATCTAATTATTATCGATTACCTCCAACTGATGGGCGTTGGAGGGACAACAGAAAACAGAGCAACAGAAATATCAGAAATATCCCGTTCACTAAAAGCGCTTGCAAAAGAGCTTGAAGTGCCAGTAGTGGCGCTCTCTCAGTTAAACCGAAGTGTCGAGCAGAGGCCAGACAAGCGCCCGATCATGTCCGATTTAAGAGAGTCTGGTGGTATCGAGCAGGATGCCGACGTCATATTATTTATTTATCGAGATGAAGTTTACAACCCTGATAGTGCTGACAAAGGCACTGCAGAAATACTCATTCGTAAGCAACGAAATGGTCCTATCGGAATGGTCAGGCTGGCTTTTTTAGGCCAATACACTCGATTTGAAAATCTCGCTAATGAAGATGCCTACGGAGGAGGAGACTTTGAATAGTCATGGTCAAAATCGTCATTCACGCATCAGCATTGACCTAGATGCAATAAGATATAACTATCAAAAATTAAAAACACTATCAGGTGATAGTCAACTGATAGCAGTGGTTAAAGCAGATGCTTATGGGCATGGCGCGATAGAAGTAGCTAAAGCACTCCCCAATGCCGATGCCTTTGCAGTGGCTGCCGTTGGCGAAGCTATTTCTTTAAGAGAAAACGGCATTACTCAAAAAATTCTTATCATGGGAGGATTTATCAGTGTGGCAGAGTTGCAAGCCTGTATTGATCTAAAGCTTGATCCTGTTATTCATCAGCAATTTCATATCGATTGCTTGCGTGATAATCCAACGTTGAATCAACTCGAAATCTGGATCAAGGTCGACTCGGGTATGGGCCGTTTAGGATTCCCCGTTAACAAAGTAAATAACGCCATAGAGCAGTTGGAAAAAATCTCCAGCCTTGGTCAAATACGAATGATGTCTCACTTTGCTAGCGCAGATGAGATAGATAATGATCAAACCAAAAAACAAATGAAAAGCATTAGCGATCTTATGCTGGACAATTATGAGTGGGGAGTATCAAACTCAGCGGGCATTATTGGTTGGCCTAAGTGTCATAAAACCTGGGTTCGATCGGGTATTGCCATGTATGGTGCAAACCCAATGTCAAACCGAAAGCAAGTACGCCAATACCTTCGCCCATCAATGACGATGACGACTATAGTGCTTGCCGTCAATCAAAATAAAAAAGGTGATGTGATAGGTTATGCAGGGTCTTACACTTGTCCTAAAGACATGACTATCGCAGTGATTGCCGCTGGGTACGCCGATGGTTACCCCAGACTAAAAACTAAATCTAGTCAAATCAACATACAAGGTCATCTGTGCAATATTGTCGGACGAGTATCCATGGATATGATAACCGTCGATATTAGTGGTTTAACGGAAGTTAAAGTAGGTGACGAAGTCTGCTTATTTGGTGCTAACCCTGAAGCCGAAGACATCGCCGATGACTCATTAACAATCGCTTATGAAATATTCTGTAATGTTGGCGCGCACGCTAAACGCGTTTATACTAATATAGCTTAATAATTGTTTAAAATTGACTAGTAAAACGCAGGGTTTATCCGTAGAATCCTGCCTTCAAATATGCACCTGTAGCTCAGCTGGATAGAGTACTCGGCTACGAACCGAGCGGTCGGGAGTTCGAATCTCTCCAGGTGCGCCATTATTGGACTCAACATTGGTCTAACCCCTTGAATAGTCACGAGTTTTATCACTCGACTACGAATGGAGTAGACATTAATGAGGACATTGAAACACCCCCAGTACACCTACTTAAAGGACGGAAGTTACTACTTTTCTCGTTCAGTTCCACTTGATCTAAGACACCTCTATTTAAAGCCAAGGATAATTCAGGCACTCAGGACTCAATCTCCTGTCCGCGCGAAGATGGCATCTCGGACTCTTTCGGCCAAATTGGATGATTATTGGCTGGGTATCAGGTTGCAACAGGTAGACATTCCAGCTTCTCACCTGTTAATTGAGCAAGGGCTACCTTCGGCTGCCTCAGGATTACCGACAATTGAAGATGCTGAACAGCTTTATATTGAGTTGAAGGGGCAGGGCAAAGGTGCATCTTTCTTAGCGACTACCCAGAGATCAACCCGTTACCTCATTAGTTGTCTTGGTGTAAGGTCATTGGATGAATATACGTCTGCCGATGCAGCTCAACTCAGGAGATTCTTGATCGACAAGGGACTTAAGACTGCTAGTGTCAAGCGTAACTTCAGTGTCGTCAAAGCTGTGGTCAACTTCTGCATTCAGGAGCAGGGTCTTGGCATCAAGAATGCCTTTTCAGGAATCTATATCCCACCAGAGGCAAACAAAGTGCAGAGGGTTCCTATCTCTAACGAAAGCATCAAGGTTCTTCAAACCGAGTGCAAATCGATTGACGATGATATCCGACACTTGTTGGCCCTCATTAGCGATACTGGAATGAGACTGTCGGAAGCAGCGGGCATGATGGTTGATGATATTTGTCTAGATGATGATATCCCTTACATAGCACTGAAACCGCATCCTCATCGACGATTGAAGACTGATGCCAGTGAGAGAATGATTCCGTTAGTTGGTGCTTCACTGTGGGCAGCTAAACAGATTCGAGACAATCAAACTAGTCAGTATTGTTTCCCAAGATATACCAGCTCCAAAGGTTGTAACAGTAACTCGGCCAGTGCAGCAATCAACAAGTGGCTTAAGACAGTTGCCGGACAAAGTGCAGTCATCCATGGTCTACGACATAGCTTTCGGGACCGTCTACGTGCTGTTGAAGCACCTCAAGAACTGATTGATCAACTAGGTGGTTGGAGTCTTCAATCTGTAGGTCAAGGCTACGGTAATGGTTACCCGTTGGGAGTAGGGTATAAGTGGATGGATAAGATGGTTATTCAGTGAGAACAAGTAGAGGAATCAACTCCATTCGTAGTCGAGTGATAAAACTCGTTACTATTCAAGGGGTTAGAGCAATGTTGAGTCCAATAATGGCGCACCTGGAGAGCCGTTCAG
>JBNMQI010000141.1:0-5249 GCA_051277905.1 Gammaproteobacteria bacterium | reverse complement strand
TGGTGAGAATGTTGGATGAAAAAGGTAAAAGCATACCACCGGGTGCCTTTTTGCCGGCGGCAGAGCGTTATAACTTAGTTGAAAGAATAGATACCTGGGTAGTTGAACACGCCATTAGAATGATGAGTTCTCATTTGGCTTTCGTAGAACAGGTGAATTTCATCTCCATCAACCTGTCGGGCCCCTCAGTGGCTAATGCTCAATTTATGTCCACGGTTATTGCCTTGATCAGTGAATCTAATATTGATGCCAGCAAGATTTGTTTTGAAGTCACCGAAACAGCGGCGATATCCAATTTAAGTGCTGCTAACACATTCATTACTGCCCTGAAGGATTTGGGGTGTCGGTTTGCGCTCGATGATTTCGGCAGTGGCTTATCGTCATTTGGATACCTGAAGAACTTGCCGGTCGATTATCTGAAAATCGACGGAATGTTTGTGAAGGACATGGTCGATGATCCGATTGATAAGGCAATGGTGAGGTCAATCAATGACATCGGTCATGTGATGGGTATGAAGACTATCGCCGAATTTGTAGAAACCGATGCCATCATGGAACAGGTAAAAGAGGTTGGCGTCGACTATGCTCAGGGATACAGTATTGGCAAACCCATACCGTTTAAAGACGTTATTAATCAATTTGAAGATAATCTTTAGTTATTTCAAATAACGGGTTATGGCGCTCGGTAGTCAATTAGATTCTCCTTCGCGAACGAACTACATACAGGTGACAATAATTTTGATTCCTGTCGTCAGATTCATCAGCCGCAAATCGCTGGCAATCAATGAACCTTGCAAACGTCAGTAATGTAAAGCTCGACAAACGAATAAACGAAACCTTTATAGATACCCTTTAAAATAAATTGGAGCCGGTGAAAATAATTGTGCAACTGTTCATTATTTTTGATTACCCTTCGGACATTCGAAAAGTTATTTACACGACCAGTGCGATAGAGCCACTAAACAGTGTCATTCTCATATCGATAAAACACGTAAGTTATTCCCGAGTGACGATGCAACGCTAAAAGTCATTTCTTTAGCGATTCAAGTGGTGTCTAAAAAAGACAATGCCAATTAGCAACCCACGTTAAATCTTTTTATGATTGAATTTGAGGCGCAGTTAACGCCTCATATCTAAACTGTGCAGTTACAAATCTTATTTTGTAATTATAATTTCAGCTTTTTTATTTTGCATTTGCTCTGCGATTTCAAGCTGTTCATCTAAAAGTCTGCCCGCATGAGCACGTGGCTTTATGAAAGGCGCTATTAGCGCATAACCAAGCGGTGCAAGATACAGTGTAAATATTGCCGATAGCCCCAGGCCTCCAAACACAACCCAACCAATGGCGTTACGTGCTTCTGCGCCGGGTCCTGTGCTTAAAATTAATGGTAAAGCGCCCAAAACTGTTGAAAGGACGGTCATAGCTACGGGACGAAGCCTTATATGCACGGCTTCTTTTATAGCGGTTGGTATATCTTTTCCTTCATCGCGTAGTTGGTCCATAAATTCGACTAACAAAATGGCGTTTTTGGTCATTAGTCCAACCAGCATTACAAGGCCAATCTGGCTATATAGATTGAGTGTTTGTCCTGTCAGTAATAAGGTAAACACGGCGGCGGCCAAACCGAAAGGCACCGTGAACATGACAATGAGGGCACTTCCGATACTCTCAAATTGGGCCGCAAGGACAAGAAAAACGATGAGTAAAGCAATGATAAAAGTGAGAACTGTCTCGTGTGAGGACTCCTGTAAAGTAGCCGCTTCCCCTAAAAATATAATACTAATGCCTGCCGGTAAAACTTCATTCGCCACAACTCGAATATCATTCAAGCTATTACCTAAAGCAGTACCGGGAGGGACGCCAATATCAAGTTCAATCGCACGTCGCTGTTCGTGACGATCGAGCTCGGCGGCAACACCCCTCTCTTCAACATCGATCAATGCGCTTAGGGGAACAAGCTCGTTATCTGTATTGGTGACAAATATATTTAACAAATCACCGGGATCATTAATCACGCCGTTGGCGGCACTAACCATTACCGAAACAGCCTGATCTTCAACATTCAAATCAAGCAAGTCGAGGCGATCAACCATCACTCGCAAGGTTTCAGAAATACGCGCCATTGGAACATTCAAATCATAAGCGCGCTGACGATCGATATTGAACGCAAGCTCGGGTTGCGATGTATCAAATTGGATACGGACATTTTCGATATAGGGAATACGATCTTTGAGTTCTGTCGAAAGAAGCGTAGCCGCTGCATATATTTGTTCATAATCATTACCTAGAAGGGCGACCTCTAGCCCGCTACCTCCGCCACGAATATTGAGACTATTGCCTTGTATCACACGTACCTGAGCACCTGGCATATCTGACAGTTTTCTATTAATTTCTTTTGCCAGTTGTTGTTGGCTTATACTGCGCTCATCCCAATGTTTCATGGTGGCAATAGTATAAACACGGTTTTTATCCCAGCGCCCCACAATCGTATAAATATCGGTAAAAATGCCTTGCTTTTGATAGGGAATAAGAACGCTTTCAACCATTTGTGATTGACGATCTGAATAGGCTAAAGACGCACCGTCTGGTCCGGTTAAAAAGACTCTAATGGCGCCTCGGTCTTCTTGAGGGAGTAACTCTTGATTCAATTGTGTAAAGCCATATCCACCTCCGACTGCAATCATAAGTGCAAACATAAGCCCCAGAACCTTATTAACCATAAGACTTTCAAGCGATTTAAAATAGCCTGACGCAAGTTTGCGACCAAAGCTATCGAGTGTATTGCGCAGGCCAGACATTGTGCTATTTTTTGCGCTTAAATTAGGCAAGCGAGAAGCCATCATAGGACATAAAGTTACCGCTACAAATGAACTTATTATTACCGCAATAGCTAACACTAGACCGAACTCGCGGAATAACCTACCGGTGTCTCCTGGCAAAAATGCAATGGGAACAAATACAGCGACAAGCGTTATTGTTGTGGCTATAACAGCAAAAAATACCTGACGTGTACCCAACACAGCTGCCGCCATTTTATCAAGACCTTGGGCACGCCGGCGCTGAATATTTTCAAGTACGACAATCGCATCATCAACAATTAAACCCGTGGCCAAAACAAGAGCAAGGAGCGTTAACAAGTTAATTGAAAACCCGAATAGCCATATCGCTGCTAATGTACCTATGAGCGCGACAGGCATCGTGACTGCGGGAATAAAAATTGCGCGCCATTGGCCAAGAAAGGCTGCGATCACAATCAAAACAATAAGAATAGAGAAAGCCAAGGTGTATAAAACATCTTTAAGCGCGCCCTTAATGTATAAAGAGTCGTCAGACGTTTTTACCAGCGTAAAGTCACGCGCACGGGTATTAACGAGCTCTAGCCGCTTATCAACCTCATTGGCAATTGCAATCGTATTTGAGCCTGCTTGGCGAACAATACCCAGCCCGATTACGCTTCTTCCATTTAATAACGAATAGGACTCTGGTTCCATGGGTGCATAAAAAACCTCTGCAACGTCATTAAGACGAACACCGTCGCGGATATACATCTGTTCTATTTTTTCGGGGTCTACAATAGATGCTTGTACTCGTACTAATAAATCCTGATCTTCAGACTTATAGCTACCAACGGGGATATCCAGGTTTATCGACCGTAGGGTTTCAGTTACATCCGATACCGATAAATTGTACCCTGCTAGCTTTGCTGGACTTAACAACACTCTTAAAACACGCGGTTGTTGGCCATTTAACCTCACTTCAGCAACACCGGAAATAGACTGAAATTCGGGAGCTACATCTTTTTCTATGCGTTCGGCAAGCTCATATTTGGAAAGCGTATTACTGTATGCAGATAACTCAACAATGGCCTGGGCATCGTTATCTGCTTTGACAACCAGTATTTGATCAATGTCATCAGGCAATTGTCTTTGAACACGGCTGACGGCTTCGCGCACATCACTTGCAGCAGTATCAAGGTCCATAGACGGATCGAATTCGACACGCATACGCATATTATTCTCTTCGCTCGAGGACCTAATGCTTTTAACACCCGCTACACGAGCAACTGCCCCTTCGACAATACTAGTGATTTCGGTGTCCATTGTTTGTGGTGAGGCACCCTCATAGACCGCTCTGACACTGACAACCGGGCGATCTACATCAGGCAGCTCACGAACATCTACACCCAAAATACTGGCCGCACCACTTAGAACGATAAGAAGATTAGCAACGATGATTAGAATCGGACGACGAACTCCTAAAGCCGTTAGGCTTCCCGCAAAGCCCTTCACTGTGCTTGCTCTTGGGTCGTAACTGTTTCTTCTATTATATTAAGAATCTGTACCTTACTATTAGGGCGTAAGCGTTGAAGCCCTTCGACGACGACTTGATCTCCTTTTTGTACGCTAGCATCTAACAGCACTTGCCCTGCTTTTCGAGCGACAACGCGGGCTTTTACTTTTTCAGCTTTATTATTCCGAATGATCCAGATAAAGGATCCATCACGGCCCCACTGCACAGATATTTCGGGCACTGTTGCAAATTCTTTGCCTGGGATATCCCATCTTGTTGTAAAAGACATGCCTGGCCTCAACACATCTTCAGTATTTAAAATACTGGCTCGGGCCATTAGTGTGCGACGGCTTTCATTAACGCGTGATGCCTGAGCCGTAATTAAGCCCTCAAAAATCTTTACCGGGTAAGAAGGCGTCGTAATCATAATGACTTGTTTTTTGGTTTGCGCATCTTTAAGTGCCGCAATCAAAGCTTCGGGAACTTCAAAGTCAACGTAAAGTGTATCTCGCGCATCTAATCCGGTTATCATGGTGTTGGTATCGATGCGATCACCAGGATCAACATTTGGAATACCTACAATGCCATCAAATGGCGCGATGATTTGACGCGCTTCAACCGCTAGCTTGGCTTGATCAAGCGCAACTTGAGTGGATTCAAAAATCGCTCGCGCTGAGTCAACTTCGTTTTGGGGAATGGCGCCTTGCTTAAAAATTTTCTCATATCGATTTAGGGTGGTTTTTGCTTCCTTTAGTTCTACACCTGCAAGTTTAAGGGCAAGCTTTTCTTCGCGATTATCGAGCTGAACAAGAACATCCCCTTTTTTTACATTTTGTTGTGCTTCAAAATAAACATAAATAACTTCTTCCGAAACGGCAGAATAAATATCAGCAGAATATTTTGCACGACCAGTACCCACGGCTTCAAAAACTCTATCATTGGGTGTAAAGGCTATTGG
>JBNMQI010000140.1:0-5260 GCA_051277905.1 Gammaproteobacteria bacterium | reverse complement strand
GGTATCGGCATTAAGGGTATGGAAACCACCGGCTGCATGCCAGGTTGAGCCTGATGTCAGTTCCGAACGCTCGATGAGCATGACATCCTTCCACCCCAGTTTAGTGAGGTGGTAAATAACACTACAACCGATTACACCGCCACCGATGACCACTACTTGTACATGAGATCTCATTTTTTACGTTTCCTCTACTAACCTAAGACTGAAAAACTACTATCTTGATTAATTTCGCGTAATCGCGAATAGAAACCACTAGTAACCGTACGGCCGATATACTTCAAATGTAAATCGACGGGATTGCTATCCTGATCATTACCCTGCTCGCAGGCTTCGATAATATTTTCCATCATTTCACCGGCTATCGGTGCATTTTTAAACTGGTTTCCGCTGGTGCCGATGGCCATATAAAACCCAGGCAAGTCTGACTTATCATAGATAGGAATCCAGTCATCACTGACATCGTATAAGTCCACAACACCCTGCATTTTGGTGGGTACTTCTAGCGCAGGCACGCGCTGACATACGCGCAGTACCTGCGTGCGCCATTGATCTGTGAATTCGCGATTATAATTGTAGGGATCTACCCATTCGTGTTTATCAGCAGGCGGATCTTCACTACCAATCAACAAATTATTACCATGCTCGGGACGTGTATAAACACCAATGTCGCTATCGGAAGTCACGCAGGCCGTATTCGGGTTGTAGCCATCTGGCAGCGGGACGTGCGCTACTTCCTGGCGTAACGCTCGTGTCTTCACTTTCATGTTCTTTTCGACATCGGCCAGTTGATTTATTTTCGACGAGTGAGGTCCGGCGGCATTGAGCACAACCGGTGCATCGATCGTGTCACCATTGTCAAGAGCAACGCCACAAACACGGCCGTTTTGCTGCCTAATTTCAACCACACTGAGATTATACATAAACGACCCACCAGCACGCTCGGCTGCACGCATAATATTGTGTGTCGCCAGTTGCGGATCAGTAATGTAACCACCTGCCCGAAAGAGTACGGCGCCACCTAACGGGGTTTCGTTAGCGATACCAAATGCCGGATCATCCGGCAATTTCTCTCGAAGTTGCTCTGGGCTAAATTCATCATACGGACAGTCGAGTTCATCCATCATGGCTAAACAGGGCTTAAGGTAATTATTGAGTTCTGTCTTCATCACCATCGATCCACAATCGACGTACTTGATCAACCCACTCTCGTCTAGGGTCGTCTCGCTAGCGGTCGCATTACCTAAATAGCTGGCCCAATTCTTCCAGTAAAAGTGCGATTCATACGCCATCGCAGAATCATCAATGGTGGAGTAATAAGGCCGAATTATGGCGCAGGAGCCAGATGTGGAGCCATAACCACAGGCGGGTAATTTATCTATCTTGAGCACGCGCCAGCCCTTTCTCCCGAGCGCAAGTGACGTGGCTGATCCAATAATGCCTGCTCCAATAATAATGGCGTCGTATGATTGGTTCATCTTAGCTTCTCTCTAGTTATCTGTACTTGCTTTCTTACTGGGCTTTCTTAGCTGGGCTTTCTTAGCTGGCTATTGGCAATCATCCATCAGGTTCTCTAACGTGGTTTGAATTTCATGTGGGTGAACTGTCGCCATTCGAATTAAATCGTCAAAGCGAGCCGTCAGCTTTCGAATATGTTCGATACTATTGACCACCGCATACAGGTTGCCGATAAATAGCGTCGCGCGTAATGGGCCAAAAACAGTAAATGACGAAGAGTAGGTTTCCTTGCCATCAAATAGATACCAGCGAAAGCCGGGATATAATTCTTTATTAAGTTCAATCATGCGTTGCAATTGTGCTTTGCGTTCGGCTACACCCAGATCTTTCCAAATGCCCTGACCATTGGCAAACAATTGCAGGGATTGAATCGTGGTGCAGGTTTCAAGTTCGCTACCCGGGTGGCGTTGCTGCAATAACAGCAGTTGATTATCACGCACACTCTGGTTCACTTTACCTGAGCCATAGCGGTTGAATTCATATTCGGCAACCGCTTCGGTTTTGAGTAGATCAGGCAAGGTTGTCGGGACATACCTCACTTTGTAACCCGTTGCCTCACGATGCCATTGCAGATGTTTGTCAAAAATGGTGTCGGCAAAATCATCGACATCAAACGCTTCTTCAACCATTTGAGTCGCCAACGCGCCTTGTTGAGTCAGGCCAAGCAACCAATCGATGCTAATTTGATGCACTTCAGCAATTGAGGCAATTGTGTCTGCTCGTGGCAACCGCACATTATCGACCGAGAGTAATTGAGAAAGAGTGGATCTATCGACAGAGATTGAAGTCGCAAATTTAGAGCGATTCAGACCACTTTGTGCAATCACCTGCTCCAGCCGATTTTGAAATAGCGTGACTCGTTCTTGTAGTTTCATCGGGTTAGTTCCAGCTCCTGTCTCCGCTCTGATACATACGATTCGAGCGACACCCTGATTTGATCATCCATCACAGGTGACTGAAAGTCCTTTAAGCGTTGTCGGTAGATTTTATTGGCGCGTTCGAATGCTGTTTTTGAGCCATTTTCTTCCCAACTCTCAAAGTTGCTCCAATCTGACACGATGGGCTCATAGAAAGCTGTCTTGTAATTGGCCAGTGTGTGAGTGGTGCCAAAGAAATGTCCACCATGCCCTGCTTGTTTAATTGCATCCAGCGCTAATGTTGCCTCACTCACTTCGATTGGTTTTAGGGTTTCTGCCATCATTTGCAACATATCAATGTCGATAATGAATTTTTCAAACGAAGCACAAAGCCCACCCTCTAACCAACCAGCAGCATGCTTAATGATTTGAGCATGGCCCATAACGGCTCCCCACAGTGACATTTGTGTTTCCCAAGCGGCTTGGGCATCAACGCAGTTTGAAGCATTGGGTGCGGATGAGCGAAAAGGAATATTATAGCGTCGAGCCAGTTGGCCACTGGCTAACGCCGCTTTGGTATATTCGGGCGTGCCAAATGCAGGGGCACCGGTGCGCATATCGGCATTCGAAGTAAATCCGCCCATCACCATAGGTGCGCCAGGTCTGACCATTTGTGACAGAATAATTACGCCAAGCGCTTCGGCGGTTTGTTGCGCTAAAGCGCCGGCCAAGCTAATAGGACACATGGCACCCGACAGGGTGAAAGGCGTAACAATAGTTGGCTGCCCGTTCTCAGCCATTTCGATCAAGCCATCCAGCATCGAATCATCGACTAATAGTGGCGAATTAGTATTCACCACAGTAATGATACTGGGTTCATTTTTCATCGTTTCTCGATCAACACCCCGTGCGATTGCTGCCATCTCAATCCCATCGTTAACTCGGTCACCACCAAGGCAATACAAGCTAAATGACTTATCCGTTAATGTATAGGCGGCTAATGATGCGTCCAAATGTCGAGTTGCCGGTGGAATATCAATAGGCTCTACCGGATAACCACTGAGAAAGTCTATGACATCAGCACCCTGAGACAATCGAAGGAAATTACAATAATCTTCGAAATTTCCAGTGCGACGCCCGCCTTCGAGATCAGAGCTATTGGGGGCACTGGCAACCGAGGTGAAATTGATCGCATTGCGGCCTACCAGTCGATTTCGATCCGGATTTCGGGCATGCATGGTAAATTCAGAAGGAACTGTTTGCAGGCGTTTCATGACGATTGAACGGTCGATAAAAACGTGCTGTTTGTCCCAGTCGACCCTAGCGCCCTCATTTTCATAAATCGCCAAAGCCTTTTCATTCATAACGTGTAGGCCAATTTCCTCAAGAATGCGCATCGCGCCATCGTGAATTAAATCAAGGTCGTCCTCACTGAGAACACTGATGGGTGAATAGGGATTAAATAATTGATGTGCTTTAACACCCACTAGTTGATCAGGCGTGGCGGTACGTTTGCGAGATCTTCTGCTACTCATGTGAAATACCTATTTGAAAGACTGATTTGATTAGATAATATTGCATTTGGTATCAAGTGGTCTACTTGGTAATTGTTGTTTTTTATAAACCGCATTGTTGATTTAACAAAACATTTTTCACACTTGCTTCAAACCCTTTCAATACGATATCTTATCTGCGCTAAAAGACTAGTTATTAAAAGCCAAATCTAAACGGAAAAATCACCACTAGATGATATCAACCGCCGACATTCGAAGTGCAACGTCTCCATTCATCACTTGTGGCATGTATGCCTTTACAGATGATTTAAGAGTCGCGTGGCAGGCTTTTTTTGACCTCTTTACCGATGTAATCGACGACACTCTAGATTCAACAATTCGCTTCGATACAGACTCAAGAACTTTGTGTGATGACCATCTATTTATAGGCCACGCCTGCGGCTACCCATTAATGAAAAGTCTAAAAAATAAACTGCGTCCGTTCTGCGTGCCTGTATTTGATGCCCCTGGCTGTTACGGCCTATACAACGCTAGCCTATTTATTACTTCAGTGAATAGCAAAATCCAATCACTTCGCGACGGTTATCAAAAAGTAGCCGCCTTCAATGGGCGAGACTCTAATAGTGGAATGAATGCTTTTCGTCATGCATTGGCTCCACTGGCTCAAGAAAAAGGCAAGGGGCAAGCTTTTTTCTCTGGCTTGATCGAATCTGGTTCACACAGGCAAAGTTTGATTGAGGTAGGTGAAGGTCGAGCCGATGTTGCCGCTATCGATAGCGTTAGCTTCGCGCTAATTGCTGATGCTTGGCCGGCACTTGCTGCTCAGGTAAGGGCTATTGGCTATAGCGAGAAGACCTGCGGATTACCATTTGTTATGCCTGACTCAAGATTAAAAAGGACCGACCCAAGGCAGCTAACGATTCAGCTCAATGAGGCATTAAACCTGCTGCCTGATCAACACAGGCAATGCCTACGTCTTGTCGAGTTTGTTGATGTTGAATTAAGTCAGTATCAATCCATTTTAGATTTGGAACAGCAAGCGATCGAAATGTCTTATGCCAATTTAATTTGAACTTGTTTTTTCATACAGGCTTTATCTTAACTGGCCTGAATTAAGTTCCCGAACTATGAGGTTTTAATTTGCCTAAAATCCACTTTGATGCGTCGCATTTAAAACTGTTATATGACAAAAACACGAATAATATGCGCTCCTTTTAAATCATCGGCATAGCCGGTTTCAACTGAGTTTTTTTCATGTGGAAGGATCTGTCAGCATCGTGGGCAATTTTGCTCGGTATTGGATGCATAATGATTGCAAATGGGCTTCAAGGAACCCTTCTTGGAGTGCGGGCAGGCGTAGAGGGGTTCTCTACT
>JBNMQI010000139.1:0-5299 GCA_051277905.1 Gammaproteobacteria bacterium | reverse complement strand
AACACCGACTAACCAATTTAGTAACCCAACTGCCGATCAACCAAATGCAACAAGGGCTGACCTTTTTCGAGTTGTTCGAAGTTCTTCGCAATATCATAGATGGAGTCACCTAAATGCCAGCCAGATACATGAGGTGTTATGGTAATACCAGCATGTCGCCACATCGGGCTCGAATTTGGCAATGGTTCTACTTGTACGACGTCTAAGATGGCGTGAGATAACTGCCCATCATCCAATGCCTTGACTAAATCACTCTCATTAACTAAATCACCCCTACCAACATTAATCAAAACGGCACTTGGTTTCATTTCACTAAAACGCTGTTGATCAAATAGATCCACGGTTTCTGGAGTAGAGGGTAGTATCGAAATCACGTAATCAGCCTCAGCCAATAGCTCCGGTAGTTGGTCCATACCTGAATAGCACTGAACGCCTTCCAGTTGTTTAGGGCTTCGACTCCAGCCTGTGACTTGAAACCGATTATCCAAAAAGCGATTGGCGATAATACAGCCAATCAAACCCAGACCTAAAATGGCAACCGTTGTTTTATATGACTCTTTAGGTTCCATTGGCTGCCACATAGATTTCATTTGATCATCACGATATTGCCGAAAATGACGCTGTTCCTGAAATACTGCGGCCAAACAATACTCCGCCATTTCAGCGGCTGGTACATCGGACCGTAATCGAGCTATCTGAACTGACTCGGGTATCGACGCGTCAGCAATAATCGATTCAACACCAGCACCTGCTTTTTGAATTAGTTTTAAATTAGGATAAAGCAAAGCCTCCCCATCAAAGTAGAGGCTAACCGCCAGCATTTCGATTTCGTCAAGATTACCCGGTGACTGAGCACAGCGTATGTCACCAGACGGATAAATTGACAATAAAGAATCGCGCAACTGTTCGTCGGTCATCCAGTCAGACTGTTTAATATCAACCAATAGGGCCATAATTAAAACATCCTAAAATTATCTAAAGTGGAGTAATAGTAGTTCAATATCTGATGGTTAATCACTGCCCTGAGCTTTTCGTTCAGTACCATGAAGAGTTTAAATAAAATTATATATCGTCCAATTGGTCTATAACCAAGCCAGCCAGTTAAGTCACGACTCGTTGCCAACTCAATCACTCGAGATTACATCAAGTAAATTATATGTCTCAGGGTTAATCGACTTACTAGTGAATTTTAAACCTAGATCTTTTTAACAAAAGCGTTATTTTTGACACTATGGTAAAACAACAGACGTCAAAAAAGATAGCCGGAGGCATCCCATTTATGGCCAAACACTGTCGAAATCAGGCCACTCTTCTTTAAGAACCAGTGGCCTGTTGCCATGTTTTTCATTCGATATTAAATGACCGTTATTTTAGTTGGGTCGTTTAAAATGCCTTAGCTTAAATATCCGAGTGCCTGCTCCATATCGGTTATGAGATCAGCAATATCCTCTATTCCCGCTGAGTATCTCACAAGACCTTCGGGAATACCGGCAGCAGCACGCTCCTCAGCACTACATTCAACGTGACTAGTTGTCACTGGAGGACCAACCACGGTTTCAACACAACCCAAATTTGCAGCCATGTGGGCATATTTAAGTTTAGGTAAAAATACTTTAATGGCATCAAGCCCACCTTTTACCGAAAAACTCAGCATACCACCATAGCCACGCATTTGGCTTTTAGCAACGTCATGATTGGCATGCGACTCAAGGCCAGGATAGTTAACCTGTTCGATCATCGGATGCTTTTCGAGCCAAAGAGCCATTGTCATAGCATTATCGTTTTGTCTTTCGACGCGCAGCTTTAAAGTCTTCATCCCACGAATAAAACTATAGGCATCCATTGGGGAAAGCGTCGCACCGTTAATTTCACGATAATGATAAACCTGTTTTACCAGAGCTTTGCTACCACAAATGACACCACCAAGCGCATCGGCATGTCCGCCAAGATATTTGGATGCCGAATGCAAAACAATATCCGCTCCAAGTGCCAATGGGTTCTGATTGATCGGTGTTGCAAAGGTATTATCAACAACTACCAGCGCACCCACCTTTTTTGCAGCGGCAGCCAGACGTTTAATATCTATGATTTTGATTGTTGGATTAGTCGGTGTCTCGAGATAGAGAATCGTGCAGCCTTTAACGATTTCTGCTTCGATTGCTTCATAATCGACCGTGTTACAAAGCGTGACGTCGATATTCAAGGGAGGCAGAAAATCGTTGAATATTTTATTGGTTCCACCGTAACTGTCTTTAATCGAGACAACTCGGTCACCTGGCTTTAAAAATGTACTGAGTACATTACTAATAGCGGCCATTCCGGAAGAGAAACTAGTGGCAGCTTCTGCGCCTTCCAACTCTTTAACTTTATCTTCGAATGCTCTAACAGTGGGGTTAGTATTACGCGAATAGATATGGCCCGGTTCTTTTTCCAGAGCAACATTCTGCCAGGTATCAATATCTTTGTAAGTGTAGGAAACGCTGTGAACTACGGGGACTTGGGTTGCGCGCTCGTAAAGCTCGTGTTCCTGCTCCCCACCCCAGATGCTGAGTGTGGATTGGCCGACGTTTTTATGATTAAGTTTTTTTGGCGTTGGTGATTCTTGATTCGATGGTTTTTGATTAGACATAGCTAGTTCCTATAAGCGATGTGATAATAAATACCTGCATTAAAAATCATGCAGGTGTCTAGTACCAAGGCAGCGCTTCAAGAGCCTTTATCTTGATAATTATGATCATACACAGTGAAATATTGAAAGCAACCTTTGACACTCTCACGTTAACTCGCAGATAACCGGATTGATCGCTAGAGTTGCACAATAGTAGGAATAACGATCTTAGCTCGAATGATACGAGCATTCTTTTAATATAACCAATAAAATTAACTAATAA
Organism: Gammaproteobacteria bacterium; assembly: GCA_051277905.1. GTDB lineage: Bacteria > Pseudomonadota > Gammaproteobacteria. Next base: position 2,408 of record JBNMQI010000139.1, on the reverse strand, counting down.
GTCATTACCATGAGTGGTAGAAATTGAAACAAATTTGGGATGTCATTGTATTAGGCGCGGGAGCCGCTGGTTTAATGTGTGCACTCACCGCCGGCAAAAGAAAAAAGCGCGTGCTGGTTTTAGAAAAATCCAACAAAGTCGGCAAAAAAATACTTATGTCAGGCGGTGGACGTTGTAATTTCACCAACCTCTATACCGAGCCCGACAATTTCCTTTCAAACAACCCGCACTTTTGTAAATCAGCCATTAGCCGATACACCCAATGGGATTTTATCGAACTGGTCAATCGCCACCAGATTCCCCATCACGAAAAAGCGCTGGGACAACTATTTTGCGACAATTCATCAAAAGATATTCTGGCTGCTCTGCTGGATGAATGCCAATCAGCCAATGTCACTATCAAAACATTGGCCAATATTACCGCCGTAGAAAAGTCATCACATTTTAAACTAACAGGCTCAATCGATGATCACGCCGTTAATTTAAAGTGTGATTCACTCATAGTGGCGACTGGCGGCCTGTCGATCCCATCATTGGGTGGGTCAGATTTCGGTTATCAAATTGCCAAACAGTTTAGCCACCTAGTATTGCCGTTGCGAGCTGGCTTAGTGCCGTTTACTTTTACAGATGGATTTAAATTGTTATCCGAAAAATTATCCGGCAGTTCAGTGCCCGCTAGCGTCACTGTTGATAATCAAACCTTTAACGAAAACATCCTGTTTTCACACCGCGGCCTGAGTGGCCCAGCTATCTTACAAATATCCAGTTACTGGCAAGAAGGTGAAACCATCAGTATCGATATTCTTCCAACATTCGATGCGTTTGAATACCTACAAAGTGAAAAACAAAACCAGCCAAAACTTTTGCTGCGAAACATCCTCTCGCAACAATTACCCAGAAAACTCGTATTAGAACTAGAGCAACTGTGGTGGCCCAATGAAAAGGAAAAGCCCTTCGCACAAATGAACGATCATTTGTTAAACATCATTGCAAAAAACTTGAACGCATGGCAACTAAAACCGGCCGGAACCGAAGGTTACCGAACTGCCGAAGTGACACTCGGCGGCCTAGACACCAACGAATTATCATCCAAGACAATGATGAGTAATAAGGTAGATCAACTCTATTTTATCGGTGAGGTCGTTGACGTTACCGGTCACCTCGGCGGCTTCAATTTCCAGTGGGCCTGGTCATCGGGTTATGCGGCCGGTATATCAATTTAAACCCGCAGCCTAAGCCCGGGGTGCCATAATTATCTTAGGGGACTTCAAAGCAGTTAATTATGCCTCGCTTACCTGCCTTACAAGGCCTCCCAGCCCTTCATCACACCACCGTGTTCAAACTAAGTCAGCTAGAAGAAAGTATCAATTATACTAGCTGATAAGTATGGCTCGATTTCTCAACGCTTTCCGCACATCAGAGTCTGTGATGATTGCTGTGGCTCTGACCACATTCTTGTTGCGCATATTTGCAAGAGAATGCTAAAGATATTGTCATGTGGGCTGATAGATAGTTGCCATTCATATTGAAAATCCCAAATACTCAAATTAGCAGTCGCTCTAAGCCGTATCTGAAATGGGCTCTTCGTGTCATTTTGTCGCCATTTTTAGACCGATTCATTACACTGTCCCTTTCCTTGTCTCGATCAAAAAAAGTCACTTCACTTTACAAAAACTATTGGGATTTTCAGGCCTTTTTTAAACAGGTAACGTAAGTAGCAATGAAATTTTCTGGGCAAAAAATAATACTTCACCTATAGTTATTTGGTTATGGTCTCAGACACCAGAAAAAATTTCTTAGAAAAGAGGCATAACGATGCTTAATATTAGCCAGAAAACCTCATACTAAAGAGTATTAACGAACGGTTTTAGTTTTCATTAAATAACATTAATAAATAAAGGAACTAATGATATGAATTGTCTAACCAAATTAAAATTTCCACTGTTCATTATCCTACTAGTGCTTCTCATTCCAAATGCAAATTCAGCAGAGACGCTTCCCTTCGATGGAAAATTTGATTCTGTTAATAGAACAGGCTATTCAATTAAAGTCAGTGGAGATGGCCAGGAGCGCGAGCTCTCAATCACCGATCTTGAAAGGCTACCCTTACATAAAGCGAGTTTTGAGACTAAGTGGGAATTGAAGGGTGATTTCGTCGGGGTAAAACTGAGTGATTTGTTAAACCATGTTGGAATTACGCAGTTTAAGAGACTGTATGTTGTTGCATCAAATGACTACAAAATCACGATTGAGAATACTGATGCTGGGATTGAAAATGTCATTCTGGCTAGCCGCTTAAACGGGGAGCCTTTCGCACTCGATAACAAAGGGCCATTTTTTATCATATGGCCAGATCAAGCCGAAGATTTATTTATTGGAAAGGCCTCTGCGACTAAGTGGCTTTGGGG
>JBNMQI010000138.1:0-5325 GCA_051277905.1 Gammaproteobacteria bacterium | reverse complement strand
GTTGGCCATCGGTGATGTTGATGCCCCGTTCCTTGGCTTTCTGAATCAAAATAGACTCGTTGATCATCAATTCCATTAACTGACGATTAAGCACTTCGGCGTTGGGTAACCGCTGATTATTGGTTGCAAACTCAGCTTTGGTTATCTTTAGTCTGCTGTCCACTTCACTTCGCGTGATAACGTCTTCGTCGACAATTGCTACAATCGTATCAATCGAGATTGGAGCCGCTAGTAGTTGGGATGTAAAAAAGCTGCTGGACAAAAAGAGCCAAACAAATAGAGATATAAATCGGATCATTGGTTCATGCCATGGTTGAGGTCGATATGAGTGACGACTCCCTAAAAATTAGGGTTGTAGCCAACAATAGCTTCTGCCAGTTGACTGTCTAGTGTTTGGCTTGACTGACCAAGTCCCTTTAACGTTAACTCAAAAAAAACAGCGTCATCTGTCTCGGTGAAATTATCGTTACTAGTCTGGCTGATGAGCATTTTAATCCCCCAGCAGCAGGATTCATAGTTTAAGCCCAATAAATTTTCATCGGTTTTATTTAATAATATCGATTCTGAATGCTTGGCCACCATAGTCCAGCGTGGGTTAATAGGATAGACCATCGATATGGCTGCTTGTTCCAGAGCTGTATCGTTTAAAAAGTACTCTAGGTTGGCGGCAAAACCATCATTAAGGTAATGAACTAATAATGTCTTTTCAGATATTTTTTTAGTCGACTGTTTATAAACCAGTTTTGTGTATATGGACAAGTTTCTATTTGGATTGATCGTTGTCTCGGAAATGATATTCGATTTAGGTAGTGTCTTCGCTGTATTTCCTCTGATTTGAACGCGCCGGTCATTGGCGTAAAAAGTTTGACCAATGCGTGAGTAAAGGAGCTCACTACCCGATTCATTGTCTAAAATACGTGTCCCAATACCCAGCGACATCTGATTCGCATCGCCAATGCGATCAGACCCACTAAATCGATTAGATCTGAAAAAGTTATCGTAGGAATCGGATAGAGCAGCCGAATCAAATACTGGAATATTGCTTTGATCTTCATAGGGGGTGTGCAGAAAGTAAATCCGCGGTTCTAACGTTTGTGTCCAATCATTCCCAATATTCATTTCTCGATCAAAAAATAATCCAGTATCCAGGCTGAAGATTGGAATATTGCGCTGAATTGAATTATCGCCCAAACTATTATTGTCTAATTGATAATCGGAAAGGGCATATTCAAGCTTAGGCTTGAAAAAGTACCAGCTATCAGATTGGTCAAAACTCAGATAAGGCAGAAAATAACTACGGTCACCAACAATTTTGCTATCGCTCTTGTGGTCAAATCGCACCCATTCGTTGTCAATGTTGAATTGAATACCATTGTCGAATGCTTTAAATCGGCTATCAACCGTCAGCTTTGGGAGTCGGCGATAAGGCCGGCTAGCAATATTAGGGACAAGTGGTTGACCAGTTTGGTCAATTTCGAACTTAGGATCAGGCGTTTGGAAAGATTGAAACATAAGGCTGCTTTGCCATAGTTTGGCGCTGTGGTTTAAAGTGGCATGGCGTTCTAAATGAGTGACATCATCGTTGCTATCACCCAGTGATGCAAAGTCATCGAAGAATGTACTATCAGACACTTCGCGCCAAGCAATATCAGTGGTTATATTTGAACCTAAATCGGCCCGATGGAACCATTTTTGAAATGAACGCGTGTCATTTTTCTTTTTATCTTCGAGCTTAGAAAGGTATAACTCTCCAGTGTGATTTTTAAAAAGGTAACGGTTTTCAGTATTGATTTGTAAGCCACGCTTACCATACCAAATTGGGGTAATAGTTGCGTCAAGGTTAGTTGCAATATTCCAATAGACGTCGATGGAAATTATGTCACCACTGTCATTTGAGGAGCCGATCGTTGGAGCAAGAATGCCTGACATACGGCGGTCATCAATTGGGAATTGAAGGTATGGGAGATAAAGTACAGGTAAATCCTGAATATAAACAGTAGCATGTTGTGCAGTACCGAGTCCTGACTCTTGGTTAATGTCGAGCTGGTCTGCGGTCAAATGCCAGTTACTGTTACCCGGATCACAGGTAGTGTATTGAATCTTTTTATAACGACTGAGCGAGCTACTAAACTGAATAACTTCGTTTGCAGTACCACGAACATGCTGCTCGGATAAAGTAAATGAAGAAGTGGTAAAATAAGCTGATTGGTCTTTTTGATTCATCGTCATAAATTCAGTCCGCAACTGAGAAGTATCACTTTCAAACGTCACATTACCAGAAGCTTTGACTTGTTCAGTCACGTTATTCATAGTGAGTTCATCGGCGAGCAAAACCTGAGCGGGACGAGTGAGTTCTACCTGGCCACTGAAATAGGCAATGCTTTCGTTTTGTTGAGACATAAAGTTTGCCTCAACTTGAGTGGCTTTGCTGGCATTAGTGTTGGCTGTGTCAATGAGTGAAAAGCTAGGAACGCCGCAAAGTGCCCAGTCTTGTTCCGCCCACACAGCAGCGCTAAAGGTGCTGCCAAGCAGAATAATTGAATAAGGCAAATAGCGAAGTAAAAGCAAGGCGATCCGTACACTGACAATAGTTAGAATTATATTTTTCTGTCGAAGACGAAAAACCACAATTTAACAGCTTTCTGTTAATCTTGCCTTAATAAAAAATTGGTTTGGCCTTAATAATGAAAGGCTATCTATGAAATTATATTGGACAAAAGAACACAACTGTTTGGAGTTTGTTTGAAGATTTTCTGGTCCATAATTAAGTTTTTGCTCTTGAACTATTCGCTAGTTACGATGATTTAATCTAAATCACTCTTTACCGCCTTGTGATTCTAACACCTCTTTGAGACGGAGTGGGTTGACTGACCGATTTAATCGACTTAATCTGCGCATCAAATATTTAAATCTAACCAAACTCTATTCGAGGAATATTGAAATGAAATGTAAAGCTGCAGTTGCCTGGGAAGTTAAGAAGCCCCTAGAAATTGAGGAGGTTGAAGTTGAAGGCCCGCGTGAGGGCGAAGTTTTATTAAAAGTAATTGCTTCAGGTGTTTGCCATACTGATGCCTTTACCTTATCGGGTGATGACCCTGAAGGGGCCTTCCCTGCAATCTTAGGCCATGAAGGTGGCTGTGAAGTGGTCGAGTGTGGTCCTGGCGTGAAGGATTTAAAGGTGGGTGATCACGTTATTCCTTTATATATTCCTGAGTGTGGTGTTTGTGAATATTGTCATTCGCCTAAAACCAATCTTTGCCAATCAATTGCTTCAACAGTTTGGACAGGTTATATGCCTGACGGGACCCGTCGTTTCTCGAAAAACGGTAAGGCGATCCACCACTACATGGGGTGTTCTACTTTTAGTGAATATACTGTTGTGCCTGAAATCGCGTTAGCCAAAATCAACAAGGCCGCCCCGCTCGACAAAGTTTGTTTGTTAGGTTGTGGTGTTACTACCGGTATTGGTGCGGTATTAAATACTGCCAAAGTAGAGCCAGGTTCGACTGTTGCGGTATTTGGTTTGGGTGGTATCGGCTTATCTGCCATTCAGGGCGCAGTGATGGCGAAAGCCAGTCGAATTTTGGCAATTGATATTAATCCTGCGAAGTGGGAAATTGCCAAAGCGCTGGGTGCTACTGATTTTATAAACCCGAAAGAAATTGATGGTTCTATTAGCGAGTATATTCAAGAGTTAACCAATGGTGGCGTTGACTATTCTTTTGAGTGTATCGGCAACGTACATGTTATGCGTGATGCGCTCGAATGCACGCACATGGGTTGGGGTGTTTCAACGGTTATCGGTGTTGCTGGCGCGGGAAAAGAAATTAGCACTCGCCCGTTCAACTTGGTGGTTGGTCGTACCTGGCAAGGCACTGCCTTTGGTGGTGTGAAAGGGCGCTCGCAACTGCCTGGTTATGTTGATCGTTATATGGCAGGTGAAATCGAATTAGATTCGATGGTAACTCATACAATGCCTCTCGAAGATATTAATCGTGCTTTTGACTTAATGCATAGCGGCGAGAGCATTCGTTCGGTCATTATATTCTAGACTAGCTTTTACTTAGACCCGTTTTTATTAGAGATATGAATGAAGAACATGAAAGAAATCGAAAGCGTTAAAGAAAGTGGTGGCTACCTAAAACGGTACACGCATGAATCAAGTGTTAATGAATGTGAAATGACATTTTCAGTCTTCCTGCCACCACAGGCAGAGAACGAAAAAGTACCGACGTTATATTGGTTGTCGGGTTTAACTTGCAACGATGACAATGCGCGAACTAAAGCGGGCGCTCAGCGGTTTGCTGCACAACATGGTATTGCAATCGTGTTTCCTGACACCAGCCCGCGTGGCGAGCAAGTTGACGATAAACATGACCGTTATGATCTTGGGCAGGGTGCTGGTTTTTACGTCAATGCAACCGAAGCGCCTTGGTCGACTCACTATCAAATGTATGACTATATCGTGAGTGAACTGCCAGCACTGGTTGAAGCGAACTTGCCCTTATTAGCGGGCGTTAAATCAGTGAGTGGACATTCGATGGGTGGCCACGGTGCGTTGATTTGTGGTTTAAAAAATCCGGGTGCGTTTCGGTCGGTGTCGGCATTTGCGCCAATTGCTAACCCCGTGAATTGCGACTGGGGTAAAGGCTGTTTTGGGTTGTATCTGGGCGACAACGAATCAGATTGGGAAGCCTATGATGCGACTTGCCTAGTGAATGGTGGTGCGACTGTCACTGATATATTGATCGATCAGGGCAGCGATGACGAGTTTTTACACCAAGGCCAACTGTTGCCCGATAATTTTAAGGCCGCCTGTGATGCAAAAGGACAATCGTGTACGGTCCGCGTTCAGCCTGGTTATGATCACAGCTATCATTTTATTGCCAGCTTTCTAGCTGATCACTTCGAGTTTCACGCCAAGCACTTAAAGTAATTAGTCATTGTTGGTGACCCAATTAAGCCCAGGTGCAGCCTAATGCACCTGAGCTTAAAGGCTTAAAGGCTTTCGCATCGACGGGCATTGGCTAGGCTTAGCAACTGTTTTCCACCACTGAGAATTAGACGGCTGTGTGAGTACCTGTTGGTGGTCATGAAACGCATAACCCTGTTGATTTTGATCTAAAAATCCCCAAGACTTGGCCTTTTCGCCGTGTATAAACAAGGTCCAGCATTCGATATCATCAATCAGGTTGATACGATGAAATTCCCTACCGTTAATCCAATTAAAACTGCCGGCTTCAATGATTTCACTGCACAGCTGATTATCTTCTCTGGCATCTGCCATTCGAATTTCTTCGTATCGTCCTGAAAGTAAGAAAGAGC
>JBNMQI010000137.1:0-5335 GCA_051277905.1 Gammaproteobacteria bacterium | reverse complement strand
GAACGCTCTTTATCACGAGAAAAGCATCTTTACGAGTTACTACTAAAACAACTCAGCGACCAACTGACGGCCTTGCAACAATGTGCCTTAGGGTTGGCTCAGCTGGACGTATTACTCAGCTTCGCCAATTGTGCTGATAGATACCAATGGTCAGCCCCGACATTAGTCGAAGACCCGATCCTCGATATACGTGACGGTAAGCACCCCGTAGTCGAGCAGGTAATGAAGCAAGCGTTCATCGCCAACGACACTCAGCTCGATCAAAATAAACGCATGCTATTGATCACAGGCCCAAATATGGGCGGTAAATCGACCTTTATGCGCCAAACTGCGCTCATTACTATTTTGGCCTACATGGGCAGTTACGTCCCCGCAACTCAAGCCATTATCGGCCCCATCGACCAGATATTCACTCGCATCGGTGCCAGTGACGATTTATCGAGTGGACGCTCAACTTTTATGGTGGAAATGACCGAAGCAGCGAACATTCTGAATAACGCTACGCATAACAGCCTAGTATTGATGGACGAAATCGGTCGAGGCACCAGCACTTTCGACGGACTAGCACTGGCTTGGGCCTGTGCCGATCATCTGTCACAAAAGTCAGGTGCGTTAACGCTGTTCGCAACTCATTATTTTGAGCTAACTCAATTGCCAGAGCAATACGACAATATTTGTAACGTGCACCTAGATGCAGTCGAGCATGGCGATGACATTATTTTTATGCATCGGGTAAAATCGGGCCCTGCCAATCAAAGCTATGGTTTGCAGGTCGCCAAGCTGGCTGGCGTACCAAAATCAGCACTCCAACTAGCGAAGCGTAAATTACATCAGTTAGAGCAGCAATCGAATAAAGCTGGACCACAAATTGATTTATTCTCGATGGCAGCCCCAGAGCTTGAAGAGGCGCAATCCAATCCGACCATGGAAGCACTTTTGGCTATCGATCCAGATGCATTAACCCCGAGACAGGCCTTAGAAGAACTGTACCGTTTAAAATCGCTCTCAAAAGAATAGAATTACTAGGCAGTATCACTTTATAAAATCCTATATCAAGATAATCTACTTGAAGTTTTACTTCGGCCTAATTAGACTTCCGCGATAATTTTTCAATCTTTATTTTATACTGACTCAGTAGTCATCAACAGAGGCTCCGCATGACATTCGTCGTACTCGAAAATTGCATTAAATGTAAATATATGGATTGTGTTGATGTCTGTCCCGTTGACTGCTTCCATGAAGGCCCAAACTTCCTCGTCATCGACCCAGACGAATGCATCGACTGCACACTTTGTGAGCCGGAGTGCCCAGCAGAGGCCATTGTATCGGAAGATGACATGCCAGCAGGTCAAGAGAGTTTTCTTGAGCTGAATGAAGAGTTATCGGCAATCTGGCCAGTGATTGTTGCCAGTAGGCCACCACCTGACGATGCAGTTGAATGGGATGGTGTTGAAGGGAAGTTGCAGTATTTAGAAAGATAAGTGACATAAACTAGAGCACGACTGACTTTTTAGCGGGTCAGTCGTGAATAAACCTAATGACACCGATTGCTATCAATAGCGACTAATTTGACAAAGATTTTACTCCGCTAACATCTCTAATGAGATCAGTCAGTAAATTAAGGCGTTATTGGAAAGTCTCATCCAAAAAAACCTTCATTACGGGTGAAAATTGATCACTATCAACCAAAAAGGCATCATGGCCATTAATTGAATCTATTTCGACATACTCAACGCATTCATCACAGCTACCCGCTTTTTCCAACCCTTTAACAATTTCTCTTTGCTGCGCAGGTGGGAATAGAATGTCGGTCGAGACGCCAATGATTAGCGCTTTTTTGACTTGAATTTTAGTCAGACCTGAATTGACTGATCCCCCATGATCAGCAACATCAAACCAATCCATTGCACGTGACAAATAAAGATAACTGTTAGCATCGAAGTTGTGAATAAATTTCTTGGCGTTATAGTCGAGATAGGATTCAACTTCGAATTCAAGTTCGAATGGAGCACCAGTTCTGCGGTCTTTTGCGACTCTTGATCGATCAAATCTTTGGTGCCATTCTTCGGCCGCTCGATACGAAACTAAACCCAATTTTCGAGCGAGTGCCATGCCTGAATAAGGCGCTTCGTCTTGAGCATAGTTTCCACCCTTCCATGCTGGGTCTGACCGAATAATTTCGCGTTGAAGTGATCGCATTGCTAACGTAAATGGTAATGCCCGAGTCGCGGCTGATATGGATACCAGATAATCAACTTCACCCGGATATTGCAACGCATAAGCCAGTGCTACCATGCCACCCATAGAAGGGCCAATAACAGTATGAAGATGGTCGATCCCAAGCTCTACCAATAGGTGATGGCCTGATTTTGCAATGTCTTCGATGGTTAAGTCAGGGAAATCGAGCCCGTAGGTCTTACCTGTTTCTGGATTAATGGCTTCGGGGCCAGTACTACCAAAACAACTACCCAACGAGTTAACGCAAATAACATGAAAAACATTAGTGTCTATCGATTTGCCCGGACCGATCATGTAATCCCACCAACCTGGAGTCGGATCTAGTTCAGATGATGAAGCATGTGCGCTGGGGGATAAGCCGGTAAAAATCAGTATTACGTTATCATAATTACTCGATAGTTTGCCCCAGCACTCAAAAGCGACCGTTATCCTCGATAGCCGGCCCCCACGCCACATAACAAAGTCGCTGGTGCCATAGTCACCTTTTAAATTAGCAAATTGGGTAGCTGGGGTAATTGCGCGTTTGGTACCCGCAAGATTTTCAGTTAAGTTCATATTACTTATTTCACTTTTGCAATACGCACCACAACAGTCGAGTCGAACTTGGTGCATGACTGCTGATCCAGCTATTAAATGTCATAACAGACTTTCAACCTAGCCGTGCTGAAAATAATAACACTTGGCACTTTCTTTACCAATTAACCATCAACTTGAGGTTTACGAACCCGTATAGACAGCTCTTTTAGTTGCTTGTCACTGACGGGGGAAGGTGCTTGAGTTAACAAACAAGCCGCTGTCTGTGTTTTTGGAAATGCCATGACATCTCGTATTGAAGTCGCGCCACTCATAAGCATCACCAGTCGATCTAGACCAAATGCAATACCACCATGCGGCGGACAACCAAATTTGAGTGCAGTGAGTAAAAACCCAAACTTGTCTTCGGCTTCTTGTTCGTCAATACCCAATAGCTTTAGTACGCGCTGTTGCATATCTACTTTATGAATACGAATCGATCCACCCCCTAGTTCGGTGCCGTTCAATACCATGTCGTAGGCTCTTGATAGTGTTTCACCTGGGTTTGCTTCGACTTCAGCCGGGTCGGTTGTATTTGGCGCAGTAAAAGGATGATGCAAAGCATTCCAACGGTTTTCACGTTCGTCATGTTCAAACATTGGGAAGTCGACTACCCAAAGAAAGCGCCAACCTGCCTCGACTAAACCTAGATCCTGAGCAACTTTCACTCGTAATGCACCGAGCGATTCGTTGACCGTATTCGCTCTATCGGCACCAAAGAAAATCAGGTCGCCTGTTTCAGCCTTAGTCCGTGAGATGATTTCAGCAATGGCTTCGTCAGGCAAAAACTTGAGTATAGGTGACTGCAATCCTTCACGTCCCAAGGAGACGTCATTACATTTAATGTAAGCCAGACCTTTTGCACCGTAGCGACCGACAAATTCGGTATAACCATCAATTTCTTTGCGCGATAGTTTATTGCCACCCGGCACACGTAATGCTGCCACTCGTCCTTTTGAATCATTTGCGGGGCCAGAGAATACTTTAAATTCAACATCGGCAAGGATGTCAGATATTGTTTGAAGTTCTAATGAAATTCTTAGGTCAGGTTTATCTGATCCAAATCGTTCCATGGCTTCGGCGTAAGGCATGCGTAAAAATGGGCCATCAATGTCTTGTGATAACACATTCGAGAAAAGACCTTGGACCATTTTTTCCATCATCGACATGATGTCGTCTTCATTCATAAACGACGTTTCAATATCGAGCTGAGTGAATTCAGGTTGGCGATCGGCCCGTAAGTCTTCATCGCGGAAACAACGCACGATTTGATAGTAGCGATCCATACCTGACATCATCAGCAGTTGCTTAAATAGCTGCGGTGATTGTGGCAAAGCAAAGAAAGAACCGCTGTGCGTCCGACTAGGTACTAGATAGTCTCGAGCACCTTCGGGAGTTGCTTTTGTGAGCATCGGGGTTTCAATGTCCATGAACTCTTCGGCTTCTAACCAACTGCGCATGAAATGCGTAACCCGAGCACGCAATTGCATGCGGTACTGCATTTCTGGGCGACGTAAATCGATGTAACGATATTTCTGGCGAATGTCTTCATGAACGTCATCGTCGAGCTGAAACGGTGGTGTCTCGGAGCTATTTAATATTTCCAGACCCCGTGCCAATACTTCAATTTCACCCGTTGGCATGTCTTCGTTGCTGGTACCTTCTGGACGAATTCTCACTAGACCCGTAATTTTCAATACGAATTCATTTCGAACTGATTCTGCAGTACTGAATAAAACTTCATCATCAGGGTCGACTACAACCTGCAAAACGCCCTTTTTATCGCGTAGGTCTATAAATATAACGCCACCATGATCGCGACGTCGGTTTACCCAGCCACAAACACTAATTTCTTGGCCTATATTTTCTTGGTTGAGTTCACCACAGTAATGGGTACGCATGTTTTTTCCGTATTTTGATGCTAATGATTAATTAATGATGGCGCACGGCTGGCATTTAAAACACGTTGGCTTTAAGCGCTGCCAACGCTAGCTTGCGGCTTCCTTAGTTGCCGGTTTCGGTACAGTCGGCTCTTTTTTAACCGTGCTAGTTGTTTTTTCCGGGGTAGCGCTTTTTTTATCGCTCGAATCAGTGCTTTTTTTATCTCCTGAATCAGTCAGGTTTTTCTGATTACTCGATTTAAAGTCAGTCTCGTACCAACCCGAGCCGCTCAATCTAAATCGTGGCGCTGAAATCATTTTCTTCAAGCTCGGCTTAGCACAAGCTGGACAATCGGTTAGCGCTAAATCGCTAAGCTTTTGTAATGCCTCATGGGCATAGTCACACTCAGTACAAACATACTCGTAAATTGGCATTGCCGGTTTTCCTTAAAGTGATCCTGATAGACTAATAATATGCAGCTAATAGTATAGAGATGCGGCATACGAAAATAAAAGGAACGAGATTCTATAATAGTCTCGTGTAATTTCCAACAAACAGCTGCATTAATATGAGGTTTAAAGCGATCAATTCAAATTGACAGCCATTGAAAGAGACTAGTTCTGTCTATTTGCGTTAACTTAAG
>JBNMQI010000136.1:0-5384 GCA_051277905.1 Gammaproteobacteria bacterium | reverse complement strand
CGCTAGATCACCACTCATAAACCAGCCATTTTGAAAAGCCTGGTCAGTCGCCTCCGGATCTTTCAAGTATCCCTTCATTACGGTATTACCGCGTATCGCTATTTCCCCCATGGTTGTAGAATCCCAGGGGACAGATTTACCACTTTCGGTGTCGATTATATCGACACTTTCAGTCATAGAAAAACGTACACCCTGACGAGATTTTAATTCAGCTTGTTGTTGAATACTTTGTTGTTGCCAGTCTTCTTGCGGTGCTGCCTGCAATATATGACCGCTGGTTTCCGTAAGCCCATAGACATGCATAATGTCGAAGCCAAACTTGTTCATGCCCTCAATAACACTAGCAGCGGGCGGAGATCCAGCCGTAATCACATGAATAGTGCGATCAAATTTTATCTGTTCCGATGCCGGTGCGTTGGCCAGCATATTAAGTACTATTGGCGCACAACCAAAATGCGTCACCTCATGTTGTTCAATCAATTCGAAAACAACGTCAGGGGTAAACGCACGAATACAAATAATTGTTGCCGCCGCTGCGGTCATAGTCCAAACATGTCCCCAGCCATTGCAATGGAACATTGGCACCGTGTAAAGATATCGGGGATGCGAGGGGAGGGCCCAAGACATGGCTGTACCCATGGCCATTAAATAGGCGCCTCTGTGATGGTAGACTACGCCTTTAGGTAAACCTGTGGTTCCCGATGTGTAATTAAGTGAGAGTGACTGCCATTCATCTTCCGGTGCTAACCAAGTAAAGTCATCATCACCTTGATCAACTAGATCATGGTAAAAAGAGAATTTTTGGGCACTTGGCAGTACTGGTTTTTCAGTGGCTGAAGCATCGTCGATGACGATGATTTCAGGTTGTAATTTGCAGCGGCTCAGCGCGTCCTCAAGTACTGGCCAAAGCTGACGGTCGACGATAATTACCTTTGATTCGGCATGATCGATGATATAAGCCACGGTTTTGGCGTCAACTCGCGTATTTATGGTGTTCAGTATAGCGCCAGCCATAGGTATAGCAAAATGGCATTCAAACATTTCGGGCGTATTAAAAGCAAACACCGATACCGTGTCATTTTTACCTATGCCTCGTGCAGCTAAACTCGACGCAATACGCGTGCAGCGGTTACGTGTTTGTGACCAAGTATAACGCTGGTCGTTGTAAATAAGAGACTCACGATGCGGGTAAATATCAGCTGTTCGATGCAGAAAAGACAGTGGTGTTAACGGCACAAAATTGGCTGTATTTTGGGTTAATTGATGGCTCTTAGTCGTCATTACTATACTCCAGGTTAGATTGGCCTTAATGTACTCGTGCTCTGTTCTATTTCTTTAGCCAGCCAATGTCTTGCCTAAAGTCGTTTCTAATTCTTGCTGAATCATGGATCTTCAAGTTGAACAGGCATATTATTGTCAAAAACACTAGCAAATGATATAACGCTGAAGACATCGAAATTTGAATTTTTCAGTATTTATTTCACTTTTTTTAATAATGCGTTAACCGCGTTAGAGGTAGTTGCTTCGCCTTGCTCAACGTACGCGGTGCTATTGGACTCAATTCGATCAAGTTGGTAGAGATAATTTACCATAAGCCCATATGACTGGTGTAGACCTTTTTCTGACTGATCTCCCATCCAATTCAACTTCTCAACTTGTGCACCATTTGTCAGGTGAAAATGCGCTACAGGGTCAAACGCCCGACCATTTTTGCGTTTTTCTTTGCTGAGGTAATGCGCCGCTAAGCGGGTTAGCAGTGGTTGCAAAACGTCACATGTTTCGATGTCTTGTTGCCAATTAGGGCTTTCAAGTAGTTTTGCAAGGCTGGAGTCGATCCCTAATCTATCATATTGCAGTGCAAGCGCATTTTTTTCAGATCCGGTTAATAGGTCCAGTTTATCATTGGCTAACTGCTGCGTTAACCAACGGCGGAAACTAACAATCGGTGACAGCGTGGCAAAATTATTGATATGAGGGAATTCTTCAGATAACTTAGCCACTACTCTTTTAATTAAGAAATTACCAAAACTAATGCCCGCTAACCCTTGCTGGGCATTAGATATCGAGTAGAAAATGGCTGTATCCATGTGTTCTAAATCTTCTACTATTGCGGTCTCATCCAGAAGATCTTGTACATTTTGTGCCAGCCCCGTTGTCAGTGCCACTTCGACAAAAATTAAAGGCTCGCCAAGCATGTGTGGATGCATAAATGCATAGCAGCGACGGTCTGAATCAAGACGGTTTTTGAGATCATCCCAGCTGCGAATTTCATGAACCGACTCGTAGGCAATTAATTTTTCTAACAATGACGCGGACGAATCCCAGGTAATGCAATCTAGCGTGAGAAAACCAATATCGAACCATGAGATCAACAGCCGCTTCAAATCACCCTCTAATGCAGCAAAAGCTAGATCCCCAACTTTTAGCGCCAGTAATTCAGCGCGCATATCCACTAGAAATTTAACACCTTCTGGTAACTCATTGAACTGGGTTAATAATTGTAAACGAGGTGCTTCTAAAGCCTGACGAAATTGCTGAATGTTAGCGTACCTGTCAGCGACATCTTCGCATTGATGCCAACAGTCTATGGCATGTTCCACTTTTGCTGTATCAACATCAAAATCAGTGGCAAGCAGCTTGAGAAAACGCGCGCGGCCTTCAGCGTCTAATTCAAGATAAGAACGGCCCAAAATGGCCGTTTCAGCCCTCGCTGACACTTCACCGCCACGCATCTCCAAACACAGTTGTATTTGTGCTCGCAGACGCGGTAAATCTTTATCGGGCAAGTTTGCTTGAAAGTGTACAGAATTTTGCACATTACTATTACCCGTAACCTTGTCCCAAACATGGCGTAATTGGCCTAAAGTTCGGTCAATAAAACGCGGTTTATCTTGTGTTTTCAACTAACACCTCCAATAGTCTTAATGTTATTTCAGTAGCGTTCTAATTTGTCAGAGTTATAACTTATCACCTATCGTCACCCTCGAGGTGTTTAAATCGAGGGCCTAGTGTTGTGATTAACTAAGATTCCCGATGAAGAGACTACGGGAATGACGTATCTCACAGAGGTAACTGAATAGAACCCTAATTACATACTCATTAAACTCATTTAATTTCTGATAGGAGAGCCATCATCAAGCATCGTTTCAATTCTTTTTCTGGTGGAGTCGGTTGACGCCAGAGTCAGAAAAGAGCTGCGCTCTGCATCAAAGAAATCTTGTTCGTTCCAAATAGTGCCTGGTTCGACATTACCACCAGTGACAATACGCGCCATTTCGGTACCTACTATGACGTCGTGCGCCATAAATAGCCCTTTTTCGTGGGACTCCTTCAACCAATTGACCATTTTTTCAAACAGTGGCTTTCCAGGCAGTGTAAGACTAGGTCGAGTAAATGCTAGTTGATTAACTGGATTATTGATGGCGGCAATTGCTTCAGCTAGGATGCTATCGCGATTCATCATAAAATGATCATTATCACGAAGCATTGCTTGCTCTTTCGCAAGAATGGGCGAGCTTGCTGTTTTGCCTATGCCTAGGTTCATAAATGCTTTCCAACAGGCTTCGCTGATATCTTCGCCACAGTCGAGTTTTTCAATCCAGCGATAGAGGGTTTCTTTACAACCGCCGCCTCCAGGCACAACACCCACCACTGATTCAACTAAACCCATAACTGAGTTAGCATGGCAGATAACTTCTTTGGCATGTAAGACAACTTCAAATCCTCCGCCGAGTGACATACCAACCGGAGCGACAACGACAGGAAATTTGGCTAGGGCCATACGATGTACAGTTTTCTGAAAATGACTTAAGAAACTATCTAATCCATCCATATCATTGCGTTCGATAAAGCTGCGAACACCTTGTAAATTAACACCACAGGAAAAATGTTGCGCGTCGTTATGAACAATAAGACCGCGCATGCCGTCTTTTTCAACGTGGGTAATTGCGTCGTCTAGTATTTCCATAGAATCTGCATCGAGCGCATTCGCTTTACAGTGAAATTCAACCAATGCAATTCCGTCGAGGTTATACCAACTTGCCGAGGCACAGCTATTGCGTGGCGTCATGGTTTGGCGCATTTCGTTAAAGCGGATTATGTTCTCAGCTCTTGGAATAGCGTGCCAACTAGCACCTAATTGACGTGTTTGTAGCTCACCACCTTCGACTCGGTAGAAACTAGAGTTAGCGGCTTCTTCCAAGAAACGGGGTACAGCCATGCCATCAGCTTCGAGGCGTTCAATAAATGGGTTTACACCAATCTCATCTAATAATTCAAACGGGCCTTTAACCCAGTTATAGCCCAGTTTCATTGCATCGTCGATACCTAAGCCGTTGTTATCTACTTCTGGAATCAACGAAGCGGCGTAGCTTAATGTACGAGACAATACTCGCCAAGCGAACTGGCCATGAATACTGTCGTCTGCAAGTAAGGCTTGAACGCCAGTTTTTTGGGCTTTGTCAGCCAATGGCAAGTTGAGGCGGGGAGCAAGCGCGTAACTTTCGTCTGCAAGGTTGAGTACCTCACGTCCATTTTCGCCTTTGCGATAAAAGCCTTTACCTTGCTTATTACCCGTTTGTCCATTTTCAATCATCCGCATCATTAACGGAATTTTTTCAGCTTCCTGATGGAATGCATCACCTTCTGGAAGAATGTTTACTAAGCTTTGCACTACGTCAGACATTAGATCTATACCGATAAGATCGTATAAACCAAAAACACCGGTTTTTGGAATGCCCATCGGACGACCAAATAAAGCATCGGCTTCGCTCGGATCAAGTCCTAGGTCAAACGCTGCATGCAGGGCGCATTGAATAGCGAATACACCCACTCGGTTGCCGAGAAATCCGGGTGTATCAAGGCAGGGTACTACCCCTTTGCCCAATTGTTGTTCGCAGAAGCTTGCGAGTGTTTTCATCACTGTAGGATCGGTGTCTTCACCACGTACAAGTTCAAGCAGGTGCATAAATCGAACGGGATTGAAAAAGTGAGTGATAGCAAAACGCTGCCGAAAAGATTTTGGCATGTCTTCAACAAGTAGGCTAATAGGAATAGTTGAGGTGTTAGAGCTTATTATCGCTTGGTCATGGCAAACAGCCTCAAGGCGAAGATAAAGATCCTTTTTAATATCGAGTCGTTCCACGACAGCTTCAGCAATCCAGTCGCAGTCAGCCAATTGTTCAAAATCGTCGCGGGTATTTCCTATATGAATAAGGTTTTCTACTGCCTTGCTCATTAGCCCCGGTTGACCTGAGCCTTTTAAGCGTTCCAGCCCACGTTCGGCCAGCACATTTGTATTGCCTTCGGTAGGTAGGTCAAGTAGCCAAACCTCTACGCCTGCATTGGCAACTTGGCCAGCAATGCCTGCTCCCATTGTACCCGCA
>JBNMQI010000135.1:0-5422 GCA_051277905.1 Gammaproteobacteria bacterium | reverse complement strand
AAACCAAGGCAAAGGTATTACGTAAGAATAATTCCCACTTACAACGCCCCATTAATTATCAACAAATTTATCACGCAGATCATACTATGTGACTGCCATCACTCAAAGAGTGCCTTTGGAACATCGACTTGGTCTGTCTCAGGTATTATCCTAGACAATTCAAAGGACGATCATTAAAACGTAATGATCAATTGATTAACAACAAAGCGATTCGATCGATGAAAATACAGGTAGATAACTTTTAATGGTCCACTCAAATAAAAATAACACTATCCCACAAGATATCGATACATTTCAATCACCTCAGAATATGACAGATCCATTTCGTTTTATGTTCTGCGATTCGATGGGTACTGGACAATCGACCTTATTAGACCTTTTATTAAAGGATTCTAAAGCAGTCTTTACAGACCAAAATTCAGTCATTAGGTCTGAAACCGACAGTCACAAAGCCCTCCACTACTTCGCAACCAAAAAACGACAATTCATAGCAGCATACATTCCAGACCATATTCAATATACCGACCATATTGTGGCTACTGCTTCTTTGACGGATGCTGCGGTAATTGTTATTGATGCCAGCCAAGGCATCCTCACTGCATCTCGTCGTCACAGCTACATGGTATCGTTATTTGGCATTAGACAGATTGTTTTGGTAGTTAATAATATGGATTTGGTTGACTATGCTCAAAGCCGTTTCGACAACATTGTGGCTGAGTACAGCGAGTTCGCTGGTCAGCTTAGTTTTGATGCCATACATTTTGTACCGATATCTTTACTGAACGGCGATAATGTATTAGCCACCCAAACTGCGGCTTCAGGTAATGATACTTTAAACACCAATATGCCTTGGTATTCTGGCTCGACCCTGATCGAACAGTTCGAAACAATACCCGCGCATTCTAACGCTAAAGACCCTAGCTTTCGTTTACCTGTGCAATCAGTTAATAAATCTAGTCCTGAGTTTTTTACCTTTAGTGGCAGTATTGTATCTGGCAGCATTAGCCAAGGCATGGCTGTCGTCGCCAGCTTGTCTGGACGGTCAACCAAGGTAAAACAAATTGTTGGATCATCGGGTGAAGTGCCATCGGCCAAGAGTGGTCAGGCCGTGACCTTATTTATGGAAGACGATATTGACATAGGTCCTGGTGACATCATTGCGCTGGAGGACAGCAAACCCGACGTGGCTGATCAATTTGCAGCACATATTATCTGGATGAATTCTGACGCAATGTTGCCCGAACGAACCTATGTCATTCGTTTTAACAATACAGACACTACTGCCAGAATTACTGATTTGGTTCACAAGGTTGATACCAACACGTTAGACAAACTTGCAGCTAAAAAGCTCAATCTGAATGAAGTGGGCTATTGCAAATTGGCACTCGATAAAGCAGTTGCTTTTGATGCTTATAATGATAACCGACAGACAGGTGCCTTTTTATTAGTTGACCAATACAGCAATGCCACCGTGGGTGCTGGCATGATCGATTTCGCCTTGCGCCGAGCGAGTAATATTGGTTGGCACACTATGAAAATCGACAAGTTGGTTCGTGCTGCGGTTAACAATCAAAAACCCTGCGTTGTTTGGTTTACAGGTTTTTCTGGATCGGGTAAGTCCAGTATAGCCGACCACCTCGAGCAGAAGTTACACGAGGCGGGTAAACGCACTTATCTACTTGATGGCGATAATATCCGATTCGGTCTAAACAAGGATTTAGGCTTTACCGATCATGATCGCGTAGAGAATATTCGCCGTGTCGCAGAGGTTGCTAAGTTATTGGTAGATGCCGGATTGATTGTCCTCGCGTCATTTATATCGCCATTTAGATCAGAACGCCAGATGGCTAGAGAGTTATTCAGTGACGGTGAATTTGTTGAGGTTTATGTCAATACGCCATTGGCAATATGCGAGCAACGTGATCCCAAAGGCCTTTATAAAAAAGCGCGTGCCGGAGAGTTGAAAAACTTTACTGGCATTGACTCCGACTACGAGCCACCTGAGCAGCCTGAGGTAGTATTAAAAAGTGGCGAGTTCGATGCCGACACGCTGGCCGATGAACTGGTTGAATATTTAGTATCTAAAGGCAACCGTTCAGCTTATTCTTAGATGTTAACAAATAATATCATCCCAAAATTAATGAACGCATTCAAATAATGATGATTGGATGTACTTGATTTGATTAGCCACTTTAGTTATTTATCTGTCTGCCTATCTAATAGCTGAGAAGAAACAATAGATAATATGCAATAGCTTAAAAAATAGTAAAAACCCGGCATAAATTGAGCATTCAGTGAAAACAATTTTTCTGTCTGTTGCGTGGCGTTGGCCGCTAAAAAAGCCACAATTATTGCCACCACAAAGACATCCGCCATCGACCACTTTGAAATCATATTTTTAATTTTATCTGCAGCCTGCCTAGTCTGGCTGTTTCGTGCTAAGACAGAGGCCAACATTAACAAACTCTTTAAAGCTGGAATCACAATGCTGAATAGGCCTATTAGCAATGCCACTAGCCATTGGTCAGCTTGATAAAGTTCTTGCACCGTACCAGCAATACTACGTGTTTTTTCATAGGCGCGTAGCTCACCCGAAATGTCTAGTTGACTGACGAGTTGTTGTGAAATAGACACCATAAAGTCTGGCACACCTGGCGAATTTGCCAATGTTTGCACCCCCAAATCAACTAATGAAGTCTTATCTACCGTACCAATGAGCGATAGGATGGGCTGCGTAACGCCTGGGATCAAAAATCCCAATGCGATCAGCATCAATAAAATGCCTAATTTTTGTTTCATTACTTTTTTGCCTACTGTCTTGGAAAAGTGAGTTTAACGTTTAACAAATCACTCACGCAAATTGATTGTCTTAGTCGAACCCACATTGTCTGTGAAGTAGACCAGTCTGCTATATTTAGCGTTAGGTTGGTTAGTTAGTCAGCGATCAATTCACTTATTAGTTATCATTTAGTATTATTAAATAAAATTTGTGCTTCACCTGATTTAAACATTAATTTACATCTAACAATTTAATCGACTAGGTTCTAACAATGACTCAATTTGTTGCGCTAAAAACTCCTATTGGCGAGGTGATTCATATCAACCCCGAACTAGTGACTATGCTAAAAGACAAGGGTGAAGTGACTCATATCCATTTTTCGACCGACAGTAGCGGTTCTGGTTTTATTGCAGTATTAATGCCTGCTCAAGCCGTCGCTGATCTGTTATCGGCCGGTTAAAGTGCTTTAAACTTAGAAGAATTCGTTAGCTTGGAAGCTCTTTCTGGTTGGAATATATCGTCTCTCTGCCCTGCTCTGGTTGGGATGGCACCATTTGAGATAAAACCAATGACATCATTGCAATGCCAGCACCCACAATAAAAACGAGTGCAGGCGAGTAAATCCAAACCAACCCGAGTGCAATTGGCAAAACTACGGCCGCAATATGATTAATCGAAAATGAAACGCCTGCGGTCGATGCTATATCAGCAGGGTCAGCTATTTTTTTAAGGTAACTCTTCAACGCAATCGCCATAGCAAAGAAGATATGGTCAAGAATATAAAGCAGCGAAACAAATATCACGCTATCCGCTATGGCATAACAACTAAAAATTATGACCAAGCCAATATACTCGAGTGTCAGGGTCTTTCTCTCTCCCCAAACACTAACCAGCCGACCAATGCGAGGCGCTAAATAGATGGTGAGCACACCATTCACTAAAAATAATAACGCCATCTCGCCAACACTAAAGTGAAACTTTTCTACCATCAAAAAGCCAGCAAACACGACAAAAATCTGGCGTCGAGCCCCCGATAGAAATACCAGTATATAATACAGCCAGTAACGTTTTCGAAGGATGATTTTTTTATGTTGCTCGGCTCCCCCTTTAAAATGGGGAAATTTAAGATACATCAAAAAGGCGATCACAACGGTTAACCCACCACCCATTAAATAGACCCACTGATAATCCGCATTTAAGACTTCCATTAGCCCAAATAATGCGCCAAAAACCAAGAGCCCGGTAAATGAACCAACCGCAATTTGCCGACCCATTACTAAAGGCAAACGCTCACGACTCACCAGTTGTAGTGAGAGTGATTGTTGGATCGTTTCCGCATAGTGATAACCCATCGACATCAAAACAGTAGTGAAATACAAACCCATAATTGATGGTAGAAAACCCGTCATTGCGGTGCCGATGCCTAATGCAATTAGGGCCAGAAAAGCAACGGTTTGCTCTCTGATAATCAATAGTAGGAAAATGACGCCAAAAGCAATGAAGCCAGGAACTTCACGCAAACTCTGCAAAATTCCAATTTCTACGCCACTAAAGGCAACCTGTTCAATCGCAAAGTTGTTAATTAGTGCTTGCCAGGTTGCAAACGATAAAGGCACTGCAGCAGAAAATAGATAAAGAAAAAGTTCTGATCGTTGGAATTGCTGTTTAAACAGTATGATCGGCGCCATTATTTAACTCTTTAAATTGCTACTGTTAGCGCTGCTTAGGGATAGTTAGAGTAGCATAGAAAATAATATTGGAGGGCTCCGTTTTCAATTAAGACAGTATTTTATTATCGTGTAGACTGCTTTCATGGATACATTTATTTACGGCTTTTCGCTTGGGTTTTCATTAATTCTCGCCATTGGCTCACAAAACGCTTTCGTCCTCAAACAAGGCTTAAAAAATGAGCACTTACTTCTCGTCTGCCTAATATGCGCAGCCTCCGATGCCATCTTAATATTGATTGGTGTCAGTGGCTTTCATGTACTTGTTTCAAACTACCCCGGAGTAGTTTTGATCGCACGTTATGGCGGCGCTATTTTCCTATTTGTCTACGGCCTACGAAGTTTCTACCGTGCTTTGCGCTCGTCAGCCGCTTTAAATCCGAGCGACATAGTGAGCAATAGCTGGGTTAAATCGGCCCTCACCTGCCTAGCCTTTACCTGGCTAAATCCGCATGTTTATTTAGATACAGTCGTATTGCTTGGTTCTATATCGGCACAATTTGCAAACGAACTCGTTTATTTTGGTACGGGTGCAATCACTGCTTCATTTGTCTTCTTTTTTGCATTGGGTTATGGCGCCAAATTATTACGGCCTGTATTTGCAAGAGCCCGATCTTGGCAGATATTGGAAATCTTGATTGGTCTTATCATGTGGGCTATTGCAGCGAAACTTCTATTCATGCAATAAAAAGAAAAAGGATCTATTCAGCCTTCATCCAAAGGCCTCAGTGAACTTTTAATCATAATGCAGCGTAGGCGTGATAAGCCACGGCCCCATCAGACGTGCTCAACTTACTAATACCACTAAACAGGCGATTAAAACAATAATCATAATAATCGACCGCATGAAACGGTTGTTGGGTGTTTGCCGGAAGGCGCTCCGCTTTTCTGGCTTACCGGCTTCCGCCACTTTGAG
>JBNMQI010000134.1:0-5557 GCA_051277905.1 Gammaproteobacteria bacterium | reverse complement strand
CAAAGAGAAGAAACGCTGGCTGAAGCATATCGAATATCGGAAGAGGTTCGCGGTGAAGGAGATGCAACTGCAGCCAAAATCTACGGTGATTCATACAATCAGGATAAAGAATTTTATTCTTTTTACCGTAGTTTGAATGCTTATGAGACTAGCTTCGGGGGCGGTAAAGATATTATGGTACTGAGTCCAGACTCTGAATTCTTCAAATACTTTAAGAAGTCAAATAGTCAGTAAACCAATAGTCGAAAAAGACTGTTAATCATTAGATCGGGCGTTTATAATGGCGCCCGTTTTTTTGACTATAATAAATGCTCCGTCACGTGCCCAAAAAATGGCTAAGTTAAATTGTTTAAATTAATAAACTAAACCAGTATGAACTGGACTGAGTTGTTTTCCGCACTAGCTTTAGTGATGATAATAGAGGGTATTATTCCCTTTATAAGTCCTCAAGGTTATAAAAACACGATGCAACAAATGCTCGCAATGCCTGAGTCTACCTTAAGAGTCGTTGGCCTTTGCTTGATGCTAGTGGGCGCGGTATCACTATTTTTTATCCGAGGCTAATTAATGTTTTTTGCTCAACGTGACCAAACAATTATGGCCAAGCGAATATGATCCCAAAAAATATGAAAGACCAGCCGGTAAACCGTTGGCTTTTACCCGATGGTGTACAAGAAACCTTACCTCCAGCTGCGTTTGGTGTTGATTTACTAAGACAACAGGTACTTAAAATGTACCATTGTTGGGGGTATGATTTAGTTATGCCAGCGATGATAGAGTTTATTGATTCGTTGTTAACGGGTACCGCTCATTCTCTTGATATTAAAACATTCTCGCTAGTCGACCAAGTGACAGGTAAGCAAATGGGCGTTCGATCAGATATGACGCCCCAAGTGGCCCGAATTGATGCGCACTTGCTTGCAGACGGTGGCCGAACGGATCGCATTGAACGCCTTTGTTATTGTGGTCATTTACTGCACGCACAGGCTGACGGCATCACATCCAGTCGCACGCCATTACAAATTGGTGCTGAAATTTTTGGTAACACAAGCGTCGCTGCTGACGTCGAAGTGGTTAGTTTGATGATCGAAACGTTGCATACGGTCGGACTTAACGATATTTCGATTGATCTGGGACATGTCGGAATTTTCCGTAATCTTGTCAGTAGCACCGAACTGGACAAACAACAGGAAGCCTTACTCTTCGATATGTTGCAACGCAAATCGATTCCTGAGCTTGAAGTTTACCTGGCAGAATTAGACTTACCTGAAGAATTGAGAGCTCAATTTCATCATTTGGCATTGTTAAATGGCGATATTACCATTCTGGATGAGGCTCGTCAGATTTTTGAAGGCTGTCATGAGGAATTACATCAGGCGTTAAATCGTATGCAGGCAGTAATTGAAGCCGTACAGAGCAAATATCCAGACACTTTAATCAATTGTGATCTAGCCGAGTTACGGGGTTACAGTTATCATACGGGCTTGGTTTTTGCCGCTTTTTTGCCAGGACAAGGTAAGGAGATCGCACGAGGAGGCCGCTATGATAATATTGGCGATATTTTTGGCAATGCTCGGCCCGCGACAGGATTCAGTGCCGATTTACTTAACTTGCAGCAATTATCAAATACATTACTAATTAAAACACTGGGGATTCTGGCACCTAATAGCAATGATCCAGATTTGTACAAAAAAATTCAAAATCTACGGTCAGAAGGGCAGCGAGTGATCGTTGATCTTACTGATGGCAAAAGTAAACCCGCCGCACAACAATGCGATAGAATTTTAACTCGCCAGAATAATGGCTGGACGATTTCAGAGGCAAGCTAGTTAATGGCAAATTCAGTAGTAATCATTGGAACCCAGTGGGGCGACGAGGGCAAAGGTAAAATTGTTGATCTGCTAACCGACCAGGCCAAGGCAGTCGTCCGCTTTCAGGGTGGACACAATGCAGGACACACACTAGTGATCGATGGTGTGACAACAGTATTGCACCTGATTCCGTCGGGTGTTTTGCGAGACAGCGTCAAATGTCTCATTGGTAATGGCGTTGTACTGTCACCTGAAGCCCTTTTAAAAGAAATTAAACAGCTTGAAGAGAGTGGTATTCCAGCTCGAGATCGTATCGTTATCAGCGAGTCTTGCCCCGTAATCTTGCCGTATCACATCGCTCTTGATCAAGCCAGAGAAGTAGCTAGGGGTAATCAGGCAATCGGAACAACAGGCCGTGGTATTGGCCCTTGCTATGAAGATAAAGTCGCAAGGCGAGGTATTCGCCTTGGAGAAATGATGAATAAAGAGCTATTTGCAACGCGTTTAAAAGAAGTGCTCGAATATCATAATTTCACACTCGAACATTACTTTAAAGTGGAGCCATTAGACTACCAAACAATACTCGACGACGCTTTACAGCAAGCGGATGAAATTAGAGCGATGGTAGGGGACATTCCCGGAATTCTGCATGGTTTAAGAGAACAAGGTGAAAAAATCATGTTCGAGGGCGCACAAGGCGCATTACTGGATATTGATCACGGCACTTATCCTTACGTTACCTCATCGACCACGACCGCAGGCGGCGCCGCAGCAGGTTCTGGTGTCGGTCCAAGAGACCTTGAATATATCCTTGGTATCGTAAAAGCCTATACTACACGTGTTGGTTCTGGACCGTTTCCGACTGAGCTAGATGACTCTTGTGGTCAACACATGGGAGAAAAAGGCCATGAATTCGGCGCAACAACAGGGCGAAAACGTCGCTGTGGATGGCTCGATATGGTATCTCTCAAGCGTTCTCTAAAAATCAATTCGGTAAGTGGTCTGTGCATTACAAAACTCGATGTTCTTGATGGATTAGAAACATTGAAAATAGCGGTTGCCTACAAATATCAGGGGCAAGAAATCACCAATCCGCCCGCAGGTGCCGATAACTATGCAGCTTGTGAGCCTGTCTACATCGAAATGCCGGGCTGGCAAGAGTCAACCTATGGTTTGCAATCTTATGATGACTTGCCATCAACAGCCAAAGCCTACTTGGCGAAAATAAAGGCTTTGTCAGGTGTTCCAATTGATATCGTATCAACCGGACCGGATCGTGCAGAGACAATTGTATTAAGGCATCCGTTTTCATCATAGCTAATATTGGTTAGACAGTCCTAATGACAGATTATCAAGTAAGTGGTAAAAATTAGATCTATTTTCTGAGTTGAGACTGAACTGGACTTTATTCTGAAGGAATGACGTGAAAATAATAGGCTGTAAGTTAATCGTAGTAATTATATTACTCATTAATTCGACCATAGTGCTTGCTCAGAATGATATCTGGAAAAATATAAATCTGTCTGCTAAGCCATCTAGTCAATTTGCGTTAACTCATTACTTTGATGCCAATGACCGGGCCTTAAGAAGTAAATTGAATCTGGCACCTAATGACGTCCGTGGCGTCAGTGACATTATAGAACTACCCATGCCGGACGGTAGTCTTGCTAAATTTAGCCTTGTTGAATCGTCAATTATGGAAGATGAACTGGCCCAAGAGTTTTCTCAGATAAAAAGTTACAAGGTTTATGGTATTGACGATCCTTCTGCCTCGGGCCGCGTTGATATGAGCCCGAAAGGCTTTAGAGGTATGTTGATGACGTCTCAGGGCAGGGTGTTTATCGACCCAGTTAACCCTATTTCTAATACGCGGTATTATAAATCAAGTTTCAGTAACGCTGCATCCGAGCAATCTGGTCGGACCTTTCAGTGCGGTGTTCGTATGCTGGCAAAGTACGATAATGTCATAAGCACTAGTTTTAATCGAAACAACACGTTTAATAGAATTCCGGGCAGTCTAGTTGTTTACCGATTAGCTGTTTCGGCGACTTCAGAATATGTCGCTGCTGCGGGTGGATCGCTCAACGCGGCAATGGCTGAAATTAATACCGTAATTAACCGAGTGAATCAAGTTTACGAACGTGATCTTGGTATACGCTTTAAATTGGTTGCAAATAATAGCTCAATTATAGAGGTTGCTCCTGCAGACTTTGGGTTTTCTAATAACAATGGTGGCGCTTTAATATCCGAAAATCAGACTAAGATTGACGACGCTATTGGCACGGCTAATTATGATATCGGACATGTATTTAGTACGGGTGGCGGTGGATTAGCCAGGGCAGGAGCCTGCAGCGCCTCCCTGAAAGCAAATGGTGTTACTGGTATGCTCGATCCGACTGGAGATGCTTTCTACATCGACTTTGTTGCCCACGAAATAGGCCATCAGTTTGGGGCCAGTCATACTTGGAATGCCAATACAGGTTCTTGTACTGCCGGTAATTACAATGCAACCACAGCGTTCGAACCGGGTAGTGGTTCAACTATAATGGGTTACGCTGGCATTTGTGGCGCTGAGAATATAGCCACTAACAGTGACGCCACCTTTCATGCGGGTTCTATTGTGGAAATAAATAGTTTTGTCGCTGGTTTGAACGCCTGTGGTGTGAGCTTAGCGATAACGCCAGCAAACTCCGATCCAACTTCTATCGATGCTGGTATTAATCGCACTATTCCTTCTAAAACCGCATTTCAATTAAGTGGTAGTGCGGTTGATACGGGTGATACCTTAACTTATCAGTGGGATCAAATGGATGCAGGTAGCGTTACGACAACGTCAAAAACCATCGGTACAGACCAGGGGAATAATCCGTTGTTTAGAAGTCAAATCCCACAACCAATCGGCAATCGCCATTTTCCTGCTTTAAATACACAGGTGAACGGAACAACAGTGATGTTAGCGAGAGGTGAAACGTTGCCTACTACAGCAAGAACATTAAATTTTCGTTTAACTGTGCGTGACGGTAAGAGTGGGCAAGGTACTGATGATATGGCGGTATCTGTTATTGCGTCTGGACCTTTCACACTCACATCACCTAGTGTTGTTGGCGATATTACTGCTAATGCTGAGAGAACTGTCACTTGGGATGCCGCTGGGACACTAGGGCCACCTGTCAATTGCGCTAAAGTTGATATTGAGCTACTCACTTTTTCAGCCGACGGCAGCACCTATGCGGTTACTAACCTACTTAGCCCGACAGACAACGATGGGACGCAGGCCGTTTTTATTCCCAATATGAATAACTCAAAGGCCCGGTTTTCTGTCACCTGTAGTAATAATATTTTTTATGATATTTCAGACTATGATCAAAATATTACGGGCGGTGATTCGGCTTTTCCAACCACCGGTAACTCAATTCATATTGCCAACACCGCTAATTTCACCACCATTACAACGGTAGCTGGTTCTTCAACAACGGGCGGCGGGGGCCTGACCCACGCAGCATTGTTAACATTTTTGTTAAACTTGTTAATTTGGGGGTGTTGGTTGCGGGCTGGTAAAGACGCAGTATTTTCGAACTTAAATTAGCCTCCTGATAGAGTGGAATCAAAAAACATTAAATTCGTGGTTTTTTATTTCAATAAAATGCTTTTCGCTTTATAACGACTTTAGATTTTACACTGCGTTTTGATAATGGCGTTGTACTTCAAAGCATAGCTGCGTGCTTTTTGCATCAATCTCAAATGCT
>JBNMQI010000133.1:0-5645 GCA_051277905.1 Gammaproteobacteria bacterium | reverse complement strand
TTCATAGTGGGTATCCGAATTTTTACTGTAGATCCAAAGACGGCATCTTCGAGATTTAGCTCAAGGTTGTATTGCAGATCAGCGCCTTTGCGCACTCGCTTACCGCCACCCCCACCGCCACCACCACCACCAAAAATGTCGCCAAAAATATCACTGAAAGCATCACCAAATCCCTGGCCGCCACCCGTAGACTGGTTAACTCCTGCATGACCAAACTGATCGTAGGAAGCTCTTTTATTAGCGTTTGAGAGTACGTCATAAGCTTCTTTTGCTTCTTTAAAAAGGTGGTCACTTTCCTCGTTATCAGGGTTTCTATCGGGATGATGCTTCATTGCCAGGCGTCGAAATGCCTTTTTCAAATCTGCCTCAGATGTCGACTTTGAAACACCTAATACTTCGTAATAATCTCTTTGTGCCATATTTATCTTATATACCTGGCTTATACCAAGCTTAATGCCGGGTTCTTACGCCTGAATAGCAAAAAACCTGACGTGTGAATCTTACATCTCATTGAAGAGGCAAGTAAGACACGCCAGGTTTCGGACCGATTTAAGTTTACTTTTTGTCGTCTTTTACTTCTTCAAACTCAGCATCAACAACATCATCACTTGCATTAGCAGAGGGTTCTTCAGCAGCATTGGCATCAACCGGCTCACCATCGGCATTATCGGCGTAAGCTTTTTCTGCCAACTTACCAGAAGCCTCAGTCAATGCTAGGGTCTTTGCAGTAATGTCATCCTTATCGGTGCCCTCTAATGCAGACTTTAATGCAGCAATAGCTGATTCTATATTAGTTTTATCTTCAGCTTCAACTTGGTCGCCAAGGTCTGTCAACGACTTTTCTGTTGCGTTAATCATGGCTTCTGCCTGATTACGAGTTTCAACCATTTTAATATGCAAACGATCTTCATCAGCATGAGCTTCAGCATCTTTGATCATTTTTTCAACTTCTTCATCAGACAAACCACTGGATGCCTTGATAACGATTTTCTGCTCTTTGCCAGTCGCCTTATCCTTAGCAGATACGTTCAAGATACCGTTCGCATCGATGTCAAAGGTCACTTCAATCTGCGGCACACCCCGTTGTGCGGGTGGAATGTCAGATAAGTCAAATCGACCAAGTGACTTATTCGCAGACGCAACTTCACGCTCGCCTTGCAACACGTGTACAGTGACTGCGGTTTGATTGTTTTCTGCTGTAGAGAAGGTTTGTGAGGCTTTAGTTGGGATAGTCGTGTTCTTTTCAATCAACTTGGTCATAACACTACCCATTGTCTCGATACCAAGAGACAGAGGCGTCACGTCAAGAAGCAATACATTCTTAACATCACCCCCTAAAACACCACCCTGAATTGCCGCACCACAAGCGACTGATTCGTCTGGGTTAACATCGCGACGAGGCTCTTTTCCAAAGAAGTTTTTAACCACTTCCTGGACTTTAGGCATACGGGTTTGACCACCAACCATGATGACGTCATCGATATCCGATACTGTTAAACCAGCATCCTTTAACGCTACCTTCAAAGGATCAACTGTACGAGCAATCAAGTCATCAACCAAAGACTCAAGTTTAGCGCGAGTAATCTTTAGGTTAAGGTGTTTTGGGCCTGACGCATCAGCTGTAATATACGGTAGATTGATGTCAGTTTGCTGACCAGAAGATAACTCGATCTTGGCTTTTTCTGCGGCTTCTTTCAAACGCTGCTTAGCGAGTGGATCATTCCGTAAATCCATGCCTGAATCTTTCTTGAATTCATCAGCAATGTAGTCGATCAGACGCATGTCAAAATCTTCACCACCAAGGAAAGTATCACCATTAGTCGACAACACTTCGAATTGGTGCTCACCATCGATTTCAGCTACTTCAATAATAGAGATATCAAAAGTACCACCACCCAGATCGTATACAGCAATTTTCTTATCGCCAGTGGCTTTATCCATTCCATAAGCTAACGCGGCAGCAGTTGGCTCATTAATAATACGTTTGACTTCGAGACCAGCAATCTTACCAGCATCTTTAGTGGCTTGACGCTGAGAGTCGTTAAAATAGGCCGGTACGGTAATAACCGCTTCAGTGACTTCTTCACCGAGATAATCTTCAGCGGTTTTTTTCATTTTTTGCAAAACGCGGGCCGATATTTCGGGTGGCGACATTTTCTCACCATTCGCGTTAACCCAAGCATCACCATTGTCGGCTTTGACAATAGTGTAGGGAACTAGACCAATATCTTTCTGAACGGCTTTTTCGTCAAAGCGACGACCGATCAGGCGCTTAACTGCGTATAGTGTATTGGTCGGGTTTGTAACAGCCTGTCGTTTAGCAGGTTGACCGACTAATACATCACCATCTTTGCTAAATGCAACAATCGAAGGAGTGGTTCTATCGCCTTCTGCATTTTCAATAACCTTTGGCTTACCATTTTCCATGACTGCTACGCATGAGTTGGTGGTTCCGAGGTCAATTCCAATAATTCTGCCCATCTACAAGTACTCCTAATATTTTGTGGGATTATCTAAAAACCGTATAAAATGCGGTGTTTTTCTAATGTTAGTTCCGAAGTAGGGATTAATTCCCTGCTTTCAAGTCAAAACTGGTTTTCGAGTCAATTTATTTCGCAACAATGACCATTGCGGGTCTCACTAAGCGGTCATTGAGTGAAAAACCTTTTTGCATGACGCTAATTACATGGTCGCTCTCAACATTTTCATCTTCGATCATGCTGATGGCTTGGTGTTGTTCAGGATCAAATTTTTCACCCATTGGGTTTATACGCTTTAATCCATGTTTTTCTAAAACTTGAACAAACATGCTGGTTGTCATGTCAGTGCCTTCAATAATGCTCTCTAAGGTAGCATTTTCTGCAACGGCAGCATGTTGCCCCATATCCATGCTATCGATTACCGGCAAAAGGGCTTCTGTGAAGTTTTTAAGCGCAAATTTATGTGCGTTTTCAACATCTCGAATAGCGCGTTTACGGTTATTTTCCATCTCGGCCTTTAAACGCATGATTTGGTCCCAGTAGTCTTTAACTGTTTCCTGCGTTCTTTGTAACTGCTGCTCAATACTTTCAGCTTCACTATCAGCTGATGTATTGACCTCTTCACCTTCAACCCGTTCTTCAGCATCCTTCAATTCTGGTGCAACTGATTCTTGGTTGTCTTCAACCTTAGGTTTTTTAGATGACATTTTTAAAACTCCACAAAATTAAAAAACAGCATAATATAGCTGCACTGTTAAATTGATTCATTAGGCTAAAACTAATAATAGAATGTTAGTTCACAAAATTTGTGGGGTAATAAATATGGATTATTTTTGAGTATTCAAGGCCAAACTTAATAATTTTGCCGTGACGTCTACCATTGGTATAACTTGCTCATAAGCAATACGCGTCGGACCGATAACACCTAACACTCCGACGACCTCCCCGCCTTTATGATAGGGCGCACCTACAACGCTGCAATTGCTCAACACTGAGTGACCAGATTCGCTACCAATAAAGATTTCTACACCACTAGCACTAGTGCAGCTATCAAGTAACTTAAGCAAATCAGTCTTTTCATTAAATACATGAAATAAGTCTCGTAACTTATTGATATCATTAAGCTCGCTGTATTGAAGCAGATTCGATTGTCCGGTAGTTAGTAGTTCATCTCCATCGTTATCAGCACACACTTCTTCCATGGCTTTGAGCATAGCTTCCATCATCGTATTAACGTCACTTTTAAGGTTCGATAATTCAACTTTCAAACGATTGCGTGCAGTTTCGAAACTTTGTCCGAGCAAATAGTGATTTAGCTTAGTGGCGGCCCGCTGTAATTCTGTATCACTATAATCTCGCTCAACCTGAATCACTTTATTGTGAACATCGTCTTCATTAATCACCAGAATTACGAGAATTCGCTTTTCGCTGAGCCGCATAAATTCAATATGACGAATTTCGGCGGGTGTCGAGTGGGTTAAACTGACGATTCCGGTTAAATGAGTAATGTTTGATAAAATAGACGAAGCGCTTTGAATCAAGTTACTAGAAGTTTTGTTACCACCAAATTCGGCTAAAATTTTATTTTGGGCCGACTGCGCCAAATCATTAACTTCGAGTAGACGGTCAATAAAAAATCGATAACCAGCGTCCGTTGGTACTCGACCAGATGATCTGTGAGGTGAGTCAATCAAACCGAAATGCTCTAGCTTGGCCATAATATTTCTTATCGTTGCCGAACTGACATCGAGCCCTGATAACTCAGCCAGGTTTTTAGAGCCAACAGGCTGGGCATCTTGACTATAGGACGTAATGATCTGCCTTAGTAGTATTTGCGCTCGTTCATCAAGTTCGTGCTTTTCTGTCATCGGGTCTGCTATATTGTGGTTTAAATTTCTAGTGACAAATTGTATCTCTAATTTGCCAACAGTAAAGAATAGGCTGTTATTTTTTTTAATATTTACCTTAACCCGATACTTCCTTTAAAACTAAAATTATTATGAAGGTTAAATTTAACACGATTGGTCTAGTTGTTCGCAAGGATATTGAAACTCGTTTTGATACCGTTTTGACTGTGGCCAGCGCATTGAGAAAACATGCTGAAGTATTAGTCTATTGTCTCGATTTTGAAACACCCTTAAGTAATCTACCAAAGGTATCACTTGAATCTCTGGTCAGTCAGTCTGATCTTGTGATTTCACTCGGTGGAGACGGTACTTTGTTGACCGCTGCTCGCGCACTGGTTGATACTGACACACCTTTACTTGGCATTAATCTAGGCCGGCTAGGTTTTCTGGCTGATGTTTCAATAGACGATTTTGAATCACATATTGCCGCAGTCGTTGCTGGCAAGTATACCGTCGAGAAACGTTTTTTTATTGAAGGTCGAATTCAGTATGCAGACAATACAACATCTACTAATATTGCGCTTAATGACATAATTTTACA
Source organism: Gammaproteobacteria bacterium (assembly GCA_051277905.1). Taxonomy (GTDB): domain Bacteria; phylum Pseudomonadota; class Gammaproteobacteria. Next base: position 717 of record JBNMQI010000133.1, on the reverse strand, counting down.
CAGTCACGAATCATTGAGCATGATCGAATACGAAGTTCATTGTAATGGCAGCTTAATCCACAAGCAAAGAGCTGATGGTGTTATCGTGACAACGCCTACAGGTTCGACAGCTTACGCACTGTCTGGCGGTGGGCCCATAATGCACCCCTCACTAGAAGCGCTTGCCATTGTACCCGTATGCCCACATACATTGACTAACAGACCGATTGTTATTCCTGCTAATCAGGCAATTGAAGTACGTTTAAGTCAAGCCAGTTCATTGGCTAATATCAACTATGACGGTCAATTTACCAAGTTTTTTGATCATACTAGTAAGATTACAATCCAGCGTTACCCTCAGTCATTGACGCTATTACATCCTGAAGATTATGACTATTTTGAAATAGTGAGAGCTAAGCTTCAGTGGAGTTCAAATTACTAATGGTTTCACTAATGGTTATGTCAAATGCTTGAATCTATCCAAATTAAAAACTTTGCCATTATTGATTCATTGGAACTTGAGTTCAATCAGGGGTTAACGGCTCTGACAGGCGAAACGGGTGCGGGAAAATCTATCTTACTTGACGCTATAAAATTAATTTCAGGTGATCGAGCCGATAGTGATAATGTTAAAAGTGGTCAGGAACGAGCTGAAATCAATGTCTGCTTCAATATCCAACAGCATCCTAAGGTTCAAGAATGGTTATATGACAACGAAATGGCCAGTGATCAAGAGTG
>JBNMQI010000132.1:0-5763 GCA_051277905.1 Gammaproteobacteria bacterium | reverse complement strand
GGTTGATTTTTTGTCCTTCTAGGGGCGTTTTGTCCATTGAGTGAATTGGACCTTTGTTATCAAGTGGCCGCCCCTGCCCATCGATGACTCTGCCTAATAATTCAGGACCAACCAAGACATCTGATGAACTCTTAGTCGGAATAACTCTGGCGTTTGGTACCAGTCCCCTTACTTCACTCGTTGGCATCAAGTAAAGAATTTCACCCGAAAAACCGACGACTTCAGTTTCAACTCGATCACCGTTTTCGGTAACAACATCACATCGTGCGCCAATAGGTGCCTGGCAGCCAACAGCCTCAAGAGTTAAACCCACCATGCGAGTTAATATACCTTCTACGACTGGCATATCCGCTAATTCACCTCGTTTAGCCACTCTTTCAAGTGCATTACGCCATTCAGAAATAGCCTTATCGATTAGCGGCTCAGCTTGTTCATCATTGGTGGGAGTTGGTTCCATCGAATGCTAACTAATCTTCTTCGCGCTTGCCACCAAGCACAGAAGCTGCCAATGCTGCTAATCGGTTTTCCAATGTTGCGTTGATATTTGACGATCCTGATTTGATTTTGCAACCACCTGGGGTGATCATTACATCTTCGATTAGCTTCCAACTTTGCTCTTCATTGTCTACTTCAATTGATAGCGCATTTCTTACCAGGCTTGCATCATCGGGATGTAAAAATATACGAATAGAGCGTGTGTTACCGGGTAATAATCCAACTAAATCACGGATCAATCCAATAATTTCTCCTGGTTCAGTTTTAAGCTCTCTCTTCACTAGTTGTTGCGCTAGGCTAACGGCAACCTGACTTAATTGTTGCTCTACTTCTTCATTAAGTAATTTGAATGGATGTTCAAGAAAGTTAATCAGTTTTAGTAATCGGTTTTGAATTTTAATTGACTCGGCAGAGGCTAATTTTAAACCTTCTTGATACCCCTCATCCTGAGCGTCTTTACGCCATCGTTCAATTTCATTGGCTGTTGGGACACCACGAATTTGCTCTGGTTTGGGGTCAGGCACAACGTCACGATGCCTAATTACCTTATCGGCCCCAGCTGTCATTTCGGGGGCTTGCCACTTTTCAGCTTGACTCATTTAAACCATTTCCTCACCACTGCCAACGATTACCAGATCTCCAGATGCTTCCAACCTACGGGCAATAGTTAAGATTTCTTTCTGCGCTGCTTCAACGTCTCTAAGCTTAACGGGCCCTTTTGCTTCCATATCTTCTACAAGCATTTCTGCTGCACGTGATGACATATTTTTGAGGAATTTTTGTTGAAATTCATCATCAATACCTTTTAAGGCAAGCGTCAGTAGTTCGGTCGACACTTCACGCATCAGGGTTTGCATACTACGATCATCAACTTCACGAAGGTTATCAAATACGAACATCAAGTCCTGAATCAAGACAGAGAGACTTTCATTTTCAGCTTTGAGTTCTGCCATTAGTTTCTCTTCTATTGAAGAATCCATATAGTTTAGAATGTCCGCCGCTGCCTTTTTACCCCCTACCATGGAAGACTTAACGTTTTCATTATCGCTAAAATACTGTTCCATGATCGAATCTAGTTCCATTATAGCTGCTGGTTGAACACCATCGAGGGTTGCTATGCGCATTAATATACCTGACCGCGTATTTTCTGGCAGATGAGTTAATACATGGGAGGCACTATCAGGCTCAAGATAAGACAACACAATCGCAATAATTTGAGGGTGCTCAAACCGAATAATTTCAGCAATCGATTTCGAATCCATCCATTTCAGTGATTCTAATCCGTTGGTGCCACTTCCCTTTAAGATACGATCAACCACGTTACCGGCCTTATCACCCAGCGCCTTTTCTAGCATACCTCGGATGTATTTGTCGGTGCCTATCCCAAATGCAGTTTGAGATTCAAGCATTTCTAAGAAATCATTAATAACATGCTCAACCATAGGGCGCGAAATATCATCCATGGTAGCCATAGTCGAGCCAATTAGCTGTACTTCTTTTGGATCCATATGACGGAGTATTTCAGCGGCAACCTCTTCACCCAGCGTTAGTAGCAAAATACCTGCTTTTTCACTCCCTGATAGTTTTTTTATGTTATTGCCTTGCTTTTCTACCTCAGCCATTATTATTGACTAACCCAATTCTTCATGACATTGGCGACGCGCGCAGGGTTCTCTAATACGAGTGAGCGTGCCATGTCTACTTTTTGATCATAGGTTGCATCCTTTCGTCGCATGGTTGCTGCTTGATTGTTGGGGTCTTCGGATAAATTGGGCAACGACGACATGGGGGTTCCTTCTCCGCCTTGAGACATTGAGGATGCATTACTCGCATTTTCGATTCTATTAGGCAACAGCGTTCGCAGGAAAGGTCGTCCAAAAACTAGGTATATGATAAGCAGTCCAATGGCACCAAAAACTTGTTTAGCGAGGTTAAGTATCCATGCTTCATTTAAAATACTCTGCCACAGGGGTATTTCAGCAATAACTTCTTGCTCTATTTGCAGGAAGGAAGTATTAATAACACTCACCGTATCGCCCCGATTTTCATCAAAACCGATCGTTTCCTTAACGAGCCTAACAAAGCGTGCAATATCCTCTTCTGAATAGGCTGTTTTTTCAATACTGCCATCAGTAGCAATGGTTGATTTATCATCTATGACAACCGCGACTGATAGACGCTGAATTGATCCAACCTGGCTATTGGTATGGCTGATAATTCGGTCGACTTCAAAATTACGTGTCGACGAACTATTTTGGCTTGTCGGTATTGTTTCTTTAATGCCAGCTGCATCTGGGTTAGTTATTGCTTCGGTGGTACCTTCTGCCTGCGGCTTATTACTTAAAGCACCGGGTATACCGAGCACACTCGACAAACTTGTATTTTTCTCTTCTGATATTTGCTCGCTTCTGATAACACTTCGTTCGGGATCAAAAGCTTCCCTGGTTGATTCTATTCTAGCAAAATTAAGTTGCGCTGCTACTTGGGCATTCACCTTACCATTGCCGACTATTGGCTGTAATAATTTGATGATACGATCTGCCATGTTGTCTTCGAGTAAACGGGAGTAGTCATATTCTTTGTTTGTTTGTGCCATGCCAGCATCGTCATCTTGCGTTAACAAACGGCCAAACTGGTCTACAACAGCCACGTCACCACTCTCTAACATAGGGATGCTAGCCGCAACCATTTGTACTATTGCATCGACTTGCCCTGGACTTAAGACTCTTCCTGGGTAGAGCTTAATGACAACAGAGGCACTGGGCTTAATACGGTTACGTATAAAGATCGACTGTTTCGGTATAGCTAAATGTATACGAGCCTTTTCGACACTACGGATAGACTCAACTGATCGCACAAGCTCAGCTTCTAATGCATGATTATATCGGGCTATTTCAATAAATTGACTGGTTCCTAAACCTTGGTCTTCATGAAGCATTTCCATGCCTTGAGTAGTCGCACTGGGTAAACCTTGGGCCGCGACTTTTAACCGAGCTTCTGGCAGCTTTGCCTGATCAACCATGATGGAACCTGAGCTGGCTTCCAGCTTAAAATCAATGTCACTTGACCTTAACAAATCAACAATCTGTGCAGTATCCTGCCCTGACATATTGCTATACAGCGGGGCATAATTAGGTTCTGATGTCCAAAGTGCAACAACTGTCCCAATGGCAACTGCCGCAGATAATCCGATCAACCGCCCAAAATGACGGACCGCTCGAGATTGTGCAAATGCATCAATCGGGTTCATTGCAGAGCCTGTCGAGGAACCTTCATTATTTTGACTCTGCATTGGCTGTTGATTCCCCCCTGTTTCAGCCATCAGATTATACCGGCATATTCATAACATCTTGGTACGCATTGAGTAGTTTGTTACGTACTTGAGACAATGCCTCGAATGAAATCCGTGATTTTTGAACTGCAATCATTACTTCCGACAAATCAACTGTATCATCACCCAATTCGAATGCTTTCCTCATACTACTAGCGTCCATTTGAGTTTCATTGACCTGGTTAATGGCTCTCGACATCATGCTCGAAAAGCTAGTGCCATCATCAATTTTTTGATCGACGGGCTTCATATTGCCTTTGGACATAGATTCAAGTGATTGCATTTGGCTAATCAAATCAGCCTGGCTGATATTATTCATCGCTATCTCCTTCAGTCATCTTCTTGACAAAATGTATGGGTAATTGCCCACTCTGTTTTAATATCATTCTAAAAAGTAATTTTTTTGACATTTCATTCACAAATATTGCTATATATTCCTAGTTGAAAATTCATTTGCAAAATTCAAGCCAAGTTTAAGTCATAAGCAATAACCCGAACTTCGAGCAAAAAAATATTACATTTTGAGTGAAAAATTTGGGTCAGTGCTTCACTTAAAAGTTGATCAGTAATAATCGACAGAAAAGACTCTATGACGATCTATAGACTAATTGACGCTGTAGAATTTAGCCGACTAATAAACAATAAAGTGGTAACAGATTAGTCGGGGTATTCGCCCTAGGGGTATTGGTTATAGAGTGACGAATTAGGTTTAACCGACTAATTATTCAGCAATCAATGCGCCCGCATCACGTAACCTAGCCAGTTTATAACGTAATGTTCTTGGACTAATTCCAAGCTTTTCAGCTGTTTTTTTACGGCTACCTTTATATTTGCGCAGAGTTTCAATAATGACTTCTGTTTCTCTGTCCCGTAAATCATTCTGTAAGATACCGCTATCCTCACTCGATAAATTTATAGTCGATTGACTGATACTGGTATCAAGTGACGGCGATTCAAACATGATATCAGACGCATTAATGTCAATATCCTGCTTAAGAATGAGCGCTCGCTGAATGACATTATCAAGCTCTCGTACGTTGCCACTCCATCGATGCTGGAACAGCAGTTCACGCGCGTCCTCTGAAATTTGAATGCTCTGCCCCGCAGCACGATTGTATTGTCCCAATATTTTTTGGGCTAAAGGAATAATGTCGCCTAAGCGTTGGCGTAATGGAGGTATAGTAATTGGAAAAACGTTCAGTCTATAATAAAGATCTTCACGAAACCTTTTCGCCGTGACTTCTGTTTTCAAGTCTCTATTACTGGTCGCAATAATTCGCACATCAAGGTGTATCATTTTCGAACTACCGAGACGCTCGACTTCTTTCTCTTGTATCACTCGGAGTATTTTTGCCTGCAAAGCAAGATCCATTTCAGTGATCTCATCAAGCAACAAAGTGCCACCCTGTGCTTGCTCAAATTTTCCAACACTGGATTTTACGGCGCCGGTGAAGGCCCCTTTTTCATACCCAAACAAAGCGGCCTCCAACATATTTTCGGGTATAGCTGCACAGTTAATGGCAATAAAGGGTTGGCCTTTTCGGTCTGACTGCTGATGAATATAGCGTGAGTAAACTTCTTTTCCGACGCCGCTTTCGCCGTTCAATAAAACAGTGGCTTCTGTCTTGGCAACGCGACTCGCCATTTTCAAAGTATCAATGCTGATGGGGTCGACGGCGACAGGCGCCTCGTGGGCGTTACCAGGTTTAATCATTTGCTTCTTTAAAGTGTTTAACAAGTTATTAACTTCAAATGGTTTCACTAGGTAATCAACTGCACCTGCTTGCATTGCATCAACAGCTTGGGGTATAGAGCCATAAGCCGTCATTAAAATCATTGGGATATTGAGCTGTTTTTTCTGAATAAAGGAAAGCAACTCATATCCATTACCGGGACTCATTTGAACGTCGCTTAATACCAATGAAGCGGTATCATTT
>JBNMQI010000131.1:0-5883 GCA_051277905.1 Gammaproteobacteria bacterium | reverse complement strand
CACTAAGAATCACTTCGCTTATGTCGTTGTGTTGACGAATATAATCCAGAGCCAAATCCCATTCGGCCGAACTGTTTTGATTGGCTTGATAAGGAAAGCTACGACGAAAACAATAGCGACAGTTTATCGCACAACTACCTGCCAGTATGAGCAGTACTCGACCGTGATATTTGTGTATCACCCCAGACATGGTGTTGCTATTCGCTTCATCTAGCGGATCGCTGACATAGCCCGGCACTAATAGTTTTTCGAGCGCTATTGGCAATACTTGACGTAATAGTGGATCGTATGGGTCGCCGCGTTGAATACGTGAAGCATACGGTCGTGGCACCCTAAGCGGAAAATCTGAATCAATCGTATCGAGCTCATCGAGATCACCCGGCTTGTTACCCGTAAACTCCAGTAATTCGTCAACACTCCTGATTATCTTTGATAATTCGGACTGCCAATCTAGATGTGATAAAAGTTGAATAGAGGGCTGTAAATTTCTGGATGACATGGTAGATCGATATGGCAGAATATAAAGATTCATTCTAGCAATGAACGCTGGTTAAGTCTCAGTCTCTACGATAAAGTAAGGTAAAGCATATCTATAGATGCACTTTTTCCGCGATTGCTGCGTTGCCTCTTGGGACCTATTTTTGGCAGCTCGGTGCTGGTGTGCCAGCCCGGTCTATTCACAAGTACTTTATATGCACTCCGGTTCTCGACAATTGCTCCATGCATTGTTCTACTTTCGGAGCGCCGAACCGCTGCATCCCTGCTTTGCAGGAATTAAAAACAGGTTACGAAAAAAGTACAATTTTTAGCAATGCCCTTTATAAAATTAATGACTCAAAATGGCTGAGTGAGAATGACTCGAAGCCCTTATCTGGAAACATTACTTGAACTGGTTTCACCAATTACCTGACAACCTCAAAGGAACACTGTTCCTGATGCAGGCATCGATATTCTTTACGGTAATGGCTTTGTTAATCAAACTGCTTGGCCAGCATTTACACATCACCCAAATTCTTTTTATACGGCAACTGGGCATGATAGTTATGGTCTTGCCTGCGATTATGAGCCATTTTCCAGGATCGCTTCGATCTAAACTTCCAGGCTTACAAGTTTTACGTTTAGGGCTTGCTGTCATTACCATGCTCTGTACTTTCAGTGCTGTAATTCACCTACCCTTAGCCGATGCAACAGCAATCTCTTTTGCCAAAAGTTTTTTTATTACCATTTTTGCTGTTTTATTCTTAAAAGAAGTGGTCGGTATTTACCGTTGGAGCGCAGTAGCCTTAGGCTTTGTTGGGATCATGGTTATGTTGCAGCCGGGCACAGCCGATTTCTCTATTTACAGCATCGCAGCTTTGGTCGGCGCGGCGGGTGCAGGTGCCATTATGATCATCCTGCGCATGCTGTCACAAAAAGACACTGCTGACACCATCATGACCTGGTCGGCACTCGGTGTTGGACTGGTCATGGCAATACCGGGCATTTATTATTGGCAACCACTAGCCACCTTTGAATGGGGTTTGTTAGCAGTGCTAGCTGTGGTTTCTTATTGTGGCCAACGCTGTAATATTTTTGCCTTCAAGCATGGTGAAGCCTCACTATTAGCGTCGCTCGATTACGGACGCTTGTTGTGGGCTACTTTATTGGGCTACCTAGTATTCGGGCACTTCCCCGACACAGCCACTTGGATTGGTGCGTCGATAGTAATATCATCTGCCATTTTTGTCATTTATCGCGAGACTCGGCTTGGACAGAAACGGGTTGATGCACCGACAGAAACCTAATCAAAATGAACACTTAACCAATGTCCACTTTAAAATATATTTCAAATTACTCTCAGCAAATAAAAGACCAGGTTGTTGAATTGGTGGAGCAGAATAAACTAGCAGATTACCTGCTCAACAAATACCCCACAGCGCATCAGTTTGTGAATGATAAGTCTTTGCGAGAATACGCACTATTCATTAAAAACGAATATATTAAAAAGTCTTCACCATTAAGTCAGGTAATTTATGACCCTAAAATCCACGTGATTAATAATGCACTTGGGTTGCATACGTTTGTTTCCCGAGTTCAGGGAAATAAACTGAAAAGTAAAAATGAAATTAGAGTGAGCGATGTATTTAGAAAATCTCCAGAAGCATTTTTAAGGATGATTGTTGTTCATGAGCTGGCTCACCTCAAAGAAAAGGAACATAACAAAGCCTTTTACAAGCTTTGCTGTCACATGGAGAGCGACTATCATCAGCTTGAATTAGACATGCGCCTATATTTGACTCAATTAGCGTTAAATGGCGAAATATACTGAAAATATGAAGTGATATCTGAACCCACTTCATTTTCGGTAGTAAATTAAATTTTTAAATGTCGCCCTATCTAGTTTTGAGATGTGAAAGTATATTTCACGGGCCTCATATATAGAGTTTTCAGAGCGTTAGATGCTAGTTTGGCTTTTTCGGCCATGTCGAACATTTGCGATGTATTGGACTTTATCTCTATCTTGATCGCATAGGCGTAACTTTACTGTTATGGAAGATTTCCCATCACTTTTACGATGCGTCATAATTTTCAATGTTGCAATAAATAGAGATGGTGCAGGTCACGGCAATGGGATTCTAATGACGTTTAGTTGAAAGTAATAAACGGCAGGTATGAACGGTGCGGAATTTTCAGACATCACAGTAAATAACTAGGAAAGGGTCGCCGTTGGATTGAAGTTCGCGAATTGATATCAGTTGATAGGTCTTTTATAATGCCTAACCTTCAGACCCAAAGAGGACATTAACATGAGCGATAATTTCGCCATATATCATGGCGACGACGTTTCAGCTGCCACCCCTTTCAAAGTGGTACTGATTAACCCCTACGAACTCGGTCGGCAGTCCTTTAACCTGGCCGCCCCCACCGCCTTATTGAAAGCCGTTGGCTGTGAAGTTGCCAGCCTTGACCTTACTTTGGAAAAGTTGGAACCAGACACCTTACGCGACGCTGATTTGGTGGCTATTCACCTTGGCATGCACACTGCCACCCGCATCGCTATTGCTGCACTGCCAAAAATTCGAGAGCTCGCACCTCCCAATACGCACCTCGCTATGTATGGCCTGTACGCGTCGATGAATGCGGACCTCCTGCGCGGACTGGGCGTACAATCCCTATTGGGCGGCGAATTCGAACCAGAGTTGGTGGCGCTGGTAAAACGTTTGCGCGACGGTGATATGAGTCCGCAAAGCACACCAATGGTGCAGCTAGCCAAAGTTAATTTTTTGCCGCCTGACCGCAGCGGACTGCCCAAGCTCACTCGCTACGCCCATCTCATCTTGCCCGACGAAGGCACAAAAGTCGTCGGCTTTACCGAGTCCACGCGGGGCTGTAAACACCTGTGCCGGCATTGCCCGGTAGTGCCGGTATATGAGGGGAAATTCCGCACGGTGCAGGTTAACGTGGTGTTGGCGGACATCGAACAGCAAGTGGCGGCGGGTGCGGAACACATATCTTTTGGTGATCCAGACTTTCTCAACGGACCCACTCATGCGATGCGTGTGTTGGAGACCATGCACGAGCGTTTTCCTACGTTAAGTTTCGACGCCACCATCAAAATACAGCATTTAATTAACCACGCAGACTTGCTACCTAAGTTACGCGACTATGGCTGTCTGTTCGTCCAAAGTGCGGTTGAATCGGTGGATAATGACGTCCTAGACTATTTCGACAAAGGCCACACCCGTGCCGACTTCCAGATAGCCTTGGAGCTTTGCCAAGCAGATGGTATCTCCCTCGCTCCTACCTTTGTAGCCTTCAACCCTTGGACGACGCTGGAAGGTTACATCGATTTGCTGGGCGAAGTGCTGCGCCTCAAACTGGTGGAATCAGTACCTCCAATACAGCTCGCTATCCGCTTACTGGTGCCGCAAGGTTCGTATCTGCTGAACCTCCCCGGTTTCCTAGACAGGCTTGAAGCCTTCGATTCTACATTGCTGGGCTACCCGTGGAAGCATATAGATCCACGCGTCGACGCTCTCCAGCTAAAGATTATGGATACCGCCATGCGCATGGAAGACGATCCGCGCGGCGAGGTTTTCTGTGCCATCTGGCAGCTAGCGCATGATGCCGCTGGGTTACCGACTCCAACGCTAGAGCAGGCCGATTTCGGCGAAACAATCGCCCGCCTGTCCGAACCGTGGTACTGCTGTGCTGAGCCTACCGAGCAACAATTGCAGGCATTCTAAGTCTATTTAAAGCCTATACTTGTTGCGATTCTCTTTTCGTCGCTAGCTACCGGAGGGACTTTCTTGATGCTGCTTTCGCCGCAGTTTGATTGGGTGTAAAGGTGATTACACTTGCCGAATATTAGCTCGTCTGCAGCGGGGCTTGAATTCAGTTCGGTGATAAATGAGGAGCATTAACACACAAGTTCTATGGTTTATTTGTGGATAGGCCGCGTTTTATTAGGCTAAACGCGGTCGGTCTCAAGTCGCTGTTTTCGAACGATGATGGTGGTGAGTTAATCATCAGATAGGTTGTCGAGTGATTATCTATTGCCATAATTCCCACAGTAGCGAAAAATGGCAATATGAAAGATAGGGTGTCAAGTTGACTCTATGTCATTGATAACTGCGTTTGTTTATTAGAGCTAAAGTTAAAATATGCGTAAAACTGATAAAAAAATTGATAATCAACTCAGGCTTGCATTAACGGATGTTTGTGAAGTTGCATTAAAAGAAATCGAAGGTTTTCAATGGTTAACTCATTCAGTTAATTATTATGACTTCCCTAAAAGTTTAAAGGTTGTGTGTGTTTTTGATACGAATAAAAATCTTTCTTTTTTTATGGCTCAAGAAAGTAAGGTTGAACTGACGTCACTAATTCAGAAGAAGCTTCATGATGTTGATGTTAAATTTAAAAATGCAGTTGATTACATCGTTTACGACACAGAACAAAATTGTGAAAAAGAGCATCGTGGTAAATGGGCTGATAGGCTGGGTTGAAGTATTAGATTAACAATACTTATAAAAATTAAATATAATTTATTACTGTTATGTGGGTTAATCTTTAGCTCTCACTATTTAAACGCTTAAGTTGGCATTATATTTTTTGGGATACCAATTATGAATTTGGATAAATCAACAAAGCGCATCGCCAAGTGGGTTAAAAAGGGGTTTCAAGGATATCCCCAGATTTCACTCGCTTACTTTGGTGAAACAACTGATTTTGCGACTCAGGTTGTGGTTGGTTTCACATCAGAAGAAGGCGCTGTGGCTCAGGAGCAAAAGTTTACGAGCGAGGGTGACGTGAGACAAGATGAAACTATTCAAACCACCTTATTAAAAGTTATTGAGCGGGCAGACGCAAAAACTGTTTTAGAAGTTGAAGGTATTTTAATCATTCAAAGATAAGCTGACGAAGTGAAATTCGAAGTTAGATTTTTCTAAAATCACGCAATCCCAATAACTTAAGTCATGGCTAGATGGTTTTGAATACCTTGAATGCGGTCTTCACTCCGATGATTCACATAAAGCACCGTAGTTTTATTGCCTTCACAGATTTTTTCGATCAACGCTAATACCAACTGTCGGTTCAAGTCATCTAGTCCCAAACAGGGCTCATCCAAAATCAATAGCGAGGGATGCTTTACCATAGCACGGGCTATTAATATTAGTCTCTGATCACCAAAAGACAATTGGTTAAATGGTTCGTCAGCACGAGGGCTCATACCGAGTAACGACAGCCAGTAATCTGCGATACTTTTTTGTTCGTCGGTATATTGTTGATAAATTCCGATGCTGTCGTAAAAGCCAGAAATAATCGCATTACGCACGCTCACGGTAACCCGATACTCCCATTGTAATGCACTAGACACATAGCCCAGGTGCTGTTTAATTTGCC
>JBNMQI010000130.1:0-6017 GCA_051277905.1 Gammaproteobacteria bacterium | reverse complement strand
CTGCGGCAACGGCAGGGAACGCAGATCGTTATAGTCAGCAAACTGGTAGGTCGTTCCGTTTCCTGGCGTTGCAGTCGCAGATACGTTACTCAGGTAGTGCGAGCGTGATTCCACTTCGATGACCAGTTGCTGCGATTCAGTAACAGAAGGCAAGCTTGTCGGCGAGATAAAAGACACCCATAAAAATATATTGACATATTAACATCGGATGCGAATGTTTTTGAACCCTATTTCACAAAAGGATACTGTGATGCCAAGGCCAAGGAAAACACTGGTTTTTCTCGATGCTACCCCTTATTACCATTGCAGCTCACGCTGCGTTCGACGTGCCTTTCTGTGCGGTAAAGATAAATTCACCGGCCAGTCTTTCGACCTGTTTTTGCTCCTGCAAAACAGACATACATGACATCCCTGTCAATAAACACCACCGGCAATGGATCGAAGATAAATTATTAGAACTGGCGTCTATCTTTGCGATCGATTTATGCGCTTGTGCAGTGATGCACAATCACTATCACGTTGTTTTATTTATCGATAAAGACTGCGCAGAGCATTGGAGTGAGCTTGAAGTCGTTGAACATTGGCATCAGTTATTTGGTGGCAACACCTATAGCCAACGCTTTCTAAATGGTGAGTCATTGTCTGTAGCAGAACAGGCTAATCTCTCTCGATCTATCAGCTTATGGCGAGCGCGTTTAATGGCTATCAGTTGGTTCATGCGAATTCTGAATGACAAAATCATCTGGAATGATTTTGAACAGCTTTGCTGGCCCCGAACAGGTGAGTATCAGGACGATACGAATAGCGTATCGCGCGCTTGGCCAACTGGGAAGATCATTGTACCGGCCGGTTTTGGGAGGGTCGTTTCTCAAGCCAGGCATTACTCGATGAAAAAGCATTAGCCGCCTGTGCTGCTTACGTCGACCTTAATCCCATTAGGGCAGGCTTGGCAGAGAGCCTGAGTGACTCAGCCCATACCAGTATTAAGCGCCGTTGTGAACAAGCAGAGCAGGCAAAACCACCCAATCACAAGAATCATCAAGCGAGCGGCTTATTACCTTTTGTTGGTAATCCCCGAGCCCACATGCCCAATGGTTTACCGTTTCGACTCACCGATTACCTGGAGCTGTTGGACTGGACCGGACGCATGTTCAGAGACGATAACCGCAGTTCGATAACAGAAGACGTGCCACCCACACTAGTGCAATTAAACATAGACCCTAAACACTGGTGTTATCTGAGTCAACATTTCGAGAGTGAATTTGAATCACTGGTTGGCACGGCTTATCATGTTAAGGCGGCTTGTAAACAATTCGGGCAACAGTGGGCGCATGGCATACGTGCCTGTCGTTCGGCTTTTCCCACCTAGCTATTGATTCACTGTTTAATCTAAATCCTTAAATTCATTCTCACTATCTGCCTGACAAAAGGTTGATGGAGAGCTATTGCTAAATTTCAGATGTTTCGATTTAAAACAGTCACTCATGATATGAAACTGACGGTTTTTATCGGTTCGCGCAAGTCTATTCAATTCAAAGTCAGCGAAATGGTTATTTGGCTGGTTTGCTATTTTTGAATAATGTCCTTTTTAATAAATGGGTGCCTTTAATGTCTTTATGAATCGCTTAATATCTTCTATGTTGTCGAGTTGCTCTAACTTTATGATCGTTTTCATTCCTCGATCATGAACGATTTCTTTGAATATTACAGGCTCATTTTATATTAGAATCATGTGCCTCGTTCAGGCTCATCTCTTATTGGAGAAGACTTTGACATAATAGGAGCGTTATGTCTAAATGACGGTTACAGGTGATGGCGTTCGACTTATATGGCAGATGCCGGAATAGGGTAGGCGGAGCAGCCGCCAGTTAAAAATTTGATCTAAGTCCCGTGTAAACATAGTTTAAGTTTGAAGTTGTGCAACCGACTGATCACCGCTACTCCCCCCTGTCTTTATGTTGATCAAGCATATACTTTTCAAACTATATAATTCATAACCAAAGAGGAATACTTCATGAAAAGAGCACTAAAAACCTTATCGAGTGCATTAGTCTTAAGCACCTTACTGCTTGCGGGTCAGTCAGTTTATGCTGAAGCGTTGGAAGATATTAAAGCTGCAGGTGTGCTCAAGGTTGGCGTTAAAGCCGACTATAAGCCGTATGGCTTTCGTGACCAGTCAGGTGCCATTATCGGTATCGAGGCAGACCTGGCAAAAGACGTAGCAGACAAGCTCGGCGTAAAGATTGAGTACACGCCGGTTGTGAGCTCCAACCGCATGCAGTTTTTAGAGCAGGGAAAAATTGACCTGATGATTGCTACCATGACAGATAAGCCCGATCGTCGAAAGGTAGTCAATATTGTTGACCCTAACTATTACTCTTCAGGCACTAATATTCTCTCACCTAAGAAATTTGGATTTAAAACCTGGGAAGATTTAAGGGGCAAACCTGTTTGCGGTATTCAAGGTGCTTTTTACAATAAGCGCACTTCAAAAAACTATGGCGCAACAATAGTGGCCTTTAAAGGCACTGCAGAGGCCTATGCCGCATTACAATCTGGCAATTGTGTTGCCTTCGTTTATGACGATTCTGCCATTGTGGCCAAAGCCAATGAAGACGCATTTTCAGATTATGAAATGCCATTGCCGACTATCGACGATGCGCCATGGGGACTCGCTGTTCAGCTTGGTGAAGAGAAATTCAAAGCATTCATGCACGAGATGACTGTTGAATGGCATAAGTCGGGTCGGATACTTGAGCTTGAGTCTAAATGGGGCGTTGTAAATACACCATTTGCTAAAGCAATGCACGACAAGTACAAATAGCGTTTTCATTCGCTAAACCGTCGAGGCTGCGGTTTATTGCAGCCTCGATCCTCCAACGTATGGGCACCTCTAAAAATGCACTTTTTTCACGACAGTCGGCCAGCTCCGTGCTCGAATCCTCACGTGTGCCATAGACACTGATGTGCTCCGAAGCGTCGGACCGCCTTGCTCTCGCAAAAAAATTACTATTTTTAGAGATGCCCGTATGTTAATTACAGATATTTGAGGCGTCGCTAAAATGGAATCGTTCTTTGAATGGTTTCGGTTTCTTTACAATGAAACCGGAATAAATCTTCCCTTTCTTTACGACGCTTATGATCGTAATCGAATGTTTAATGGTTTTTTGATGACCGTTAAATTGTCAATTGTTTGTGTTTTTTTCTCGATGATTATTGGCGTTATTGGTGCTTGGCTACAAGGCTCTTCTTTTAAATGGACTCGAAGAATTGTTAGCGGGTATATCCAGTTATTTCGTAACACACCACCACTAGTTCAACTGTATTTTTTTTACTTCGCCATCGGTTCACTTTTACCAAAAGTTCAAACTGAATGGGGTGGTGAAGCCCCCATGTTGGGTAGTTTCGCATTGGCCGCTATTTCTCTTTCTTTTTTTGCGGGTGCATTTAATGTCGAAATTTTTCGCTCCGGTGTCGAGGCTGTTCCAGAGTCAACTGTTGAAGCGGCAGAGGCACTTGGTTTTTCACGATTGCAAATTTACAGAGATATTACCTTGCCCTTAGCACTTCGAGTGTGCCTGCCAGCTTTGAACAATAATCTTGTTAATCTCGTGAAAACTACAACGCTCGCATATGCCATAGCTGTTCCAGAAATGCTTTACGAGGCGAATCAAATTTGGTCTGACAATGTCAATGTCACAGAAATGATGTTATTTTTATTGATCATCTACTTTGTACTGGTTGGTGTTCTGGTTAGCGGCATGAACCGATGGGAACGCAAATTAAAAATCCCGGGGTTTGGATCATGAGAAATCAGCAAAAGAGCACTGATCTTGCGGTTATGCTATCCGTAAAAGATAAACCAGATGACGCTTTTAATATTCGATTGCAGCCCTGGCATGGGCTAGTGCTACTAGCGATTTGCCTGGCGACAGCTTCGACAGGTTTTGCGCAAGCTAGTGTTGAGAAAATATTGATACTTGACACGCTGCTGGGCTGGATGCCACTGATGTTAAAAGGCTTTGCTTTTAACATCGTTATTTCCATTTTTGCAATGAGTATTGGGACAGTGGTGGGGACTGCTTTGGGTTTGGGGCAGATTTCTCTTAACCCCATTCTGAGTAAGCCCTGTTGGTTAATTACCCAGTTTTTTCGAAATGCACCCTGGCTGGTACTGTTGTTTTTTGCCATGTTTCTGCTGCCATTCGAATTCGAAATTGGTGGTTTTACCATCCCGTTTCCTGACTGGATTAAAGCGACCATTGGCCTATCTTTACCGGTGATGGCGAATGTTTCCGAAATTGTACGCGGTGCGATCGGTTCGATCCCTACTGGTCAGTGGGAATCGGCTGAAAGTCTTGCTTATAGCCGTAGGCAAACTTTATGGCTTGTTATCCTGCCGCAGTGTATCAAGCGCATGTTGCCACCCTGGATGAACCTCTACTCTATTTTAACAATGGCAACCGTGCTGGCTTCGGTAGTGGGTGTTTCTGAGGTGATGACTATCACCGGTCAGGTCCTCGCCGCAGAAGGTGGTCGCCCGGAACTACTCGCGCCATTTTACTCGTTCGTACTACTCATTTTCTTTGTCTATTGCTATCCGATAGCGCGGTGGACAGTACGTCTTGAAAAGAAATTTGCGGTGAAAACATGACTACAGCTAAAAGTAACAAAGATCAGCCAATGGTTTCGATTCGTGATGTTCATAAATCATTTGGAGACCTGGAAGTTCTAAAGGGCGTCTCATTTGACGTGATGAAGGGCGAGGTAATATGTATTATTGGCCCTTCCGGGTCGGGAAAATCAACCCTTATCCGGTGTATTAATGCCTTGAATAACATCCAGAGCGGATCCATTTTGGTCGAAGGACAGGAAGTCAACGCAGCTGATCTAGATAAACTGGAACTGAGGAAAAAGGTGGGCATGGTTTTTCAGCAGTACAATTTATTCCCCCACAAAACCGCGCTTGAAAATATCATGATGGCGCCGATTCGCGTTTTAAAGCAAGACAGAAAAGACATAGAAAAAATGGCCCGTGCCTTGATAAAAAAGGTTCGTCTTGAAGGCAAGGAAGACGCCTACCCTGGAGAGCTTTCTGGTGGACAGCAACAGCGCGTTGCCATCGCCCGATCATTAGCGATGAAACCGGATGTTATTTTATTTGATGAAGTTACCGCGGCACTCGATCCCGAAACTGTTGGTGAAGTTTTAGAAACGATTAAAGAACTCGCCGAAGATGGAATGACCTGCATTCTCGTTACTCATGAAATGGCATTTGCGCGCGAGGTCGCAGACCATATATATTTCACAGATCGTGGTGTCATTGTCGAGCACGGCCCACCCGACACGTTTTTTGATAGCGCGAAAGACCCGCGAACACGACAGTTTCTCAGCCAGATTCTTTAGCCTGATAAGCCTCAGGCGCCATTAGACGTGACCTGCTTGTTATTGCCTCCAGACAAGCGATAAGATAATGATTTTAATAATCTAATAGTTGTTTAAAGAGTTCGATATCGTGGTTTTGGGGATAAGGTGACGCTATCCGAATGTCACTTACTTAGAGTCTACTCATAAAGTATAACTCATTGAAAAATATGACTTAATTAGGTTTATTTGGTATAATAGTGCACGAAAAGTAACGTAAACACCTCAAAAGGCGTGCACCATGATTCGCTCTCATAGTCATAATCAACTAACCCTGCCTGAATTCGACTGGCCTTTTCAAGCTGCTCTCGATGAAAAGAATCGCTGGGTCACATTAAGCAGGCTCATTCCCTGAGATGCCTTGTCGGAATCTTATTGTCAAAAACTGAGTGTGATACAAGGTCGCCCAGCAAAAGATGCCCGCCTTGTGATTGGCGCTGTTATTATAAAACATAAACTGTGTTTGTCTGACGAAGAAACGGTTTGCCAGATACAGGAAAATCCTTAATTACAATACTTCGTCGGGCTACCTGGTTACCAAATGAAGGCCCCCTTTGCGCCCTCGCTATTGGTCGAAGTTCGAAAGCGAATGG
>JBNMQI010000129.1:0-6090 GCA_051277905.1 Gammaproteobacteria bacterium | reverse complement strand
GTTTCTACCAATGACCTGGGTTGAATTCGAATATGGTGGCGGTGGTGTCTGTTGTATTCAAGCACTTGATTTGAAGCATCACCAAAAAATGATCGAATCGGTGAACTCCTTATAACCAAGTTAGTGTAAATTTTAGATAGGTATTCAATATGGCATGGTGGGGTAAGGCGCTTGGCGGCGCATTTGGTTTCATGGTTGGCGGACCTCTGGGGGCATTAATGGGGGTTGCTTTTGGTCACAATTTTGATCGAGGCATGACCGGTATTGGGCAGTCAGACTGGAAAGTCGGCATTGGCGGTAATCAAGATCGAGTTCAAGCAGCTTTCTTTACGGCAACTTTTTCGGTCATGGGATATATCGCAAAAGCCGATGGAAAAGTCACTCGAGACGAGATCAGATTAGCCGAAGAGGTTATGCGGCAGCTTGGGTTAGATGGTGAAATGCGCGAATCAGCGAAGAAACTATTTAATGAAGGTAAATCGGACGACTTTCCGATTGATGAAATTCTGGATCAATTCAAGTCAGAGTTAAAGCGTCGGACAACGCTGACCCAGATGTTTCTTGAAATACAGCTTCAAGCCGCCTATGCCGACGGTGTAATGGATCCATCAGAAGCAAAGGTATTGGCGCATATTTGCCAACGTTTAGGTATTCCATTGGCTCAGTTGAAACGAATGGAAGAGATGCTCAAAGCTGGCTTTGGTGGGCAGCGCCAAGCGTCATCAGGACAATCCAGTTTGCCAGATGCATACGCTATTGTTGGTGTTGTTAAATCAGTTAGTGATGCCGATCTAAAGAAAGCTTACAGACGTCTGATGTCTCAGCATCACCCTGATAAACTGGTTGCAAAGGGACTGCCTGACGAAATGATCAAAGATGCTACGGCCAAAACTCAGCAGATAAAAAGTGCTTATGAGCTTATACGAGAGTCTCGTGGTATTTAGCTCGCACATTGAGTTCAGTGGACTGATATGAAGAAGCTTTATACTCACGAAAATCGCATGATCATTTTCAATTTGAAAAATGTCATGCAAGGTGAGGGTATTGAATCGATAGTGATGAATGAATATTCATCTGGTGGCGCTGGTGACCTATCAACTTTTGATACTTGGCCAGAGCTTTGGATTGAAGAGGATGCTCAGTTTGAGCGCGCCGAAAAAATTCTAAATAATATTGTTTCAAATACTCAAGACGAGTATTGGTTTTGTCGAGGTTGTCAGGAGAAAAATGACGCCGCATTTAAGTTATGTTGGCGTTGTGGTCATTCGATTTAATGTAAAAACACCCTGTTACCTTAAATGAGTATAAATTTGCGTTAATGTAAATCAGGTGGAGTCAAACGTTAAAACAACCTTAGTTATTATCGACCAGACTTACTCAATATTCGGTTTCATTATTTTCGATTTGATTAATAGGGCTTAAACGAATAGCTGTATTTCTGCACTCAGCGCAACTTGATATGAGGTGTTGTGCCCTGCTCAAGAGTCATTACGCTGATTTTGACGTAATAAACAACAGGATGTGTCATAAATACTTCTCTATTTCGTTTTTTAATGCGGTGTTAATAGCACCCAAGCACAAGTTGCTGTAATATTCAAATTTGTAGCACCATTGGTGTTATCCACGATTTTTTGCCGCACGACACCAAGACCGTTCAGCTATTAATTTATGACAATTTTCTGAGACAATTTTCTTAGTTAATTTCCTTAATGAATATTTTCAGAGCCAACAATATGAGTTTTGCTTCCCTTGGGTTATCAGACCCAATTCTTCAGGCTGTCACAGCCAATGGATACGATACGCCAACACCGATCCAAGCCCAAGCTATTCCCGCTATTATTGAGGGTAAAGATGTTATGGGCGCAGCCCAAACAGGCACTGGCAAAACAGCGGGTTTTACTTTACCAATTTTAGAACGCTTGTCTCAAGGTGAACGGGCAAAATCGAACCATATACGGGCGTTAATATTAACACCGACTCGTGAACTGGCAGCTCAGGTGCACGAGAGTGTTGTTACTTATGGAAAGAACCTTTCATTGAGTTCGGCTGTAGTTTTTGGTGGTGTAAAGATCAATCCACAAATGATGAAGCTGCGTCGTGGAGTCGATATATTGGTAGCAACGCCAGGACGATTACTCGATCTGCACAACCAGAATGCTGTTAATTTTAGCCAAGTCGAAGTGCTCGTGTTAGATGAAGCCGATCGTATGCTCGACATGGGGTTTATTCACGACATTAAAAAAATTCTGGCAAAATTACCTGCAAAGCGTCAAAACCTATTGTTTTCGGCAACTTTTTCCAACGAAATTCGAAGTCTTGCCAAAGGCATGGTTAATAATCCGGTCGAAATTTCAGTCAGTCCACGTAATACAACCGTCGAATTGGTTGAGCAATTAGTTCATCCTGTTGATAAGGCGCAAAAATCTGCCTTATTAATTCAACTCATTCAAGATGGTAATTGGCGCCAAGTGTTGGTATTTACCCGCACTAAACACGGTGCTAATAAGCTAGCCAAACAGCTTGATAGTCGAGGTATTCGTTCAGCTGCAATCCACGGCAATAAAAGTCAGGCAGCCAGAACCAAAGCATTGTTGGAATTTAAAAATGGTCAAACCCCTGTTTTAGTCGCAACCGATATTGCCGCACGCGGGCTTGATATCGAGCAACTTCCTCATGTGGTTAACTTTGACCTACCTAATGTGCCAGAAGACTATGTACATCGTATCGGTCGTACGGGCCGAGCGGGTGCTAGTGGACAGGCAATATCTTTGGTGAGTGCCGATGAAGTTAAGCTATTGTCAGGGATTGAAAAACTGATTCAGCAAGTATTACCGCGCAAACTGATTGACGGGTTTGAGCCTGATCATAGTGTGCCTGAGACACGATTAAGCGCTAATCCTGTATCGAATAAGCCTAAGAAACCGAAGGTTTGGAACAATAGCGGTGGACGAGCAGGTAGTGGCCATCGATCTCAAGGGAATCAGCGATCTGGCAATACGAATGCTAATTCTGGAAATAATAGTCCTAGAGCTAAGCAAGCATAAATTAGAATGATTGCTGACAGTCACAGTTACTCAATGAGAGTAACTGTGACTGTCAGCAATTTTGATTTATCTAATGAACGTGCTCATGTTCAATTTCTTCAGCGGTTGCTTCTCGAACGCCTATAATCTCAACATCAAAATTAAGCGTAACACCCGCTAAAGGGTGGTTAGCGTCGATAGTGACTTCATTGCCTTCTACGCTTTTTATGGTCACTATTTCTAGCTCACCTTCATCTGTTTCAGATTCAAACTGCATACCTACTTCGACCGATTCGACGCCTTCGAATGAAGCAAGGTCAACGACGTGCATGAGTTCGGTAAAAACTTCGCCATAGCCATCTTCTGGATCTACGCGAACCTTTAATTTGTCGCCCACTTGCTTGCCTTCTAGACCATCTTCTAAGCCTTGAATGATATTGTCAGCGCCGTGCAGGTAGTCCATTGGACCTGACTCTTCAGTACTATCAAGTACCGTCGCCTCATCGTTGGTTAGAGTATAATTAATGCTGACGACCAAATTGTCGGTAATAGTTAAGGACATGGTTTCTCCGGTGAGTAATTTAGATTAGGAATTAAATAAGTGATTGAAAAAAGATTGAAATAAATGATTAGGAATGATCGTTCAGGAAGATGACCAGAAATAAAATAATAGCTTATCATTTTCAAATGGGCTCAACTAGTATTTCAGTGATTTATCCATTAGTTTTTAGCGGGTCTAGATTAGCATTACGTCAAGAAGGGTTTGAGACTCCAATTTTTGTGAAATTTCCACCTTTCTTTCTTCAACATAGCAGTAACAGGCAATGTCGAAGTGGCAGATACTGCTCTTGAAAAATTAGGCAGTATGTCTTTTGCCTATCGATTTATACTTTTTTGACAAACATAGATTTCAATTTCATCGCACCGATGCCATCTATTTTACAGTCGATATCATGGTCGCCATCGACGAGACGAATATTCCTTACCTTCGTGCCGACCTTAACAACTGAAGACGAACCCTTTACTTTTAAATCTTTGATCACGCTTACGGTATCGCCATCTGTTAGCAAATTACCATTAGAGTCTTTTATCACGGATAGAGAATCAGCAACAATAGTGGCATCCTGTGACCACTCATGGGCACATTCAGGGCAAACCAACTGCTGTCGATCCTGATAAGTGAAGGATGAGTCGCAAGCTGGGCAGTTGGGTAAGTCACTCATAATGTGTCCGGGTAATGGTTATTCAATTGTGTATGGTTTAAGGATAGGATAATGCCAGCTTGTTGAATGAATCTCTTGCCCATTATGTTCTTTAAGTAAACTTGCTAATAACTCATAGTCACGAGTGTAATTAAAAAGATGAATGCTGTTTTTTTCAACGATAGGTTTGTAAAATAGTTAGCCATAGATAAGTTTAATAAACTAGTCACCAAAAAAGGTGCACTGAAAAATTCTAAGCAACTGACTGAAGAGATCGATATGGCAGACGCAAGTTTTTATTGGCACGATTATGAAACCTGGGGAGCAAACCCACGAGTTGATAGAGTGGCTCAGTTTGCTGGCATTCGAACGGATAAAAATCTAGAGATTGTTGGCGAACCATTGATGATTTACGCCAAGCCCACTAGCGATTTTTTACCGCATCCTGAGGCCGTATTGATCACTGGTATAACGCCACAACTGGCGAGTGCTGAGGGCCTTCCTGAAGCCGATTTTTTTAGACAGATACACAGTGAATTGAGTCAAGCTAACAGCTGTATTGTTGGCTATAACAATCTCAGATTCGACGATGAAGTTACGCGGTTTGGATTTTATCGTAATTTCCGTGACCCCTATGCGTATAGCTGGCAAAACGGTAATAGTCGATGGGATGTGTTGGATTTACTACGATTAACGCGTGCGCTTCGGCCTGAAGGCATACAGTGGCCGATGAATGACAAGGGTGTTGCTAGCTTTAAGTTAACTGACTTGACGCAAGCCAATGATATCGAGCAACAAGGAGCCCATGATGCCTTAGTGGATGTTAAGGCTACGATTGCGTTGGCGAAGTTGGTGAAACAAAAACAGCCTAAGTTATTTGATTTCTATTTAAATCTTCGAAATAAAAATAAAGCCGCTGAACTACTCAACCTCACTAAGCCGGTCATTCTTTTGCATGTCAGCGGTATGTTCCCCGCCGATCAAGGCTGTCTTGCACCCATATTGCCATTACTGGCAAATCCGACCAATTCTAATGAAATCATTTGTTATAATTTGCGTTTCAATCC
Organism: Gammaproteobacteria bacterium; assembly: GCA_051277905.1. Lineage (GTDB taxonomy): Bacteria > Pseudomonadota > Gammaproteobacteria. The sequence continues at coordinate 798 of JBNMQI010000129.1, read as the reverse complement.
TCAAGTTTTATTGAAATTAAGCGCAGAAGAGATTCAAAAAAAGTTATATACCCGAACGCTTGACTTGACTGAAGGTGAACAGCGCTTGCCGTTGAAAGGTGTGCATATCAACAAGTCACCCGCACTGGCACCGGTGTCAACACTGAATGAAACACAGGCACAACAGTGGGGAATTGATTGGAATGAAATTCGAGCTAATCGAGATTTATTACTGTCTGATGCTGATCTTATAAAACGTTTAACAAGTGTTTATAGTGAGGTAAAAGATTATCCATCAGGTGATGCTGACAGCGCACTATACGAAGGATTTATCAACCAACGTGACCGGTTAGTGTGTAATCAAGTGTTAGCTGCAACACCTATTGAGCTCTCTAGTTGGTCTGAAGATTGCTTTCAGGACCGGCGTTTACAAATACTATTATTTCGTTACAGGGCGCGTAATTTCCCACAGTCGTTATCGCCAGAAGAGTCATTACGTTGGCAACGTTTTTGCCAGAGCCGATTGCTTGATGAAGATGACGCAAATGGATTAACGGTGGATCAATTCCAACAGCAACTATTAACCCTCGCGCAGCGTGAGCAGGGTGACCGAGAACAGGCATTGCTGAATAAGCTATCGTTGTGGGCGCAGCAAATATTTAGTTAATGAGTAATCAGCCTGATGACTTAGGTAATTCCTTAATATACAAGTCCTGCTTGCTGTAGGGTATTTCAATTTTTTCTTCGATGAATCGTTTGTAAATTTGGCAGTTAATCAAGTCAATTACGCGACCTTTCAACACTGGTTGGTCGATCCAC
>JBNMQI010000128.1:0-6100 GCA_051277905.1 Gammaproteobacteria bacterium | reverse complement strand
TCGTGACCTTATGTATTTTTACACTACTGTTAAGAGCCGTTAGCAATGCACTGTGTAGTAAGCTTGATAATTGGGCCGGTCAGTCACACTAGGTCAATCATACTGGGCTGAACCTTCAAATATGCCTGTATCAACCAAAAGTCATGCCATTGTATTCTATTGATAGGTAACTACCAAAAAACACACCAGCTCGTCTTTGCCAGTATTTTTAATACAGTGCTCCACGTCAGCCCGATAATGAGCCGTGTCGCCTACGCCGAGAACACAATGGGTAGTCCCCGATTCGATACTGGCGCTGCCTCCGGTAACGGTGAGTAATTCCCGGGCACCTTCAAAGTGTGCGGCGCTTTTCAGGCTAGATTTGGCCGCTATTTTCAACTCATAAAATTCAACGCTTTTTTCCGTATGCAGTGGAGACAGCGTTCGAATATTACATTCCTTATCTGTACGGAATAGATTGTTAGGATCATCTGCATGAACAATATCGATATTCGCACTACTGCCTACCTGCTCAACTAATTCGCCAATACTAATACCAAATGCCTGCGCAATTCGGAAGGTTACGGCAAGTGTCGGATTAGCTTGTCCACGCTCTATTTGACTCAGCATTGAACGACTCACGCCAGATAACGCAGCGAGTTGATTCAGTGTTAGTTTGTTTTTCTTACGTAGCAAGGTAACTCTGTCCTGTAATACCTGATTCGTAAGATGGGCTGTTTCATCTGGGTTTAACATTTTTGACGCCACGTTATTCTCTTATAAAGGAATTAGTTCTTGTATGTTGCGAATCTTCTTTCTAGTATGCTAGAATTATTCCAATATAGCACTCGAAACGACCTAATTGTTTCAAACGGAGATATAATGAAAGCACTCGTCAAAAGAAATGCTGAACCCGGCTTGTGGCTGGAAGACGTCCCCTTACCTGAATACGGTATCAACGATGTTCTTATTCGTGTTTTGCGCACCGCAATCTGTGGTACTGACCTACATATTTACAACTGGAATAGTTGGGCACAAAAAACCGTTCCAGTCCCGATGGTGGTTGGGCATGAATTTGTCGGTGAAATTGTTGAAGTCGGTTCAAACGTACTCGACTTTCATTCAGGTCAAATAGTGTCGGGTGAAGGCCATGTGGTTTGTGGCCGTTGTCGTAATTGTCATGCCGGTCGGCGACATTTATGCGCACATACCAGCGGTGTAGGTGTCAATCGTGCCGGCGCATTTGCCGAGTATTTATCGCTGCCCATGTCTAACGTATGGGAGCACCGAGCTGGAATCGATCTCGATATCGCCGCTCTGTTTGATCCTTTTGGTAATGCAGTGCATACCGCGCTGCAGTTTGACCTTTTAGGAGAAGACGTACTAATCACTGGCGCTGGCCCCATTGGTGCTATGGCGGTAGCAATCTGTCGTCACGCAGGTGCCAGGCATATTGTTATTACCGATGTAAACCCAAAGCGCTTGGCGCTGGCATCGTCATTAGGTGCGACTCGAGCAGTCGATATCCGCACCGAAAATTTGGTAAATGTTCAACAAGAGCTAGGCATGTCCGAAGGCTTTGATGTGGGTCTCGAAATGTCAGGTAATGCACAGGCATTTCGCGATTTACTCAGCAACATGTGTCATGGTGGAAAGGTAGCCATACTCGGTATTCCTGGTGAAGACGTTGCTATCGACTGGACCGTGGTGATATTCAACATGCTCTCGTTGAAAGGTATTTATGGTCGAGAAATGTATGAAACCTGGTACAAGATGTCGGTGCTAATCGAATCGGGTCTGGATATTTCACCGGTGATAACGCACCGCCTTAACTACACCGACTTTCAGCAAGGGTTTGATGCCATGAACACTGGCGAAGCCAGCAAAGTTATTCTTACCTGGGCGACTTAACCTGATCGAATTAAATAGTTCTAATCAATGCGGGCAATCTAATACAGGAACAATCATGTACGGTAAATTACAACAACATCTTGAGAACGAGCTAAGCGACATAGAATCGGCTGATTTAATGAAGCAGGAGCGCCAAATTACCACGGCGCAAGGCTCTAACATCGGCGTCGTCGATGGCCGCGAAGTGTTGAACCTGTGCGCGAATAACTACCTAGGCTTAGCCCAACACCCTGACGTCAATGCCGCCGCCAAAGCTGGCCTTGATCGTTGGGGTTATGGCATGGCTTCTGTGCGTTTTATTTGTGGCACTCAAGTCATTCATAAACAATTAGAAGACAGGCTCAGTCAGTTCCTCGGTATGGAAGACACCATCCTCTATCCCTCCTGTTTCGATGCCAATGGTGGTTTGTTCGAAACAATACTGAATGAACAAGACGCAGTGATATCCGACGAGCTTAACCATGCCAGTATTATCGACGGCGTACGTTTGTGTAAAGCCAAACGCTATCGTTACAAAAATTCTGATATGTTAGACCTCGAAGCACAGCTGCAACAAGCCGATAAAAATGGCGCGCGATTTAAATTAATCACCACTGATGGTGTTTTCTCTATGGATGGCTTCATCGCAAAACTCGATGAAATCTGCGACCTCGCAGACAAGTATCAAGCCATCGTCCATTTCGACGATTGCCACGCGACAGGCTTTATTGGTAACAATGGGCGAGGCACGCATGAATATCGAAACTGCATGGATCGCGTCGATATTACAACAGGTACTCTGGGCAAGGCACTCGGTGGTGCCAGCGGTGGTTATACCAGCGCAAGAAAAGAAATTATCGCCTTATTACGCCAACGGTCACGGCCTTACCTTTTTTCAAATACAGTCGCACCGCCGGTTGTTGCAGGTGCTTTGAAAGCATTAGATCTGGTGATCGAGACGAATGATCTTCGAGATAAACTGAAACAAAACACCGCTCAATTTCGTGAAGGCTTAGAACAGCTTGGGTTCGAGTTACAACCCGGAGAACACCCCATTATTCCAGTGATGCTTCACGACGCTAAACTCGCTAGCCTGTTTGCAGATGCCCTGTTAGATCAAGGTGTCTATGTCGTAGCTTTTTCGTTTCCTGTTGTGCCAAAAGGCAAGGCCAGAATAAGGACTCAAATATCCACTGATTTGAGCCAACAGCAAATTCTATTTGCGCTTCAAGCTTTTGCGAATGTTAAGAAAGCATTAAAAATATAAGCATTACCATTTATAGACGACTATCAGGAGGGGTTTATAAATTGCACTTGTTTAGAAAATTGTATTGTTCAAAAGTAATTATTTAAACTGTACTTCTGATTGGATAACTAAAGCGCACCCTCTGATTCTGGTAATAGTCTAATTTCAATTCTACGATTAAGTCGACGACCCTCAGCGGTTTCATTACTGGTAATAGGTTTAAACTCACTATGACCAACCACTTTGAGTCTTTTAGGTGAAACTTGGTTATTTGCTTGGAGTATTAAAGCTGCCGATATTGCTCGAGCCGATGATAGCTCCCAGTTTGAATGATAGTTTGAATTATTACCCATTGGTACATTATCTGTATGGCCCTCAATAAAAACCTGCCGGTTAGGGTATTTATTTAACGTGGCAGCAATTAGCACTAGCACTTTTTGACCCGCAGGTTTAATTTCTGCTGAGCCTGATTTAAATAAAACTTCGCTGGTCAAATTAATAACCCGCATTTTATTCTTGAGCTGGGTAAACTGTATTTGAGTTTGGTTTAATTCCTGTTCGAGTTGCTTTTTTAGAGCGACAAATTCGGCTGCCTCATGATCTTTCTCAATTCGTATTTCATCGAGTTTTGTTTGTAATTTATCGAGTCCCTGTTTTGCATCTATAAGTGCATCAGCTTTAATATTGATGTTGTTATTAACCTGTGTCACCTGATTTTGAAGCTGCTGTCGACGTTGCTCCTCACCCCGTAATTTGTCGAATAGTACTTTTTTTTCTTCACTCACAGAATCGATTTTGGCACTCAACGACGCTTCTAGGGTTTGGCGCTGTTCGAGCTGTTTTTCCAACCCACTAGATTTTATTGCCACTTGGTCGATCATTCGTTGCATATTATTTTCGAGTCTTGACGTATTTTCGATTGCACGTTTAAGATTATTTTTCTCTTCTAATAAAGCAGTTTCGACTATTGCATTTTGGTCATTTGACGAACCAAGTTCATTGCTCTTCTTGAACAAATCACTTTTAAGTTGAACAATTATCTGATTCTGGCTGTTAGCTCTCTGTAGATGATTATTAACTTGGGCTTCGAGCTGTTTATTCTGTTCATCTAACTGGATCTGTCGAGATTCAAGCTCATCATTACTCAATTGACTTCGTTTAAGATCACCTTCTAGATTTTTTTGTTCTTTCTCACTGGTAAGAATAAAGGCCTGATTGGTTTTTTGTTCGTCATAAAATGAGTACCAGCCTAAACCTCCAAATGCTGTCGCAATTAAAATTGGGATCATAGCGCTAGGCAGAAAACCTTTGCATAATTTGATTTGTTTACTCTTTTTCATCCAACTATGCCTTCCGTTTAACCCGTTGGTTGTAATTCAATCACCATTGATACTAGCATTTATTTTTTAGCTCTTCATAAAAATTCTGTAACTAAAGCTCTGTTTTACACGGTATTGGGTACCTGTAAATTCAATTAAATGTAATTTCTTTTACCTGTTGTATAGTGTTGAGGGTCAGATTATTCTATATAAAAGTCTAGTTAAGCGGAAAATATACGATGATTACACGATTTGGAAGTGATAGTTGCCTACTTTTAATCGATGTTCAGGTTGGCGTTAATGTTCTACAACACTGGGGCGGGCGAAATGGTCGCCGTAATAACTCAGATGCAGAAGATAAAATGCGCAACCTTTTAAAAGGCTTTCGTGATTCTAACAATCAGGTAGCTTTTACTCGTCACGACTCACGTGAGGCCACATCACCCTTAAAGTTATCACTTGAAACAGGTCATCAAATAGCTGGTTTAGAAATTAACCAAAATGACATTGTTGTTACCAAAGATGTTAATAGCGGTTTTATTGGGACTCCCCTAGAAGTTGAATTACGACGCGCTGGTATTAATCGATTAATTGTTGCCGGTTTTTTCACAAACTTTTGTGTTGAGACTACTGTTCGCATGGCTGGAAACCTGGGCTTTGATACTTATCTGGTTGAAGACGCTTGTGCTACAACGAATCGAATTGATCTTGACGGTGTTGATCATGAACCAGAAATCGTGCATCGAATGGCCGTTGCTTCTATGCATGGTGAATTTTGTACCGCTATTTCAACCGTAAATGCACTATCACTCTGTTCTGAAGATATACCCAATTTGATACGTAAACAAGGAAACGAATAATGTACGGCGTTTCCTCAATGACTTGTGATTTACGTCGTGTTGCGTTATTCAAACCAGGCGTTGCACTACTTGAAGCTGACGCTGCAATCTGGAATTATGGACCAACGTTTGATCGGCATAAAGTTCTCTCTCAACACGAAGCTTTTTCTGATCTGTTAACAGATTATGGTGTTGATATTTTATGGATGGAAGAAGATAACCCAAATATTGCAGATGCTGTATTCACCTACGACGCATCACTCATTACACCTGCCGGTGCGATTCTGATGAACCCTGGTAAGCCGCTTAGGCAGGGTGAGCAATTATTGCATAAAACGTTTTATGATCGCTTGAATATACCCGTTATAGGTGAAATTAGTGGCAATGCTAGGGCAGAGGCAGGTGATACGCTTTGGCTGGATAACAAGACACTCGCAATGGGTCGAGGTTTTCGTACTAACCAGTTAGGCATTGATCAAATGACTGAAATGCTGACTGATCAGGACATTACCGTCCATGCTTTTGATGTGCCTTTTTATCAAGGTTCAGCAGCCTGTTTACATTTGATGTCATTGATCAGTTTAGTCGACACAAAAACTGCCGCTATTTGTGACATGCTTTTGCCCGTGAGCCTTTATCAATTAATGCAAAGCATGGACTTTAACTTCATTAATTTACCTTTTAAAGAATATAAAGCAAGTGGAACACTCAGTGGTAATATTCTCACCATAGCACCTGGAGAATGCATCATGATTGACGGATTTCCTGATACTCGCAACGCACTGGAATCTGCAGGTATTAATCTAAAAGTGTTTAAAGGTGATGCT
>JBNMQI010000127.1:0-6127 GCA_051277905.1 Gammaproteobacteria bacterium | reverse complement strand
ATCAACTACTTAAGGCTCACTTATGGCGGAGAGCGAGGGATTCGAACCCTCGATACGGATTAACGTATACACCCTTAGCAGGGGCGCGCCTTAAGCCACTCGGCCAGCTCTCCAAATTTTATTTGATAAGACGATAAAAACTACCGCTTTATTCCAAACACAGCTAATAGGCTATAAATTTTCTATTTTATTACCTATTTGATCTTGATCTTGATCTGTCGCCTGTCCTTCTTCCGCTTTAATACGGTCGTAAATTTCTTCTCTATGAACCGCTATTTCTCTCGGCGCATTGACGCCGATTCTAACTTGATTACCTTTAACGCCTAAAACAGTGACGGTTACTTCGTCACCTACCATTAAAGTTTCTCCAATCCGCCGAGTTAATATCAGCATATGTCTTCTCCAAATAAATAAAATACAGCAATCTCAACCTCAATTCCTATGTAGCTTATCTTTTAATTATTATTATATTGCCCTAAACAAGTTTAGAGTTGGCGCATTCTACCCAACTAATTCAACAAGGGCTACCTTTCAAACTCTAATTCGAAACCATCATGTAATGCCCTAACACCTAATTCTAAATATTTTTCATCAACAACGACTGAAACCTTAATTTCAGAAGTCGATATCATCAAGATATTGATACCTTCCTTAGCTAACAGTTCAAACATACGGCTCGCAATACCCGCATGTGATCTCATTCCTACGCCAACAATTGAAATTTTGGCAATGCGATTGTTACCCGACGTAACGCGTGCATTAAGTTCTTTTGCAGTTTTGTTTAATGATTCAAGCGCTGCATCATAATCATTTCGATGCACTGTAAATGTGAAGTCAGTTGAACCATCAGCGCCGACATTTTGCAGAATCATATCTACTTCGATGTTCGCATCGGAAATGGGACCTAAAATTTTATATGCAATACCGGGGGTATCGGAAACGCCATTGACTGTTAGCTGGGCTTCGTCACGGTTAAATGCAATGCCCGATATTAGTGCTTGTTCCATAATATCGCCTGCTTCATATTCTGAGGTTATTAGGGTTCCTTCGCCTGGTTCAAATGAAGATAAAACGCGCAATGGAACATTATATTTCTGAGCAAATTCAACTGCTCTAATTTGTAACACTTTTGAACCAAGGCTGGCCATTTCGAGCATTTCTTCAAAAGTAATAGTTTTTAAACGGGTTGCGTTCGGGACTACACGCGGGTCAGTAGTATAAACACCATCTACGTCTGTAAAAATCTGGCATTCGTCAGCACCCAAGGCAGCAGCCAATGCAACACCCGTTGTATCTGAGCCACCACGGCCCAAAGTGGTGATATTTGACTGTTCGTCAACTCCTTGAAAACCGGCAACAACAACTATTTTACCCTCATCAAGATCTCGTCGAATGTTTTCGTTATCGATGGATTTGATTCGCGCCTTATTATGCGCACTATCAGTAACAATACGGACCTGACCACCGGTGTAAGACTTTGCTGGGTATCCTCGCTTGACAAGTGCCATTGCCAATAAAGCTATTGTGACTTGTTCACCCGTGGTGAGCAATACATCGAGCTCACGCCCTTTTGGTTTTGGCGTTATCTCGCTGGCTAAAGCCAATAGTCGGTTGGTCTCACCACTCATTGCAGACAGCACGACAACCATGTCATTACCCTGTTCTTTATAAGCGATAACCTTTTCTGCGACCGCTTCAATACGCTCTATAGAGCCGACTGAAGTACCACCATATTTTTGAACCAGTAAAGGCATGTGTTCTGCTAGAAAAAAACGAGGCGGGATTATAGAAAAAATAGCTTCATTTGTATAACGAATTCTAGCTATTTATCACGTTTGACGGCAATTAAATTTGGTTCTCTATCCAAGGTGCTACCGACGTCAACGCTTTTTCCAAGTTTTCTGGTTGGGTTCCACCCGCTTGAGCCATATCAGGTCGCCCTCCCCCTTTACCACCACATTGCTCAGCGACAAATTTTGCTATATCACCTGCTCGAATCTGGCTGGTTTCCGACTGAGTGACGCCAGCAATAATATTCACTTTACCGTCCTGACTGCTGGCCAATACAACGACTGCGGCTACTAGTTTATTCTTTAATTGATCGACAGTATCTCGAAGAGTTTTAACATCAGCACCTTCTAGTACCGCAGTTAACACCTTAATTCCCTTCACTTCTAACGCTTGGCTAACCAAGTCACCTCCAGCCTGACTGGCTGCCTTTGACTTTAACGCGATCAATTCTTTTTCCTGCATGCGTAAGCTGGTTTGTAATTGCTGAATTCTATCGACAAGATCATCCCGGCTCGATTTTAACGCTTGCGCTGCATTGTCTATTTTAGACTCGCAATCGATAAAGCGCCGAACTGCATCACGGCCTGTGACCGCTTCAATTCGTCGAACACCTGAGGCAGTACCTGTCTCGAGTGTCATTTTAAATAGGCCGATATCGCCAGTTCTTTGTACATGTGTACCACCGCATAGCTCGACTGAATCCGAACCAATACTCAATACCCTAACAACATCACCATACTTTTCACCAAATAACGCCATAGCACCGGTCTCTTTGGCCTCGTCCATGTTCATCAATTGAGAACTGGTCAGTGCATTTAGGCGGATCTGATCATTTACCCATGTTTCTATTTGAATGATCTCATTTTTAGTGACTGGTTGATAATGTGAAAAATCAAACCGTAGCTTTTCGGCATCAACCAACGACCCTTTTTGCTGCACATGCTCGCCTAAAATTTGCCTTAATGCTTCATGCATCAAATGAGTTGATGAGTGATTCAGCATCACCGCTTGACGATGCTCTGTATCGATTGCCGCTTGAATAGAATCGCCAACGCTGAGCTGACCACTTGTCAGTCGTCCTACGTGCAGGTATACGCCGCTTTGCTTCTGAGTATCACTGACTTGAAAAATGCTATCACCTATAGTCAAAACTCCGGTATCACCCACCTGCCCACCCGATTCAGCATAAAAAGGGGTTTGGTCCAGTACCACAATGGATTGATCCCCATTGTCGAGTGAACTAATTGAAGTGTCGTTTTGCAGGATAGCAATGACTTTGGCAGCTGCAGTATTATGCTCGTAACCCAAAAATCTAGTCGCAATATAACCATCAAGGTTGAATTTTTTACTGGCCGCACCAAACTGGCTCGCTGCTCTGGCTCGCGTTTTCTGCGTTTCCATTTCGGCTTCAAAACCCACTAAATCTATTTCTAGACCTCGCTCTCTAGCAACATCAGCAGTTAAGTCGACGGGAAATCCAAATGTGTCATAGAGTTTAAAAATAACGGCGCCACTGATCGTAATACTGCTAAGCTCGCTAATCGCTTGCTCAAGAATTCCCATGCCCAATTCTAAGGTTTCAGCAAATCGCTGTTCTTCTTTTTGCAAGACACGAGCGACATGGTCTCGGTGTTGAGTCAGCTCGGGGTAGGCTTCACCCATTAATTTATCTAGCGTCGTAACCAACTTATAAAAGAAGGGCATCTTACAGCCTAATTGGTGACCATGACGTGCAGCGCGACGAATAATACGTCGCAGCACATAACCTCTCCCCTCATTCGAAGGCAAAACACCATCAACAACAAGAAACGCACAGGATCGAATATGATCGGCTATAACGCGTAGTGATTTATTTTCCAAATCGTTAATGCCGGTTAACTCAGCCGCCGCTTTGATCAATGTCTGGAATAAGTCGATATCATAATTATTGTGGACGTTTTGTAAGATAGCAGCGAGTCGCTCTAACCCCATGCCTGTGTCGACTGAAGGTTTAGGCAAAAGATTTAAAGTGCCCTGCTCGTCTCGGTTGTATTGCATGAAAACTAGATTCCAAATTTCGATGTACCGATCGCCATCTTCTTCTGGTGTACCTGGAGGACCCCCTTCAATTTCAGGCCCATGATCATAGAAAATTTCACTACAAGGTCCGCAAGGCCCTGTATCACCCATCGACCAAAAGTTATCGCTCGTGCTAATGCGGGTTAGTTTTGCGGGATCAACGCCAATTTTATTGAGCCATATATCAGCAGCATCATCATCTTCGGAATAAACAGTCACCCAAAGTTTGTCAACAGGCAGACCAATAACATTAGTGAGAAAATCCCAAGCATAAAAGATAGCTTGTTCTTTAAAGTAATCACCAAAACTGAAGTTACCCAACATTTCAAAAAAAGTATGGTGTCTTGCCGTGTAACCGACGTTCTCTAAATCATTGTGTTTACCGCCTGCTCGAACACAACGCTGAGATGTGGTGGCTTTGCTGTAACTCCGCTTGTCGGTACCAAGGAAAACGTCTTTAAATTGCACCATGCCCGCATTGGTAAACAGCAGGGTGGGATCATTGCCCGGAACGAGTGGACTAGAGGCAACAATGGAATGTCCGTGGCCTTCAAAGTAGTTAAGAAATTTGTTGCGTAATTCAGCGCTGGTAGTCATATTTTTGAGGTCTTGATCCATTAGGCTAGAAACGAAATATTTTGTTCGTAACTTGTGAAAATGATGTTTCCGATCGACGCTGTGGTTTTATTTCATCAGAGCCTTAGCTATCGGAATAATCTCATGACTGACTCAGTAGAAAAACCCTTATTTTGTAAAAAGCGCGCCTGTTTCATCTTTTGGCTATAATCATTCGGAATTTGAAGCCCATATTTCTTTATTCGTTGCTGCTCAAGTGACTCATTCCAGTCAATTGAAAGTACGGACATTTGTTCATCAATTAACTCACTAGCAACACCTTTTTGGCGTAACTCATGGATAATTTTTATTGGGCCAAGGCCTGCATTAACTCTATTGTTAATATAGCTCTCAGTAAATTGTGCATCACTTTGTAAATTGTTTTGTTGCAACACCTCGAGCGCAAGCTCGATTTCCTCATGATCGAACTCTCGCTGTTTCAATTTTTGTCGAAGCTCGTGCGTCGAGTGTTCTCGACGCGCGAGCAAATCCATCGCTTTATTCCTAGCACTCATTTCTGGCGCTCACGCTTAAAACTTATTACTGATATTTAAGTCTACCATCGAATTCAAGTGTTAATTAAATTTCTTCCAACTCGGCTTGGGTATTGGCTTCCTTCACCTCGTTGTTGGCTTTATCAGAGGGCTTAGGCAACAGTTCTTCACGAATTTTATGCTCTATTTCTGCCGACATTTCTGGATGCTCCTTGAGGAATTGACGCGAGTTATCCTTACCCTGTCCAATGCGCACTTCTCCATAGCTATACCAGGCACCAGCCTTGTTCACATAGCCCAGCTTTACGCCAAGATCGATTAGCTCACCTTCACGTGAAGAACCTTCGCCATAAAGGATTTCGAATTCACACTGTTTGAAAGGTGGCGCCACTTTGTTCTTAACGACTTTGACTCGTGTCTCATTACCAACCACTTCATCACCACGCTTAATCGCACCAATTCTGCGTATATCAAGACGAACGGATGCATAAAATTTAAGTGCATTACCACCAGTGGTTGTCTCTGGATTTCCAAACATGACACCAATTTTCATCCGAATCTGGTTAATGAAAATAACCATCGTGTTTGAGCGTTTAATGTTACCCGTTAGCTTACGCAAAGCTTGTGACATTAAACGAGCTTGAAGGCCCATATGTGAATCACCCATATCGCCTTCAATTTCAGCCTTTGGAGTCAATGCAGCAACCGAGTCAATAACCACGACATCGACACCACCAGAGCGAACTAGCATGTCGGTGATTTCAAGTGCTTGCTCACCTGTATCGGGTTGTGAAACCAATAAATCATCGATTTCAACACCTAGCTTACCAGCATAGGATGGGTCAAGCGCGTGCTCTGCATCGACAAATGCCGCTGCACCTCCTGCCTTTTGACACTCAGCTACCACCTGAAGCGCTAATGTTGTTTTTCCCGAGGATTCTGGCCCATAAATTTCAATTACCCGACCTCGCGGTAAGCCACCGATGCCTAACGCGACGTCTAGTGACAATGATCCAGTTGAAATAATACCAATGGTATTATCAACACCTGAGTCGCCCAATCGCATGACGGCTCCCTTGCCAAACTGCTTTTCAATTTGACCCAGAGCTGCGTCGAGTGCTTTCTTTCTATTTACGTCCATCTTTATTTCCTATTCATTATTTATTTGG
>JBNMQI010000126.1:0-6141 GCA_051277905.1 Gammaproteobacteria bacterium | reverse complement strand
CTGCCCACAATACGGCTTGACCTACAGTCATGCCTAAGAAGTTGTGCCAGCCAATCTCTTCAAGATGAGGGTCTTGGAAAGCTTCCATAGTCACCATGTGAATCGGACCACGACCTGCGTTTACTTCGGAGATGAATGCGTGATTACGCAGACAAGTTGGGATTGGTTTGTGAGATAAATGCTGACCTTCTGTATCTAAATATTCCTTGCCCACCATTTCGGTTAAACCAGGGAACCATTTAGATTCGTACTCTTCACCATTACAGTTTTGAGTATATGTTTTCAAATGAAGGAAGTAGGCTCCAACAGGTCCATAACCATCTTTAAATCTAGCCAGTACGATTCGGTTTTCCATTTGAGTCATCTTGGCGCCAGCATCGATCATCAAGCCATAAGCTGATCCCGATGACCAGGGTGCATACCAAACACGACCCGCACCTTCGCCAACTGAACGAGGCTTAAAGATATTGGACGCGCCACCGGCACCAACAATGACAGTTTTAGATTTGAATACATGGTACTCACCCGTACGAACACTGAATCCAACGGCCCCTGCAATGCGATTTTCTTTTGCATCATCCATTAGTAGATGAGTAACACAGATGCGGTTAAATACTTCATCAGCTGATTTCTTTGCAGCTTCAGCAACAATCGGCTTATAGGACTCACCGTGAATCATGATTTGCCAGCGTCCTTCACGTAGATAGGTTCCACTCTTAGGATCGCGCATTAACGGCAGACCCCATTCTTCAAACTGATGTACAGTCGAATCAACGTGACGTGCCATATCAAACAACAAATCTTCACGAACCATTCCCATCAAATCCATACGAGCATAGCGCACATGGTCTTCAGGATTATTTTCACCAAAACGGGTGCCCATGTAACAGTTAATAGCATAAAGCCCTTGAGCTACAGCACCAGAACGGTCAATGTTTGCCTTTTCAGCAATAATGATTTTTTTGTCTTGTCCCCAATAGCGCGCCTCAAAAGCAGCACCCGTGCCGCCAAGGCCTGCGCCTACAATCAGAACATCAATATTGTCTTCTGTAATTGTATTAGGCATTAGTAATAAACCCCTAGTTTCATCTTAAGTTTGTTAGATTCCAGAGTATGTATATCACCATCATCCATGCGGATGTACTTAGGCTCATTGAATAGCAACTGACTGTTACGCATTTCCTTAGAAGGTGCAGGCACATCAGCTAGTTTTGGAATGTGCTTACCCCAGGGCTTAGTGGTAATAGGTGCAAGCAAATTCATGTCCATCTCGCCGTTACGAGATTTAATTCGCCAAGCAATGACACCCTTTTCTTCATCACGGATTACTCGAACTGAGTGCCCCAGTGGGGCGAAATCTGCATAGCCACGAACGTCAATTGCGTTTTGTGGACAGGCTTTGACACAGGAATAACATTCCCAGCACATGTTAGGCTCAATGTTGTATGCGCGGCGTGTGGTTTTGTCGATGTGCATAATATCTGAAGGACATATATCGACGCAATTTCCACACCCGTCACAACGGGTCATGTATACAAATGTTGGCATTTAATTCTCTCCGCTTGTCAGCGAGCTGACTATTTTTATTGTACTGAATACTTCTCAGCAATCAGTTAATTTTATTAATAGTGACGAGGCTTTTCACGTTTGATTCCAAGACCGAAATTAGGTGGGTTTTTACCCAAATACATAGGAAGATCTGGAAATTTAGCATGTATAGCTGGGTCATTCATTTCACCAACATCCGGCATGTTTTCTTGTGAACCATCGGCCTTAGATATTTTCTTTTGTAATGCTGCAGCTGGCTTGAAAAACATATGTGAGAACTTTGACCAGGGTACGCCGCCAAATAAAGCAATCGCAGAGAGTAAATATAGTCCGAAGAAAACCCAACCTGTGACGCCTCCCTGAGTTAAAGACCATAACAGGGCAAACGTTGTTGTGCCTACCAATGAAAGCACAAAAAGATCAGCCCGAATAAGACGAAAAGGCGAGTTACCTTCAGCTGAAACGTCGACACGGATAAAAAACCAAAACCAATATCCACCAACACAGACAGACAACGCACCCAAGTGCCAGAGCATTGGCCAAATAGTTGACTCACTGCCAACAATTGCCATAGCAATAGTGGCTGAAACATGTACGACAAATCCCCACATAGTGAGTAGATGAGCAATCCTACGATCAGTACCACAAAGACCTAGTTCAGAAGAGGTCGCAACGTCAACCACTAAAGTTTCAATTGCTAGTTTAGCAACTTCACCACCGCCAACATCTTTCGTAGCACTTGTGTTTGACTTACGCCAATTTTCGAAAAAATATTTAGCACTCTTCTTGTGAATAACATCAAATAAGGTGCCGGCAATCACCGAAACAATCATTAAAACAATAGCTATCTGAATTACTTCAGTTGGTATTGTATAAGCAAGCCCGGTAAAGGGATTATTACTGAACATATTATTACCACTCCCCTAAAATTTTATTATTTCAAATTGTCGGGCAATGCTATCTGCAACACAAGGCAGAATAATTTATAGCCATATAAGAAAAATTGTTTCGCTATGGAAACAATGAGGGGAAAAGCAAGAAATGCTGGGATATCCCATTAAGAACTTTAATTTCCACTTATCAATACTAGATGTGGAATTTAAGTTAATCGCTTTTAGATAAAGATATTAAAACCTCCGATTTTAAACAATTGTAATTAAGCTAATTAATGAACTTATAGTTCTAAGGGATTGAATTCAATCTTACTTAGAAAGAATATTAATATAACTTAACGATAATTTAAATAACAATAATTCGCATTTTCATAATAGTTCGTTTAAAAAAAACACCCTGAATCTTTATAAACAACATGCCACTGCCTGATTAGGAAAATACTATCTCTATAAATGTAACTAAACTAGATATTTAAATACAAAATACTTGCTAACTCATTTATTACCACGGACAAAAAATCGTATTCAAAAGTTCATGTGATCGGTTTGAGACCTAGCCAGTTTGTTCATTGAATGTAACGACATCCTCTCAAAAAATAAATACTGAAATTGACCTAGTCTAAACAGATAAGATCGTTTACTTAAGGCTATATTAAATATTGCCCATTTTTTAAAATATAAGGGTTATCAATTTTGGCAATGCGCCAAAAAAACATTAAAACTTAATTTTAAGCATTATCAGCCCAGCTTAAATCACCGGCCGTAAGAATATCATCACGCCTAATATTCGAGGCAGATAGTGTTGTTATCACATAGCCTTAATTGGGTAGGAATGTTTCTTGAAAATAAAAAGATTAATGCCATTTAGATCCGGCTTCAAAATAGGGCTGGGGGAAAATACTGGCTTCGATCAGCCATTCATTGCCATTCGTGTTCAACACTAAGCAGCGAGGCCCCCCTTGATTCCGTACTAAACCAGCAGCACCTGGGTTAAGCACCCACGGCGTGCACGACTGGTCAATCAGCTGCTTATGTGTATGACCATAAATAATGGCCCTCGCCTCAGGGTATGCCGCTATAAGGCTTTGATGATCAGGCTGTGAAAATCCAAACCGATGACCATGCTCTATTGCAATAGTCCCTCCGGATAATTGCACTTGAACACTAGCGGGGAGTTGTTTTGTAAAGCAGTTGTCGCGCGAAGACCACAACCCTTGCTCGTCATTATTGCCTGCTACAGCAATAGTTTTCAATGCGGGATGCATTTGTTCGAGCACACTAATATCCATAACGTCGCCAGCATGAATAGCAACATCTGCCGTGCGAATTAGCGCCGCTATATTTTCGTCTAGGTATCCATGCGTGTCAGAAAGAATCACTAATCGCAGTTTTACCTGATCGAAAATATAGGGTTTGACCTCTACATTTTTCAGAAAACCAACCATAACTATTGTTACGAATTATTGGCCAGAATGACCTTCCAGTTTGATTTTCACATTTTTTTCATCAGACAATCCCGCATAATATTTCTGCAAGATAGCAACGACTTCAGGCCGACTAAATTCCGGCGGTGGATTTTCACCTTCAGACAGCATTTTTCGAAGTTTGGTGCCTGACAGCAGTAAGCGGTCTTCGGCGTCGTGTGGGCATGTTTTCATTGACGCCATGCCACCACATTTGTAGCACCAGAATGTCCAGTCAATACGAAGTGGCTGTGTTTCTAATGCGTCTTCAGGAATCTCGTCAAAAATATGATGGGCATCAAATGGCCCATAATAGTCCCCAACACCGGCGTGATCACGACCTACAATTAAATGCGAGCAACCATAATTTTGTCGAAACAATGCGTGCAATAACGCTTCGCGTGGACCCGCATAGCGCATATCTAACGGATAGCCTGCTTGCATAACGGTATTTTCAACAAAGTGATTCTCACACAAGCTTGCAATAGCTTCTGAACGCACATCAGCAGGAATATCACCCGCTTTTAATTTACCCAACAAAGAATGAATTAACACGCCATCACAAATTTCAATGGCTATTTTAGCGAGATACTCGTGAGAACGATGCATTGGATTGCGCGTTTGAAATGCAGCAATTCGACTCCAGCCCATCTCAGCAAACTCAGCTCGGGTTTCCGCCGGAGTTTTAAATAACTTACCATAGGTTTCAGGAAATCCACCTCGTGATAAAACCTTAACCGGACCCGCTAAATTAACGTCGCCCTGCGCCAATACCATGGCTACACCAGGATGCTCAGCATCAGTAGTTTTGTAAACTGTGGAGCATTCGTGTGCTTTGTCGATGGTATATTTTTCATCAACGCGCATTGTCGCAATAAGTTGACCCGACTCACCATCGTATAAACCCACTTCACTGCCGACGTTGATTAAATCAGCACTGGCTGTATCGGTTGAAAGCGTAATCGGAATTGGCCAAAACAACCCGCTAGCTGTATGCATGTTATCGCAAACACCTTGCCAATCAGCTTTTGACATAAATCCATCAAGTGGCGTGAAGCCGCCAATACCTAGCATAATAAGATCGCCCGATTCACGCGACGAGATATTAATCTTAGGTAACGCTTCTGCGCGCTTAGATTCAGCAATGAGGGCATCACCTTCAAGCAAAAGTGGTTTTAGCGATTCACCGCCATGGGGATTTACAAGTGTTACCAACGTAGCCTCCAGTTGTTCTCATCATTGCTGAGAACAATTATTAAAATTATAATAGAGAACTATAAATCGTCTGCATGCCACTGCCAAATAGATAACACTGTTGTACCCATAAAAATACCTAATGTATAAAGGAGTCTATCCCCAACAACTTTTATAACTAACAGCAATACTGAACACGAGGTGAGTAATACTTAACATTTCACCCAACAGCCCGAAATGACTAGCCTGCTCGAAACTAGGTCAATATGAATAGGGTAACTTTCTTTCCATAAAGCTTGTCGTTTGATTCAATAATTAGCTCTAGATGACTTATTACAACCTTTATCATTTTGTTGATTTGAAATAAATTACCCTCGTAAATATTCGTTTTTTGCATCAAACAATGGTGTGACATAAAGCCGAGCCGGTATCATTTCGCCTAACAACTCAATCTCAACCTGCTGCCCCTCTTTTACGAGTGCATTCGGCATAAAGCCGAACGCAATACTTTTTTGGCTATAGTGTGAATACCCGCCAGAGGTAACAAAACCAACCACTTCACCGCCATGCCAAATGGGTTCATAGGCATTTACATCAGCATCTTTTGCATCAACTATAAAAGTACATAATTGACGGTCTGCACCCGCATCTTTTTCCGCTAACGCCGCTGCTTTACCGATGAAGTCGCTTGCCTTGGTGTAATCGACAAAACGATCAAGGCCTGTTTCTAACGGCGTGTAGTCGGGTTTGTATTCACGCATCCATGAACCGAACGATTTATCCAAACGCAGGCTCATCATTGCGCGCATGCCAAAAGGTTTCAACCCTAAGTCTTTTCCAGCTTCATTAAGAATTTGATAGAGCGCTATCTGATGATGAACGGGCACGTATATTTCATAGCCTCTATCACCGGTATAACTCACTCGCTGCACAATGGCTTGGCATTGCCCAACATCCATTTCTCTTACTGATAAAAACGGAAAAGCTTCGTTTGATACATCGGCACGGGTAACTCGTTGCAATAATTCCCGCGCATTTGGGCC
>JBNMQI010000125.1:0-6158 GCA_051277905.1 Gammaproteobacteria bacterium | reverse complement strand
TGCACATTATCATGCCAGCGGTTGCATTGTCGTCAATCATGCTGCCGCTTTTCATCCGATTGGTTCGGGCTGAAATGCTTGAAGTGCTCAGCACTGAGTATGTTAAATTTGCTCGTGCTAAAGGCTTGAGCTCTTATAAGGTTTATATGAAACATGCACTTAAAAATACCATGTTACCGGTGATTACGGTGGGTGGTGTGCAAATTGGTATCATGGTGGCTTACACCATCCTGACCGAGTCAGTATTTCAGTGGCCGGGCATGGGTTTTATGTTTCTTGAAGCGGTCAATCGATCCGATATCCCATTAATCACCGCCTATATCATGTTTGTTGGTTTCTTGTTTGTTGTGGTAAATACACTAGTCGATTTACTTTATGGGGTTATTAATCCAATGGTAGATCTGGTAGGTGGCAATAAATGAGCCAGCAACAAATAAGCAATCCGTCGTCGAGATGGCAACGCATTAAACAATCAGATTTATTCTATTATTTCAGTCGTGACAATGTTGCCATTGTTTCTAGCGTGGTGTTTTTGATACTGGCGACCCTTGCCATACTGTCGCCATTTATCGCACCATTTGACCCCTATGATCTGCGTCAGCTTGATTTAATGGATTCCGAATTACCCCCAGTCTGGATCGAAGGTTCTGACCCCCGTTTTTTATTCGGTACTGACGACCAGGGTCGTGATCTTTGGAGCACGATTTTGTATGGTATGCGGGTGTCACTATTGATTGGTATCTTTGCCGTTTTATTTCAAGGCACGATAGGCATCACAATTGGTCTGGTGTCGGGCTATATGGGTGGCAAGGTTGACAGTATTTTGATGCGCATTGCCGACGTGCAACTATCCTTCTCGACGCTAATGGTCGCGATCATCGTGCTCGCTATTGTCAAGAGTGCTTTCGACGGTGAGACTTACTCAAGCTGGGCAATGGTAATCTTGATTCTGGTCATTGGTTTATCTGAATGGCCTCAAATCGCCAGAACGGTGCGCTCATCAGTATTGGCTGAAAAAGAGAAGGAGTATGTTGATGCCGCTCACGTGATGGGGTTTGGCCCAGCTCGGATCATGTTCAAACACATATTGCCTAATTGTCTATCGCCTATTTTTGTCATTTCTACGGTACAAATTGCTAATGCGATTATTACTGAAGCCGCTTTGTCATTCCTCGGACTCGGTATGCCGGTTACCGAACCCAGTCTCGGTTCATTGATTAGTATCGGCAAGGAATACCTGTTCTCAGGTTCGTGGTGGATCACCCTGATTCCTGGGCTGTTCCTGATTGTAATTGTCATTACTATCAATCTGATGGGTGATTTCTTACGTGATGTTTATAACCCTAAACTATACAAAGATTAGCGGGTTAACTCGGTTGGTTAAGTAATCAAAATGATCAAAAGGCAGTTGAAGTCATATATTAAAATCGTACCACCCCTTCTTTAATGGTCACTCAATAAAAATTAAAATACAGCGTAAAAACTTCCGCTTTGGTTTATTAAAGTGAGCTATTAGAGAAAAATATTTCTATTCATTGCTAGTTAAGTTTTTCACCTAGAGTTTTCAGAAATGCTTCACCAGCGAAGTATTCTTTAAGAGCATTGTTCATATCTATCCTGCCCATATCCTGATACTTATCAAAAGTGCAGCCTAAGAGTTAACGTGACTCACAGCAGCATTGAATAAACTATAATAGAAATAAATGCGGATTAAAGCTAATATTCATTCCATGAATATTGGGCGCATAGATCTTAACTTACTGACCTACTTGGATGTGTTACTGCGGGAGAGAAACGTTACCCGTGCAGCCAGCCAACTGGGTATTAGTCAGCCAGCGATGAGTAATAGCTTGCGCCGTTTACGGGTGATGTTTGACGACCCGTTGCTAGTCCGCACCAGTGAGGGAATGACGCCAACTGAACGAGCTGAACAATTAAAGCCTGTGATTCGAAGTGTATTGTCAACCGTCGATAAAGCGGTACAACCCCAAAAGTCATTCGACCCGGCCGGATCTGAACGAGTATTTCGGATTATGGCCAGCGATTACGCTGAGTCGACTCTGGTAAGGCCTATACTGCGCCGGCTACGTCAGGAAGCCCCAGGCGTCATATTGGATATTATGACGCCCAGTGATGTGACCTTTTTGGACGTTGAACAGGGCAAGGTGGATATGGCGATTAACCGGTTTGATGAAATTCCCGAGTCATTCCATCAGCAAACCATCTGGAGTGACAATTTTGCCTGCCTGTTCAGTGTCGAAAATCCAATTTTGCAGGACTTTACCCTCGATAGTTATTTGCAGGCGCAACATATTTGGGTCAGCAAAACTGGCATGGGAGTCGGTGTTGGTATGAACCCTGGCGATGTACAGCACCTAGGTTGGGTAGATGAAGCTCTCACTCGAATGAAGAAAAAACGCCGAATTAGTGTTTTTACCCGTCACTATCAGGCCGCTATGTTGCTTGCAGAAGAAAAAGACTTGATCGTGACTATTCCCGAGAGGGCTGCGAGAATGCAAAAAGACAATCCTCGTTTGGTGGTTAAACGACCGCCGTTTCGTATTCCATCGATTGACTTGAAAATGGCATGGAGTCCACTCCTTCATCACAACCCAGCCCATCAATGGATGCGTCGCCTGATCATCTCGATTGGGCGTGAACTAAGCTAATAAATTATCGGTTGAACGATCTTGCCGAATCAATCAGGCGTCGTCGGTTCGATCTCTAGTGGTTGCCATTATTAAATTTTTTGAAGTGTCTGTCGCAGCCCTGAGTCGTTATGTGATAAAGAACATTACTTGGCTGCGACATTGAATCTTTGCTCTGAAGTGACTCTAAATCGGGTTCAAAATAGTCGCCTATTTTAATTAAACCGATCTGGGCTGAACGCTGATATGTCAAGGCTCAATGGTTCATTATTGACCAGCTCTGAAATGAGTTTTCCGGTAATACCTCCCAGAGTCAGGCCAAGGTGATGGTGCCCAAAAGCAAATATAATTCGGTGTGATACCGGGCTATGCCCAATGACGGGTAGCGCATCAGGTAGGGTAGGTCTAAAGCCAAGCCAATCTTGATCGGGTTGATGAGGCAGGTCAAACATTTGGCCAGCCTTCCTGGTGATATAATCTAAGACTTGTTGATTTTTCTTGAGGCTATTACCGGCTATTTCAACAGTACCGGCAAACCGCAATCCTTCATTCATCGGTGTTGCATAGATGCCTGCTTGGGTCCAGCTAACTGGACGGCTAACATTTGATTGCAGGTTTGCATATTGAATGTGATATCCGCGTTCGGTATCTAGTGGCAAGTGCTTCGCTCCAATGCCTTTGATTTGCTTTGAAAATGCGCCTGCTGCAATAACCACATGGTCGACTGTGAGGGGGCTATCTGAACTATCCAGTTTTAACTTCACGATGTCACCATCAGAAATAGTTTCAACTACTCGTTGACTAATATATGTCCCTTGATTCTTGAGAAAACGATTAAAATAGCTGGTGCTCAGGGATTGTGGGTTGAGGGTTTGACTCGCACTTTCGAATAGAATGCCTTTTTCGAAAATGGGCTTAAGATTGGGTTCAAGATTGCGAATGTCTGCGTGATCGAGTTCGATATATTCAGAGCCCTGTTGCCTGCGTATTTCATTGGTAGCGCGAGCAGCTTCAAATTCTACGAGGGTTTGATAAACGTGCATACAACCCTTTTGGGCCATCAGGTGTTGTGATTCACTGAGTTCAAGTAATGGATTCAACCCTTGATAAGACTGTCGTAAAATCATACCCAGACTATCAATAATTTTAGAGACACGTGAAGGTCTGCAGTTTGATAAGAATTTTAGCAACCAGGGTAGGTGAGTTAATGCATAAAAATTATTAACCGTCAGTGGGCTATTTTTAGAAAACAATAACGAGGGTAATCGTTTGAAAATACTCGGATTGTTGACCGGAATACAACCATAGTCGGCGATAGTGCAAGCGTTACCCGACGAGGTACCTGACCCAGGTGTTTCTGGATCGATCAGGGTGACTATAAAACCCTTTTTCTGTAACCACAGAGCGCAGCTTAAACCCACAATACCGGCGCCAATTACGGCAACCCTATCTTGACCCTGCATGACTTACGTTCCTAAAGTATTAACAATATGATGCGTAATGTATCGGGAACGATGGATTGACGCGAGCTAATTTTGTGCAGAAATAGCTTTGGCTTTGAGGCGGTACTGTCTAGGGGAGATTCCAACTCGCTTTCGAAATGCGCGAAAGAATGCTGTTTCGCTCTGATAGCCTAACTGATCAACGATGTGGCTTATTAAGGAAGTACTGGTTTCAAGCAAGCGACAGGCCAAACGTATCCGCCATTGTGTCAGGTATTCACCTGGAGGGCAGCCGACGGTCTGGTGAAAATGATGATTAAAAGCAGTGCGCGACATGCCCGCCAATAAAGCAAGTGATTCGATACTCCACCGTTGTTTAGGATCCCGATGGATTGCGGTAATGGCGCGAGCGAGCCGAATATCGGACAAACCCGCTAACACACCAGACTCAACCTTTTGATTCGCCATTAAAAATCGCAGTACGTGGACTAACAGCACCTCGCCGAGTCGGTCGAGTACAGTTTCCTGCCCGCAACGTTGTTGCTGGCTCTCCTCAAATAGTAATTGAATAATTGGGCTGAGTGTCTGGCGAGCGTTATCATCGTGTTTGATCAGTAAGATAGGTGGCAGCATATCGTATAAAGGATTGAGTTTCACCGGTCCAAACTTCAACTGGCAGCAGAGTAATTCAAAGTCATCACTGTCAATCGTAATGTTGAGATGAGAGTCCTGCGTGACCCAAATCAAGTCCCCTTGCTGTAGAAAAACAGTGGCCTGATCTTCGCTAGCAATATGCGCATTACCGCGATTTATAACAGAAATAGTTGAAGCAGCCGGTAAAACTAAGTCTGACTGGTCACAAATCAATAACTCGATTTTTTCGGTCTTGGGGCTGAATAATTCAAGTAAAGCGGAAAGACGATCCATAATTGTACGATAAGATAGTTTTTATAGTTAAAAAGTCTCTAATTGTACGATTAGTTGGGTTATATTAGCAATACAAATCGACACCGCTATAAATTAATCAACATAAATGAGGAATATTAAATGATCGTATTGAAACCCCGCCAGCCAGTGCCTGCACTCGATGTTGAAACGTTACAAGGGCAATGGTCACTGTCAGAGCAATCACCCAAAAATTTCACCATGGTCGTTTTCTATCGTGGTTTACACTGCCCGCTGTGCAGTAAATACCTAAAAGAACTGGATAAACTAGCATCTGAATTTGTCGAGGCAGGCGTGTCAATTTTGGCATTAAGTAGTGATGATAAGGCCCGAACTGAGAAAGCTCAACTGGATTGGGAATTAAAAAACATAAATTTTGGTTACGGTGTCAGTGTTGATCAAGCGCAGGCTTGGGGTTTGCATCGATCAGCCGGTAAAGGAAAAACTTCAACGGGTTTTGAGGAACCGGCAGAATTTAGTGAGCCAGGTTTATTTCTGGTGCGCCCTGATCAAACCTTGTACTGGAGCCAAGTGAGTACAATGCCATTTGCACGCCCACATTTCCGCGAAGTATTGGGCGCGTTAGATTTTGTTGTGACAAATAACTATCCCGCGCGCGGTGAACTGATTTAAAGCATTAAAAATAAACAGAGCGCTATCAATAACGATAGCGTTCTGTCGTTGGTTCTCTTGATGCGTAACTTATCATAACTAATAATATCTCGCTGTATGAAGTCAAATTAGTCAAATACAGTCGTTATTTCCAGCCTAAATGGATTGAGGAAAGCGATCTATCAATATATTCTTTGTTCAACCTCAGTGGTTTTCAATCGGTAGGCTGTTTATACTTCGCGCTCGTATTACTCGAGACACTGATGTCCATCATTTTACAAGTATCAAATTTGGTCAAGCGCTTCGGTGATTTAACTGCCGTTAACGATGTGAGTTTTAATATTCATGCGGGTAGTTGTGTCGGTTTACTGGGGCCTAATGGTGCGGGTAAAACGACTACTATTGAATTAATGGAAGGTATTAAGACGCCAACGGCCGGAAGCATCACCTATAACGGTGAACCACTAGGACAAAATTTTCGTAACGAAGCAGGTATTATGTTTCAGAATAC
>JBNMQI010000124.1:0-6165 GCA_051277905.1 Gammaproteobacteria bacterium | reverse complement strand
CATCATAAAATATCGTCAGTTCAGTCATTTAGAAATTCCTCAAGTAGTAATTACGCTGTAATTATAATCAGTAGCAGCCTAATCAGGTGGCCTGGACCAGCTTTTTTAAACAACTAACCCATAAAGGATGATCGTTCAGACTTTCAACCAACTGGATTTTTTCGCCACCATGCTCAATAAAAATCTCTTGATATTCATCGCCTATTTCGATCACTGTTTCGAGGCAATCCGAGGTAAAGGCTGGTGAGAACACAAGTAATTTTTTCGCACCTTTCTTCGCCCATGACTCTACGACTTTGTCAGAAAAGGGTTCTAACCAATTTTTGTCGAGTCGGGACTGAAAACATACGGTGTAATCAGATTCAGTTAAGCCGAGTTTGTCTGCCAATAGTCGAGTAGTCGCAAAACAACTGGCTTTATAGCAATACTGATTCTCTGCGGTGATTTCATTGTGACAATCCCGATCTGTACACAGGCCCTCTTCATAAACTTTATCGACATGGCGGGTGGGCAGGCCGTGATATGAAAACAGCACATGATCATAATCGCCTAAGTTGTATTGGCTAGCACGGTCAATAATGGCATCAATTAAATCAGGGTGGTCATAGTATTGGCTGATAAATTTAAGTTCTGGAATTGCCCACCATTTACTAATCTCATTCATCACCATTTCTAGCGCCGAGCCGGTTGAAGCCGAGGCATACTGTGGGAACATGGGCAATACCACGATACGGGAGTAATTGAGCTTTTTCATCTGGGCTAGCACATCGGGAATGCCTGGGTTTTTATAACGCATCGCCAAGTGTACTGTGTAATCCTCACCCAGAGCATCGTCTAGCATTTGGCTGACTATTTTGCTGTTATGAAGCAGCGGTGATCCATTTTCAGTCCAAAGCTGTTGGTAAAGTTTGGCCGATTTGGGCGCTCGGAATGGTACTATAATAAGATTCACTAAAATCTTACGCAAAAGCCAAGGTAAATCTATCACTCGCGGATCATTCAGGAATTGAAATAGATAAGACCTTACGTCAGACGTGGACGGACTGTCTGGAGTGCCCAAATTTATGAGTAGTACACCAGTTTTATTTTTCATTAGTAGGGAGAGCCAGTTGGGTACAGGTTTAGTGAATGGGCTAGTTATGTTGAGACTATATTAAAGAGAAGGCATAGATTTATATAGTAATTACGGATAAATCTGTAAGATGGATCATTGCCAAGAGAATGAAAAAGTTTTAATAGCTAAAGCAACTATATAGCAACACATGACAATAGGCATCATACAGTATTAGGCCTAACTACTTTCTATAACAATTCAGCAATTAATAAGCCTGCCTTAGTTAACAGAAACCCCTGTAATTTCAACGCCCGACTCTCCATTATGCAAAGTTAAAATGCCTAAAAAATCGCCTGCATATTTAGTGCTGGTTACTCGCCATAGAATACTAATGCCATTTTCACGGTGGATTGAATCAATAAACTCATAGTCATCGGCAATGTGTGTAATTAATGGGAAGTCAATACAGCTTTGGCGAAAATGCTCTTCCGATAACTTGCCTCGTAAATCACTGGAAAAACCGCGTGAAAATCGAGCGTAATCCTGGTTTCGTGAGGATTCGATAATATTTTTCCAAATCGGTAGGGCGACGGATTTTAATTGTTCTTTTTCAAGTTCATTTGGCTTTGGCATATTCTTCTGTAAGTTAAGGTTTATGACGGTTCTATGGCTTTGTTTTGTGCATCAGAGGATAGCCAGCTATGTACATCTTCATAAATCGACAACATGGCTGGTATCACTAGTAAGATTAACACTGTGGCGAAGGCAAGGCCAAATGCTATCGACACTGCCATGGGAATTAGAAACTGTGCCTGACGTGAGGTCTCGAATAACAAGGGTGTCAGACCGGCAATGGTGGTGAGTGATGTGAGTAATACGGCGCGCAGTCTTTGACAGGCGGCTTCTTCTAAGGCTTGATAAATTGGAACGCCTTTGCTTCTGATTTGTTGGTAAAACATGACGAGTATTATGGAGTCGTTGACAACAATGCCTGATAACCCGAAAAAACCAAACAGTGACAGAATGGTCATGTCCATATCCATCATCCAGTGTCCGAGCACAGCGCCCGTCAAGCCCAGAGGGATAGTAATCATCACTAAAAGAGGCCAGCCATAGGATGAAAACACCCAGGCCAGAACCAGATACATCATCATTAACGCCATGATGGCCCCGAACTTCATGTCAGAAAAAGTATCTCTTTGGCTAGCTGAACTGCCTTCAATGCTGAAGTTGACGCCATACTGACTCGCCAGTATGGGTAGTATTGACGTCCGTAAATCGGTCGAGATATCGACAATACTAATGACCGACTCGTTGACATCAGCTGTAACGGCGGCTGACAACTTGCCATTGAAATGACGCAGCGATTCGAAGCCCTGATTTGAGCTCCATTCGGCAACACTTTCGAGTGGAACAAAATTGCCACTGGGAAGTTTAATGGGCAATTGAAGTAAGCTCTTGAGGTTACGTTGTTCAGTACTAGGCAATTGTAAGCGGACGTCGACTTCATCGGCACCTTGCTGGAATCGTTGCAAGACAATGCCATCATAAGCCGCTCTTAATTGCCGGCCAAGGTCGGTAATAGATAAGCCGAGTGCCTCACCCGCGGGGCTAAGTGAGTAAATCAGTTGCTCGCGGCCATAGGGTAAATCGTCATCGATGGCGCTAACGCCGGGAATGCTGGCGAGTGCTTCCTGTAAATCTAACGAGGCTGATTTAAGCCTCTCTGGGGTAGCGTCAGTCAGTCGAATATTCAGGTCGCGACTAACAGGCCCAACACGGCGAGACGAAATGGTAAAGCTTTCAATGCCGGAGGGCAAAGCGACTCTTTTGCGCCAGTTCTGAATGAAATCGACATTTTCGGTTTGTCTGTTTTCTGAGCTAACAAGTTCCACATAGACTGAGCCTACTCGCTCACCGGTAATAGCTCGACCTTGACCAGATGTTTTTGCATGTGACGTGTAATAGGTTTTGACGACAGTTTCATCGTAAGATTCTATTGTGTTTTTTAGTTCATTTTCTGTGTGAAGTAGAAATTTATCCACTACTGCATTGGATGTGCCAGCAACAAACCGAACATTGGCATAAACCGTGGTTGATTCGGGTGAGGGGAAGAATTGCCAGCCAATTTTCCCACCAACAAATAACCCGACCGCAAAGATTAAGAAACTAAAGGCAAAAGCAATTATTGTCCAACGAAACTCGATGGCGGCGTGAACTAAGGGACGGAACAAGTGATCCCTGAATCGATTGAAACCATTAGTCAGCTTTACACGAATTTTTGACTCTTTTTGTCTCTCTTGGCCCGAGAAAGCAGTTCGAAGATGACCTGGTAATATTAAAAAACTTTCGATTAGGGAGGCAATAATGACGCATATAATGACTATTGGAATGGCGATCATGATATTGCCCATGCGTCCACCAACCATCATTAGAGGAAGGAAGGCCGCAATGGTCGTTAATGACGATGCCAATACTGGTGTCAGCATACGGCGTGCACCGCCTTCTGAAGCCTTGAGTGGGTCTTCGCCCTCATCATAATGAGCTTGGGCATCTTCACCGACTACGATGGCATCATCAACAATAATGCCCAACGCCATGATCAGTGCGAATAAGCTGATCATATTAATACTGCCTCCGAATAGATAGAGCGCGGCCAGTGTGGCCATGAACGAGACAGGTATACCAACAGCAACCCAGAACGCAACACGAGTTGAGAGGAAGGCATATAAAATGAGTAGCACTAGTGCGAGGCCACCTATGCCATTCTCTACTAATAGCATAATGCGACCCTTGATTAGTTCCCAGCGCTCGTTGAATACCTGAACCTTAACACTAGGGGAGAGTGTGGGAAGTGTATCGTCGAGCCAGCCTTGCAATACTTCAGCCGATTTCAAAGAGTCACCCGACTCGCTGCGACGTAATACCATCACCACGGCTTTGCTATCTCCAATAGTAATGGTCGATGAACCCGCAATTGATTTGTTTTCTATAGTGGCGATATCACCAAGATTGATTCGTTTGTCTTGTGTGCTAACAATGCTCAGATCATTAAACTCAAGTGCACTTCGGCGTTGATTTTGGCTACGAATTTCGCGTGCACCATCATTCTCACCGATTAATCCAGCCGGTAAATCCTGACTCGCATTTTTGATTCGTTGAGCGAGGTCATCAAGGCCTAAGCCGAGGCTTTGAATTTGTTCGGCCGCTACTTCGATTTGTATGCTTTGCTTGGGTAGCCCATAGATATCGATTTTGTCCACACCCCGTGACAATAGTTCAAGTTCAAATCGACGGGCAATAGTGCGTAATTCGTTTAAATTTTTGGGGCCACTAATGAGCAATCTGGCTACCGATTCATAGTAAACAACCTGTGACACTCGTGGTAATTCAGCGTCCTCAGGTAAACTAGTAAAGCTATCAATTTGTTTTTTGACATTATCCAAGGCTAGCGATAGGTCGGAGCCTTCATTAAATTCAAGGGTAATGCCCGACAAGCCCGACGCCGAGGTCGAACTCATTTCTTTTAACTCATCGAGACTCCTTAGACGCTGCTCGAGCGGATTGGTAATGCCAGTTTCGATATCTTCGGCACTGGCACCAGTCCAAGTCGTCGAAATTGAAATGGTATCGAGTTCGAAAGTGGGGAAAAATTGAACATTGAGTTTGGTGAGTGCGATGATGCCAGCGATAATCATCATTATCATCAACAGGTTTGGCGCGACTTTGTGATTGGCAAACAAGCCAAGCAAATCATTTTGATGCTTTGATTTTGAGCTTACTTGAGGCTCCATTTGCGAGCTCATTTAAAAAGGCTCACCTTGAGGCCATCAACCGCATTCGGTAAATGGGTAATTACAATTTGATCGTTTTGATTTATTTTGGCACTACGTATAAGAAGCGCTGCAGAACCATCAGGTTGGAGATATTGACCAATTGATTCAACGTTCACTGCGACCAGACGGTCTTGTTTAAGTAAATAAATTCTGGAATTTCCATAAATTGCTTGATAAGGGATTGCTATAAGTGATGATTGTTCTGGTAACCCAAAATTAAGGGACAGTAAGCTACCAGGACGGAGATCATGGCTGGCAATGCCAGATCGGAAATAAGCATCAATACCCGATGCCTGAGCTTTGCCAGCAAGTCGAATCAATTGTAATTTTAGAATTCCAGACGCAGTAGAAACTAGAGCATGGTGTTGTTCACCCTCTGTGATAGCTTGTTGAATGCTGTCGACATAACGAGCAGGTACATGTGCGCGAATTTCAAGACCATCAACGGGATAAAGTGATACTAGAGTTTGGCCAGTCGAAACTCTGTCGCCAATAGATACTGGCATTGAACTAACAATGGCATCGAAGGGTGCGACAACTTCGCTACGTTCAATCATTAACTGTGCGTCATCAACGCGAGCGACCTGACTATCGCGCTCTGTTTCCAGATTATTCTTTTTAACATTAAAACTTTGGACTTCAAGTTCTCGTGATATCACCGAGAGTTGCTGTCGACCCAATGTGCTACGAGCATCATTTAATGCCGATTCTGTCCCTAAATTTTTCAGCTTCAACTTAAGCATGCGCTGCACATTTGCATTAGCTAGGTTTAGCAGTTTACGTTCAGTTGCTAATGCAGCTTGATTTGAACGGTGTCGAATTCCAAGCTCAATGATTTGGTTTTTAATACTATTTAAATCAGACCGAGCCTGAATCATGACTGATGCAAAGTCACGTTGGTCCATGCTCACCAAAATATCGCCCTGTTTGACTTGTGTTCCATCTTGAACCAGCACCTGACTGATGACCCCACTGCCTGGCGCTGCGGCATTCAATAGTTGAGGTGATTCGACGCGACCATAAAGAGTTAGCTCGGGTGAAACATTCTGCTTGTTTGCAAGCATGATATCGACCTGCCAGACTTTTTCTTTGACTTCAGGCTTATCACGTTCGGGTTTGCTCGCCTTTAAAATCTGGAATGAACCGAACGCAACTGCAATCACTAGAATAGGTAAAATAAATTTTAAAATTGAACGAGAACGCATAGTTAAAGATATTTAAGTTAACGGGTTTCTTGATGTCTAATAATCAAGTCTTCTTAGTGATATGGTTAGT
>JBNMQI010000123.1:0-6265 GCA_051277905.1 Gammaproteobacteria bacterium | reverse complement strand
TGCGCGCAGGAACTTACCAGCATGCCAGAGATATTGATTCCTAGAAGTCTGTCGAACCTAAGGTGTCGTAGCGAGGGGAAGTCATACAGTATTCCCGCTAAGCGAGGATTAGGTGTGAACCTAGGTTACGCCAGCAGACGGAGCAAGAAGAGTCAAATAATTAATCTAAAACATGACAAAAACAATGGGGAACGACGGGTGACATGACCGGTTTTTGCACTTGAAAAACCGGCATACATGCCATCAACGGCAATAACCTTGGTCCAGCGACTGAAAAAGGCGTTCACCAAAAGTAGTGGGAAGGGCTTTTATACTTCCTATACTTAAGGAAAAAGCTGTCTGCCTAAATACCAAGCCGCTGTTTAATCCAGCTCACCAAAGGGGTTTGAGAGATTAACAAAGTGAGAAATCCAATAGTCAACACTAGCGAAATTGGATGCGAGATGAAATTCCATAAAAACGTACCTATATCTCCACGAGCACCGAGCATAGCGCGACGGTAGTTGGAGTCCATCATCGGCCCTAGAATTACACCTAGTATGACCGGCCCCACCTGGTAACCGTACACCTTCATGAAGTAGCCCACGACTCCAAAGCCAAGCATCCAAGCAATGTGTGCTGGGTTATTCTGAATAGCGTACGTGCCCACGGAAGAGAAAACAACAATGAGTGGTATAAGAATCGCCTTGGGACACTCGACGATCTTTGTGAAAATTTTAATGCCGGTTAGGCCAAAGATAAGTAAAAATATATTGGCCAGCGCCAAATTGCCCACAATAAACCAGAACAGATGCGGTGTTTCTATTAGCAATAAAGGTCCTGGTTTAAGGCCGTGGATAAACAGCGCACCTATGATTACTGCGGTAACAGCGTCGCCGGGAATGCCCAACGTCAACATTGGCACAAACGCCCCCCCCACAGCTGCGTTGTTGGCAGCCTCTGGAGCCACCAAACCTTCTTTGGCGCCCTCACCGAAAGGCACCTCAGGTTCGCGGGTTGTGCGCTTGGCCTGATCATAGGCAAGGAGAGCTGCGATATCACCACCTGTACCCGGCAAGGCTCCGATGATCGTACCTATACCTGAACTGCGTACGGCCAACCAAAAATAACGTTTCACATCTGACCATTTCGGAATGATCCGATCAATCTTTTGTTTAATAGCCGGTTGGTGAAGGTTATGAAGCTGAACAAAGGCTTCTGCAACACCGAAAAAACCAATCATGGCCGCCACATAGGGTATGCCCCCCATAAGCGTAATCGATCCGAATGTGAAGCGACCTTCCGCAGTCATGGGATCAAGCCCGACCATACCGATCAACACACCCAGCGCACCTGCAAAGGCTCCCTTGGCAAAACTTTCGCCCGACAACGAGCCAACCAAGAGGATGCCTATTAAGCCCAACAGCATGTAGTCGCGCGAATTAAATTGAATCGCAAAACTAGCAATCAATGGAGCGAACAACGCCAATGCAATAATTCCTATAAATCCACCGATAACAGACATGACCGTGGTTAGTCCGATGGCCTCTCCTGCTTCACCACGTTTAGCCATTGGATACCCTTCGATAGCTGTAGCGATCGCACTGGGAGCGCCAGGTATGTTAAGCAGGATAGCGGTTCTTGACCCACCATAGACACCACCCACAAACACACCTGCAATCAACGCCAGCGCTTCATTCACCTCCCAACGAAATGTAAAGGAGATCAGAATTGAGGTGGCCATGGTTACCGATAGACCGGGAATTGCGCCAACATAAATACCCGCCAGCGTACCCATGGCGGTTAACAGCATCAGTGAAGGATCAAACCAAGATAAGGTGAGGTTTGCAAAGATCTCAAGCATGTCAGAAAAAGCCAGACAAAAGTGTTCCTTTGGGTAGGACTACCTGAAAGACGACGCGAAAAATTCCGTAGATACACGACAAGGAGAAAGCGGTTAGCAACACAGAGATGACTATGTTTTTACGCCACAAGTACACAAAAGAACTAAATAGAAAAACCCCTGAGGCGAGGATGAAACCCAACCAGGGCATCGACGCAATGTAAAGCCCTACTAGCGCTATCATGACGATTAGTCGAATAGGTAAAACAGATTGAAAAAATCCTTCCGACTGACTTTTTTTACCAGAACTGTCTCTTGCGGTTGAAAAGACATCACGAAGAATCGAAAGGCCAGACACGAGCATTGTACCCGCTGCTAACATCGGAAAAACACCCGGCTCCGACAGTCCTTTAAAGCCTGAGATTAACCAAGCTTGCCAAAGGGCAATTGCGCTAAAAACGACTAGCACAATGACGAAAATTAATTCTCCTGGTCGATTAGCAGAGCTAGCGGGCTTCTTTAGATGAGTCGGCATACTACGCTCCAAATAGTTGACATCAAAACCCAGCCCAAAGAATTTAGGCTGGGTTGTAGTCATTAAAACTATGGACGCATGATGCCTATAGTTTCAGGGCTCACCTTAGCGGCACCCGTATCCTGAAGTGCCCAAGCTGTTACTTGTTGCCATTTCTTAAGAAAATCGACGGCTTCCTGACCAGACATATTCATTACAATGTTGCCGCGATTAGCCATCAGAGTTTTGAAGCCGTCGCTCTGTGCAGCTGTGTCAAAGACTGTTGTCAGTGTTGCTTTCACATCATCAGAAGTGTCACCTCTGACGAAAACGCCATAAAACGGGCCCCATGGGAGGAACTTGCTCATGTCAGGAAGAGAGTCAGTTATTGCCGGTGCATCTGGAAGCGTGTCAACAGGGGAACCGTTGACCACAGCTAAAACGCGCATCTTGCCGCCTTTTACCTGTTCAGCAGCTGCCGAGATACCTGTTGGCATAAAGTCAACTTCGCCACCAAGCATGGCAGTCAAACCGGGGCCTTCACCACCAAACGGAATTGCAGTGACATCGAAAGGTGCCGCATTTTTTATCAGTGCACTGATCGTGCTTGGCAATCCACCTGGGCCGGTAGAACCCATGAGCACCTGGCCTGGGTTGGCTTTGATGTCAGCTAGCAGATCTTCCATGGACATGTATTTGGAGTCGGCTGGCACAGTAATCACTGCTACACCACGGCCCAGAATATTGATGGGATAAAATTTTGAGTAGTCCAGATCAGCAACACCCATGATTGGGTGTAGTTGAGGATTTTCTGCACCGTACAAGAACGTGTATCCGTCAGCTGGTGCTGCATTTACATAAGCTGTGGATATCGCACCGGCACCTCCGGATTTGTTCAACACGACAATCGCCTTGCCCAATGCCTCTTCTGCAGCAGGATTAATAGCGCGGGCAACCGTATCTGTTGCTCCACCAGCACCCCACATCACAACACCTAAAACTTCACGTTCAGGATAATCAGCCGCAAAAGCGCCAGCGCTCATTGTCATGACTGCAGTGAGCGCTATCGCTGTTGTTGCCCCTAATATTTTTTTGATCATTTTAAAGTCCTATTTATTATTAGATAAAAACAGCATGTTAGCACCACTGGTACCCAAACCGAAGGTCAATCTGACACTAGTTCATGTAGTTTTTATCGGAATCCCGCGCCATCTAAACAGCAAGCACAGAATCTGATCACGCCACCCAGGCTGGGGCAACAAGAGGAAAATAGATGGTTTAAAGATGCCAAAACCTATGGATAACGACGGGCGGCCATTAACGCTCGATTCGTTGAAGAACAGCAGTTCAGAATATCGTGTGCCCATCAGACTGCCAATACCATTACTTACGGAGGCAAAATTCGCCAAAGCTAATGGCCAGTTACAACTAGGCGAATTGGATGCAAATTCATTGATAGTGGTGTCGGCCAGCAATGTGATAATCCATGCTTTATTGTCTCAGCGAATAGCTATATTTTTTAGTATGTCTAAGTTATTGGTCTAAATGTCTGACAAAGTTTGTAATATTGTCTGACCTGCTATAGCATGTGCAGCATATAAATATTAGGGGTAGTTCGAAGGTGCAAGTGATTGCCGAAAAGAGTGCATTGACAGGTCAGAATCTCGGCAACAAAGTTGCGGAAATTTTAGCCAAAGAAATTGTCTCCGGTAATTATCAGCCCGGTGACATGTTGCCCCGTGAAACTGAGCTTGTGACCGTGATGTCGGTTAGCAGGGCCTCAGTTGGCAGTGGTCTTTTAATGTTGACTGCTCTAGGCATTATTAAACGTCAGGCAGGTGTAGGTACTGTCGTCGAGGAATATGAGCAGTGGAACTTATTAGATCCATTGGTTACTAGATGGTTAGTCGATTACGCCGATCCGGGTTCAAGATATTTGCGTGAAATAGTTGAATATCGGTACGCGATCGAACCTATCGTTTCCGCGCTCGCAGCGACGCACGCTACTGCTTCTGATTTGGCAGCAATTGAAACAGCCTACAATGACATGAAAAAATCTGTTGAAAGTGACAACAGGCATGATTTTAGTCAGGCAGATATAGAGTTTCATGCTGCTATCTACCGAGCGACGCATAATCTGATTTGGGCGCAATCGGCCAATATTCTCCGACCGTCTATCCATCTTGTTATTCAGAAATCGAATAGTACAGCTGAAGAACTCGATGATTGTTTGCAGCGTCATTTCCAGATTTTGGAATGTATCCGCTTGCGTAAACCTAGCGAAGCTTTCGATGCCGCTATCTATGTGCTTGATCGCACTGCGCATGATCTCAATATTAAAAGTTTGGTTGATGAAGACGAGTTACTTAAATTAATAAAGGCCAAAACCTGCCCCGATGAATAGAAGCTCTAAATTATTTTCGCACAATTTTCATTGCCAGTGAATGGCATTTTACACACCTAGCCGAGGAGGCTTTCATATGAAAAGAGCACTTAAATTAACCTGTATCGCGGCGGTTTCTGGATTCGCCATGATGAGTCAAGCGTCATTTGCAGCTGAATATAACTTTAAATTCCAGTCCAGCGATCCCTCAGGAAATCCTAACTTTATTCTGCAGCAAGGATGGACGAAGGCATTGTCTGAAAAAACTGGTGGGCGAGTCGAAGTAGAATTGCTACCCGTTGGATCGATTGTTCAGTATAAGGAAACTCAAGACGCCATTGCAGCGGGTATCATCGATGGTCATATTACCGATACGTCTTATTTTGCAGGAAAAGATGCAGCTTTTGGTTTGATTGCTAATCCAGTCGGTGCTTGGTCAGCTCCAGAGGAAATGTTCGATTTCATGGAAAATGGCGGCGGCAACGAGTTAATGAATCAACTGGTTGAGCCCTATGGTTTGCATTTTATCGGAGCAACCACCCCGGGACTGGAAGCGTTCGTATCGAGTATTCCAATAGACACTGTAGCCGACTTGAAAGGCGTAAAATTGCGAGCCCCAGAAGGCTTGGTTCAACAGGTTTTCGCTGCAGCCGGCGCCGCACCAGTTAACTTGCCTGGTTCAGAAGTGTTCACCGGATTGGACAAAGGCGTGATTGATGCGGCTGACTATTCAGTCTTCTCTGTCAACCAGTCACAAGGTCTTAACGATATTGCTATGCATCCGATTTACCCAGGTTTTCATTCATTGCCAATGGTAGAAATATCTATGAATAAAGTCAAATGGGACTCACTTCCCAGTGATATCAAGACTGCTTTTATAGACACGGTAAAGGATTTTTCGCGTCATCAGGTTGCAGAATTGGCAAAGAACGACGAGGCAGCGGTTAAAGCGGCCAAGGCTGGCGGAAAAATTACCGTTCACAACTGGTCTGCTGAGGAGCGTGCAAAATTCAGAACCATTGCAATGGGTGAATGGGAAAAGGTTGCAGTACGTAGCGATAACGCTCAAAAAGTCTTTACTACACTTACCAGTTATCTTAAGGCTAATGGTCTAGTAAATTAATCAGTAAGCATTGAACGGCGGTAATTTTTCACGTACCGCCGTTTATTAAAAAAGGGGGGGGCATGTCAGAAAACAAACTTGAACAAACGGGCGAGACAGATATATATGAATTTAAACCCCAGGTGGGCGCTGTTGTTGAGGCAGGTTGGCTAGGGGTGTGGATCGACAGAGCGGGGATAATTTTCGCCATCGGTATCGTTGTTGCTATGTTAATTCTGATCCAGGAAGTCTTTCTCCGTTACGTACTCAATTCTCCAACCTCATGGGCGCACGAGACAACCATTTTTATATGCGCTGTCGCATTTGTTTACGGCGGATTATATTGTGCCGCGCGAAATGCGCATATTCGAGTTGTTATTATATACGATTACGTGCCTGCCAAGATTCGTCGCGTACTCGATATCTTCATTTCACTAGTGTCTG
>JBNMQI010000122.1:0-6267 GCA_051277905.1 Gammaproteobacteria bacterium | reverse complement strand
AGCAATGTCAAAGAGTAGAGGCAGCTAACCATAACCGTATTCAAAGCAACCTAAAACATGCCCTTAAACATTTTCTCGATAAAGCAGATACTGAACGAACAGCGCTTCATTTGGGTATGCTAATTGATGGCATTTGGGTTCGGAACGGGTTGCAGTCGGCCCCTGTGATTAGCGAGAAGGCTATCTCAGAAATGGAATATGCTATTCTGAAAATGCTACCTAACGATAAAAAAAGTGTTGCGAAGCACATTGCAGCTCGACAAAAAATCGAAAACATCGCCAATATCGTGCTTGGCTCAAAAGCCTACAAGGATAAATCCTTGTAACATTTATCAGTCACTTGATCTGACTATGTTTAAACTAGGCAGACAAAATGCCTAGTTTAAACACGACTTTGTAATTGTTTGAAAGCAAACGATCTGAAGGTAGCTATTTACGACTAAATAGACACCATCACCCGAATAGCGTCTAACCTTAATCGGGCATGCCCTAAAGAACTTTCAAACTGGTTCAATTGGTCTCGGTAAAACTGAATTTCTTCATCACGAACATTTGCATTTACTTTCTGTAATGCAATTAACCGATCAATTTCTCGCTCTAGCACTTCTTGACTGCGTTGCTTAGCCACTGCTACCAAAGCGGGTACTTTAAGGCTGGCTGCTTTTTCTGCTAGTTCAAGCAATTCATTTAATTCAGTTTGACGGGCCTTGACGACCTTAACAGCGGTATCGATATCGACCCGCTGAGACATCTCCTGAATCATTTCGTGGCTCAGAACCGCACTATGATCTCGGCGTTGTTCATCAACTACCATATGCACACTGCTATTGGGGAAATAACGCTGGCTATTGAGCTTACAGTCGTCAGAGAATTCCATTAAGAAATGGCAATCGAGTAGTATCGTGCCAGGTTTTACGCTGCTATATTTAATCGCGACCAGCGAAGTATTGCCGAACTCGCTACTCAAGATCATGTCCATTGCGTTGAGCACGAATGGGTGCTCCCAGCTGAGGAAACGTAGGTCTTCATTCGCAAGTGCAACATTGCGGCGATAGGTGATGGTCATCCCGTCATCGGGTAAACCGGGCATCTTGGTAAGCATATTATCGCCGGGCGAAATAACCCAGCTATCGGGACCATGAATTTCACTATCGACACCATAACAATCGTAGAGTCGTTCCATGTAGCTAAAAATATCATATTCATAGTCTCGCGCAATCGCCTCATCGACTAGCTCTTCGGCAAGCAATGGTCGGCAGGAGTTCGCTTCCAGCAAGCGATCTCGCCCCATCTGTAAGGCTTCGTTTAATTGCATGTAAAGCTGATTGGTTTGTTCAATAAAATCATCCAACGGTAACTCTGGCTCAGCCAAGTGTTTGAGTAGCTCTGCCTTCGTCTGCATGAATACCTGATGGCCTGCAGCACAAGTTTGAGTAAAAGCATTTAAACCTTCGTGATACCAGCGAAACATTACTTCTTGCGCCGTATTTTGTAAGTAAGGCACGTGTATATTAATAATGGCGTTTTGACCAATACGATCTAGGCGGCCAATACGCTGCTCGAGCAAGTCTGGATTAACTGGAAGATCAAATAACACCATGTGATGTGCGAATTGAAAATTACGGCCTTCACTGCCGATTTCTGAACAGATTAAAACTTGGGTCCCAGTTTCATGATCGGCAAAGAATGCCGCTCCACGATCGCGTTCGACTAAGCTCATACCTTCGTGAAAAACAGCGGCTTTTATACCTACTTTAAGCCTGACCTGATCTGCTATTCCTAGCGCCGTGCTCGCACTAGAAGTAATCACTAGCACTTTGTTACCGGTATTTTCCTGCAAGAATTTAGCTAACCATTTGATTCGCTCATCGCCACTGGCCCAGTTAAAACTGGCGTCATCCGCTTGAAATCCAAGCTCAGGGGATAAAAGATGTTGGGGTGGTTGGTTAGATTTCTGATCTGAAAGTTCATATTTTATCTGCCAATGGGCCGATAGCTTTAACGGGTACGCATGGACTTCTCGTTCTGGAAAGCCTTTTATAGTATGTCGCGTATTGCGAAATAGCACTCTGCCAGTGCCATGTCGATCAAGTACGTTTTCGATCACGGATTGCTGGGCAGCTGAGCGCTCTTCTTTGTCTTCACTTTCTAACAGGCTAATCGATTTATGATTTTCGCCCTCACCCACTGATTGTTCGATAAGCTTGAGTTGGTCACTATCTAACAGTGAATCCTGCTGAAGCGCATCAACTAGATCAGCCAATGGTTCATAGTTTGATTCTTCTTTTAAAAAGCTATTTAAGTCATTAAACCGATTCGGATCTAACAACCTGAGTCTGGCAAAATGACTCTCCTTGCCTAGTTGCTCTGGTGTCGCCGTTAGCAACAGCACGCCAGGTGTTTGGTTTGAGAGAGATTCAACAATTTTATATTCCTCACTCACTGACTCAGCAGACCAACTCAGGTGATGTGCTTCATCAACGACCAAAAGATCCCATTCACCTTCTGCTGCCTGCTCAGCTCGTAGCGGGTTATCAACCAAAAATTGAAGACTGCAAAGAATAAGTTGCTCACTGTGAAATGGGTTTTCGAGCGCTTCCCGACTGACCTCATCGGGCTCTAGCATGTCGTCATCTAGCTCTTGCATGTCTTCACAACGCGCTTCATCAAACACGCTAAACATCAGGTTGAACCGTCGTAACATTTCTACCAGCCACTGATGCACCAAACTTTCGGGCACGACAATCAACACACGATGGGCTCGTTCTGTGAGTAATTGTTGATGCAAAATAAGACCCGCTTCTATGGTTTTCCCTAAACCAACTTCATCTGCTAGCAAAACACGAGGGGCATAACGCTGCGCAACTTCATGAGCAATATAAAGCTGATGTGCGATTAAACTGGTGCGACAACCCGCTAAGCCATACACCGGTGACTGCAACAAAGCGTTGGCAATTTCACGCGTACGGTAACGCAGCGCAAACCATTTGTTACGGTCAATTTGACCATTCATCAGGCGTTCGCCTGGACGATTTAACTGTAAAAAATTATTGAGTTTCCCTTCTGGCAAAGAAACTTCGTCACCAGCTTCGGTGACACATTGATAAACGATGAGCCCGTTAGATTCTTCTAGGTCAATGATTTTGAAGGCTTCATCCTGTTGATTTAGGATCCAGTCTTCTGGCGCAAAACGGACGCGTGACAAGGGTGCATCCTGCCGAGCATAAATACGTGTTTCGGTAGTTGCCGGAAAAATAATACTGACGGTCCTATGTTCAATTTCGATCACCATACCAAGGCCGAGCTGAAGTTCGGCTACGCTGATCCAGCGTTGGCCAATCGAAAATTCCTGTGAAGCATTTGCTGCAGATCGTGACACTGATTTAGTTACCTGATGCGGGATAAACCCGAAAGAAAAATTGGAGTGATATTATAGCAAGGCAATTCAATCATTGCTTGAAGTTGATGAACTTCTTGAACAGAATGTCGCAATGATTACTATCCATACCCCCGGCTATTTTATTACTGGTTCCGACACCGATGTCGGCAAGACTTATATCACTTGCGAAATAATCAGACAGTTGCATCAATTTAACCTGATATTAGAAACACGCAAACCAGCCGAATCCGGTTGCAAGCTAAGCGAGTCAGGGGAATTGATTCCAGCCGACGGCCTGAAACTTCAAGCGGCAAATCAACATCGTGAAGATATCGATAGAATTACGCCATTAAAATTCAAGGCCGCTTTAGCGCCCCATCGCGCTGCCAAATTGGAAGACCGACAATTGTCGGTTAATCATTTACTTAACGCCTGTTCACTAGATGATTGCAATAACACCTTAATAGTAGAAGGTGCGGGTGGCTTCTTCTCACCTATGGCGGACGACGGCCTCAATGCTGATCTTGTCACCCTACTTCAATTACCTACAATAATTGTTATAAACAATAAAATTGGTGCGGTGAATCAAGCTTTACTGACCGTTCAGGCGATTGAAAATAGAGGCTTAGCAATAGCTGCCATAATTTTAAATCAGGTTGAGAAAAATACGACTCCAAATATGAATAACCTTGAGGATTTACAGTCACATTGTAGTCACCCCATTTTCTGCTGTGACTATCAAAAAGCACTCCCTCTTATTTTCAAAACCAGATCTTGATGAACAAAGATCAATGAATAAAGGCTATTTGATCATCCTCACGGGTTATATTGGCTGGGGCTTATTCCCACTCTATTGGTCACTACTGGCTCATATTGCGCCGCTTGAGGTGTTGCTGCATCGAATACTTTGGTCGACACCGGTATTGTTACTATTAGTGTCGCTGAGCTTACGCCGAAGACAACAAGTTATGTCCGCGTTTCGATCCTGGCCTGAAGTTCGATTGCTGGCTATCTCTAGTTTCTTTATTTGTGCTAATTGGGGCATTTACATTTGGGCAGTGGCAAATCATCGCGTCATTGAGGCAAGCATGGGGTACTTTTTGACGCCTCTTCTCAATGTGATCGCTGGGTTGATATTTTTTGGTGAAAAGCTTAATAGACTCAAGCTCATCGCGATTGGCTTTGCGGCATTAGGCGTTGCTTACTACATATCTAACATCGCAGAATTTCCGTGGGTGGCTCTGGGTGTTGGGTTTAGCTTTGCAAGCTACGGCCTCCTTAGAAAAAAAATGGACACCAATGCGGTTCCAGGACTACTAGTTGAAACCCTGCTACTCTTGCCGTTTACGCTCGCCGCATTAATATGGCTTCACCTAAACGGTCAGGCAATGTTTCTGAATTTAAATTCATCTACTGACCTTTTACTGGTTTTAGGCGGGCCTATCACAGTCATTCCATTGGCTTTTTTCACGTCAGGAACTCGACTGCTGCCAATGACATCCGTTGGCATATTGTTTTACGTTACGCCGACATTACAGTTCTTGTCGGGCGTGATGATTCTTGGTGAGGCGTTTAATCAGGATAAACTCATAGGCTTTGCGGGAATATGGATTGGGCTGGCTATTTTTACGTTTAGCTTAATATTGGGTCATAGTAATCGTCAGAAACGAAACCCCACCGAAATAGGATGATTAGCAAAGACGCCATTAGCTAGTCAACGAACTTAGCCATTTTCCCAACTTCAACGATTTTCATCGCATTAGTTCCGCCATTAGTACCCATCAAATCACCTTTGGTGATGATCACCAAATCGCCATCGTCGACTGCCTTTTGCTTTCGCATCAAATCAATCGCTTCCTGGTTGGCTTCGGCGTGATTGTTATAAATAGAGGGGAAATATATGGGAAATACACCTCGATATAGATTCACCTTGCGGTTAGTTGATTCGTGACGTGACAACGCGTAGATGGGAATCGCAGAACTAATGCGAGACATCCATAGTGCGGTCGACCCTGTTTCAGTCAACGATGCAATGGCACGAACACCCAGGTGATTGGCGGTATACATTGACGCCATCGCAATGGCTTCATCCACACGATTAAAAATAGTATTGAGTCGATGCTGCGATTTGCTGGCTCGAGTTTCCTGTTCAGCATTG
Source organism: Gammaproteobacteria bacterium (assembly GCA_051277905.1). Taxonomy (GTDB): domain Bacteria; phylum Pseudomonadota; class Gammaproteobacteria. The sequence continues at coordinate 730 of JBNMQI010000122.1, read as the reverse complement.
AAGCAAATGTCAGACATGGCACGCACTGTTTCGCTGGGGTACTTACCCGTCGCCGTTTCAGCCGAAAGCATGACAGCGTCAGTGCCGTCGAGTACTGCGTTGGCAACATCGAATACTTCGGCACGAGTGGGGATTGGATTGTCGCGCATCGATTCCATCATTTGCGTTGCGGTAATAACAACACAGTTTCTTTCTCGAGCCATCTTGATTATTTTTTTCTGTATTGCGGGTAATTTGGCGTCTCCAATTTCGACACCAAGATCACCCCGGGCCACCATCACGGCATCTGAGGCATCAATAATTTCTTCGAGGTTAACGAGTGCTTCGGCGCGCTCTATCTTCGCAATAATGCCGCCTTGTCCACCCGCTTCGCGCAACAATCGGCGTGCTCGGTGAATATCCTCTGCCGTACGTGGAAATGAGACAGCTAGGTAATCTGCATCTAATCGGGCAGCCGTTTTTATATCCTCTTTATCTTTTTCGGTCAGTGCCTCGGCTGATAACCCACCACCTTTTAAGTTAATGCCTTTGCTATCAGATAATTTACCACCAACCAGAACCTTACAATTGACTCGAACAGCGTCGGTTGATTCGACTTCTAACACAATACGTCCATCGTCAAGCATCAGTATGTCGTTGGCGGTGACTTCAGTTGGCAGGATTTTATAAGTAATACCAACTTGGTTTTGGTCACCATCATTCACGCCACAATCAGCATTAAGACAAAACT
>JBNMQI010000121.1:0-6318 GCA_051277905.1 Gammaproteobacteria bacterium | reverse complement strand
ATTAAATTGGAATGTATAGTTGATGAGCGCACCAAAGAGCTACTTGATGCGAATAAAAAGTTAAACCTCTTGGCAACAATCGATCCTTTAACGGGTATTTATAACCGCCGATTTTTTGAGGAAGCTGGCTTAAAATTAGTTAACAAAATGCAACGCTTTGAGCACACTGTTACCATGCTGACTTGTGATTTAGATAATTTTAAGGCGGTAAACGACCAATTTGGGCACGCAATGGGAGATGAAGTCTTACTTGGATTTACTAGGTGTTTTTCATCCATTATACGTGAGAGTGATATTTTCGACCGTCATGGTGGTGAGGAATTCGTTATTCTGTCAAGTGAAATGACACTTGAGGGTGCCTGTGCATTGGGGGAACGCTTGCGTATTAGTTTTAACGAGGTGACGTTTAGCCATGAGGGTAGGAGTATGAATTTCTCAGTCAGCATCGGCTTGTCAATGGCTCCATTTCATAGCGACTATGACATGAGCGATTTAATGAAGTCAGCTGATGCGGCGCTTTATAAGGCCAAAGAACTGGGCCGTAACCGTTTGGAAATAGCACCCTCAAATATCTAGTAAAGCACGTGCTGTTCAAGATATTTTAGACTGTAAAGACAATTACTACTGCTAAATTGTCCATAATCTAAAACACAGGCAAATATAATGAGCATCACAACAAGTCCCATCTTTAAATACAGGTTCCACCAGTTAACTTAATCAGCACGCTAATTTCTCGACTCTATTTACTAAATTGGCTTCGAATGAGTCCTTTATAATAGTTACCGTGACTCATATACTACGAGAAATCTATTACGTACCTATCATACTGATACTTATGAATCAAAATATCTCACCTCTCGATCTTCGTAAAAAAATACGATCAGGATTATTTACCGGCAACACCTCGGGTTACTCTCAAGGATTTGTTCAGGGAAATCTTTGTGTTTTGCCTGCGGACTGGGCCAATGATTTTTTACAGTTTTGCCAACTCAATCCTAAACCATGCCCACTTGTGGGAATGTCTTCCAACCCAGGTGACTATCATATTCTAAGCTTAGGCAAAGACCTTGATATTCGAAGCGATATTCCAAGTTATCGTATATTCGAAAATGGTAAACTGAAACATGAATTGAATGATGTGACCAACTATTGGCGAGATGACCTAGTCACTTTCGTATTGGGCTGTTCATTTTCATTTGAAGAAGCCTTAATAGCCGACGGACTTGAAATTCGCAACGTCACAGAGGGTGTAAACGTACCGATGTATCGCACTAGTATTGACTGCGCCAGTGCCGGCCGTTTTAGCGGCACTATGGTAGTTAGCATGCGACCAATGCTGGCATCTGATGCCATTCGTGCGGTACAAATTTGTACTCGATTTCCCTCCGTACACGGTGCGCCTATCCATTTTGGCAACCCGGATTTAATTGGCATTCAAGATATTAGCTCTCCTGAGTTTGGTGATGCTGTGACTATAAAAGAAAACGAAGTTCCCGTATTTTGGGCTTGCGGTGTAACGCCTCAAGTGGCGCTCGAACAGGCTAAACCACCCTTTTGCATTACTCATTCTCCCGGTGCGATGCTAGTGACAGATTTACCCAATAGTCGACTGGCAATCCTGTAGTAGAGAGAATTCAATGTTATTACTCAATTGTGATTTAGGTGAAAGTTACGGGTCCTGGACAATGGGGCGTGATGCTCATGTCATGCCGCATATTGATCAGGCCAATATTGCTTGTGGATTTCATGCTGGCGACCCACTAATAATGCAAAAAACATTGGCTCTTGCTAAGCAACACAACGTTATGGTGGGTGCCCATCCAGCCTACCCTGATTTGGTTGGCTTTGGTCGTCGTTCAATGAACTGTTCACTTGATGAAATAGTTGCATTGGTAAGTTATCAACTATCGGCCATAGACGGTATGGCTAAAAACCAAGGTATTGAACTTGCATACGTCAAGCCCCATGGTGCCTTGTATAATGACATGATGTCCAAAGACCCGGTTCGGTCCGCTATTTTCCAGGCAATTTCAAACCATCATCGGCCAGTAAAACTAATGCTTTTAGCGACCAATGCAGCTGATATTCACAGAACGGAAGCCAAGCAGGCAGGTATCGAATTGTTGTTTGAAGCTTTTGCTGATCGTTGTTATAACGATGACGGAAAGTTGCTCGCTCGGAGTCAACCTGGCGCAGTCCATAGCCGAGAAAAAATGCTCGCGCAAGTAGCACAGATTTGTGAAAATGGCACTGTTACCACTGTTAGCGGTAAAACGCTTAGTCTATCTCCCGATACCCTGTGCGTTCATGGTGATAATGACGAAGGCATTTCTGCTATCGTTGATATTCGCGCCCTAATTCACGCATAATATTTGACCCCGATACTAAACTTAAAATGAAAATTGAAATTGCAGGACATGATGCCTTTATTGTTTACTTTGCCGAAGAAACGAGTGCAGAGATTTCAGCTTTAATACAAGCTGCAGTGAATAATTTAAACGCGCAGATGGATGAAATCTTGGTCGATCTAGTACCTTCATACGCGTCATTACTGGTTATTTATGACATCAATATCTGTGACCATTTTGAAGCTTTAAGGCGGCTAAAACTCGCATTATCAGATCTCAATACAGTAGATACAGTCTCTGGCGAATTAATCATTTTACCCGTTTATTATAGTATTAAGTCAGGTCCAGACCTTTCCGTAATAGCAGAGCAAGCCAATCTTAGTATTGAGGCAGTAATTGACATTCATCAGCAGGGAGAATATCGCGTATATGCCATTGGTTTCGCACCAGGTTTTGCTTATCTTGGCGAGGTTGACCCTCGTATTGCTGCCCCCAGATTAACGACGCCTCGATTGAAAGTACCCCGAGGTGCAGTCGCAATTGCAGATCGCCAAACAGCTGTTTACCCAGCGCCATCGCCAGGTGGGTGGAATTTAATAGGGCTATGCCCTACCCGCATGTTTGATGCCGCTAAAACGCCTACAATGCCAGTGCAAGTTGGCGATAGAGTTCAGTTTAAATCGATCGATTATGATGAATTTATATTACTTGGTGGTGAATTGGATACTGAACTATGAGCCATTTCATCGTTAAACAGCCAGGACTTCTGACGTTAATCCAAGATAGGGGCCGATATGGCGCTCATAATTTAGGCCTGACCAATGGTGGCCCTCTCGATCCACTGGCGTTTGACTGGGCCAATCGATTACTCGGTAATCAAATTAATGACACTTGCCTTGAAGTCAGTTTTGGTGGGTTAACATTAGAATCACAAGTCGATAGTTCTATTGCAATAACCGGCGCCGAAGTTGCCTGTAAAGTTAATGGTAAGGTTATAGAGCAATGGCGTTCTTATGCTATTAAGAAAAATGACTTGCTGGAATTTGGCTATACTGCAGCTGGCGTTCGTGCTTATCTCGCAGTGAGTGGTGGGTTTAAGATACCGCCTAGTTTTGGCAGCAGTGCCACAGTAGTCCGCGAAAAAGTGGGTGGGCTAAATGGTGACAAGCTTCAGACAGGTGACGTATTACCTTGTTCGCCTGAATCAACAGGACGCTGTTTATCAGTAGCAGAAGCTGACCGACCTCAATATGGCAACCAAGCCATACTTCGGGTTGTTTTGGGTTACCAACAACTGGCTTTCGAGACGTTACAAAAATACAAGTTTTTCAGCTCCAATTATAACGTCACCGATCGCAGCGACCGCATGGGGTTTCGATTGGAAGGTGAAGCCATTCATACCGACATGGTCGGCATGTTGTCTGAGGGTATCTGCCATGGAGCAATTCAGATTCCGGCAGATGGTCAGCCCATCGTCCTCATGAATGATCGACAGACTATTGGTGGTTATCCAAAGATTGGCTCAGTGATTCCGATCGACACCGCCAAACTTGCACAACTCCAACCAGGGTCGAGTATCAAATTTGAAGAAATCAGTCTTGAAGAGGCACACAATATTCATACTTTGCACCAGTTTCGCTATCAAAATAGCGCACCTTTAAACCACTAAACTGAATTATCATTATGAGCAGTAATCTAGTCGAACTAACGTTAAGCAGACGTATAGAAGATATTTTAGTCGCGCGTAATTTGCGTGGTATGAAGACAGTTCAGCCTTATCTTGAGCCTGGCTATTGTTTGCGGGCGGCACAGTTGTTACGCCGTTGTAAGGGGAATATTTTCATTGGTACCGGCTTCCCAGTCGTAGACACCTTCGAAACCGATGGACCAGTTGGCTCTATCGCATTGTATGAATCCCTTGAAGCCTTGGGTGCGAACCCTATTATTGTTTGTGGTAAACCCATTTCAGAAGCCCTATCGGCTAAATACCGAGTACATGAAATTCGGGTAGGCGATCACGACCAACGTGAACAGGAAGCACTCGATGCACTAGAGCAATATCAACCCGAAGCAATTGTATCTATAGAGCGTCCGGGTCAGGCAGCTGATGGTGGCTATTATAATATGCGTGGTGAAAGTATTAGTCCTCGGACCGCTTGCTTCGACACTTTTTTAAATTTAAGCCACTGCCCAACAATCGCTGTTGGTGATGGCGGCAATGAGATTGGCATGGGCAATGTCATTGCCGCTTTAAAAGACCTTAATATCGTTCCATGTACCACTACTTGTGACGAATTAATTGTTGCCGATGTGTCGAACTGGGGTGCTTACGGCATTATTTCGTTCCTTTCTGTTTGGAACGAACGTGATCTCTTAAAGGAAATTAACCCACTTGATATCCTCAAGTATATTTCAGCACTAGGCAGTGTTGATGGCGTTACTCGAATCAATCAGTTAACCGAAGATGGATTGGCGGTGACTGAAGGCGAGTCGGTTTTACTTGAGTTACGTAAAGCTTGCGGATTTTCAATCTAATAAGCAAAGCTTAAAATAAATAACTAAAGACTGGTATAGAGTTCTCTTTGATTTGGCTCTATTCCATGTCGTTGCACTTCTGGTCTACTAAATAAATGTTTAAATCTTCTAGTTGATCTTACCTTAATCACCTAGCACCTATTTTCCCCTTTTGATTTTCGAGGTTTATTATGTCAATTGCATATCTAAATGGTTCTTACATGCCAATCGAGGAGGTGAAAATCTCACCGCTTGATCGAGGCTTTTTGTTTGGTGATGGTATCTATGAAGTAATCCCTTCTTACCATGGAAAAACTGTCGGTTTTGATCAACATATCTCACGTATGATCGACGGTCTTGGTGAACTTGAAATACAACATAAATGGGACCACAACGAGTGGCGTGATCTTTGTACGACTATATGTGAAAAGAATGGTAATGCCAATTTAGGTATTTATCTGCATGTTACCCGTGGGGCAGACATTAAACGTAACCACGCTTATCCTTTAGATATTAAACCAACTGTATTTGCTTTCACCTTTGAAATTGCCGAACCACCTCTCCCCAATCGCGATACAATTAAGCCTTATACTTGCTCAACAGCATCAGATTTACGTTGGGCACGCTGTAACATCAAATCTATATCCTTACTCGGTAATGTCATGCATTATCAACAAGGTCACGCTAAAGGCGATGGTGAAATTTTACTTTATAATGATAAAAATGAACTCACCGAATGTGGTGCTTGTAATGCGTTTATTGTGAAAGATGGTGTCGTCACTACACCCCCAATAGACAACCAAATCTTGTCAGGTATCACGCGTGCATTAGCTCTAAAAGTTATTAAAGAAGATGGAACTATCCCTTTAGAAGAACGCGTCATCACCATGGATGAAGTCCGAAATGCAGATGAAATTTGGATATCAAGTTCAAGTAAAGAGCTAATGCCCGTCACAAAACTTGATGGTGAACCCGTAGGCGACGGTAAAGTGGGTACAGTCTGGGAAGCCGCCGCCAAACTATATCAGGCTGGAAAGTTCAAATTTTAAGTATTGGTAGTTTTAAAAACTCAATTTACTCAGGTGCAAGGAAGCACCATCTAGAGTTCATCAATATGTCAAAAAAATTGAAATTTTGTCATGACTTAAATTCTATAACCTGAGAAATGGCTATTTATATTATTAGGGTTTGTAATTCACTCTCTCTTTTTTAACACCGAAATCAAATTTAGTTACTCGGACTATTCAATAATATGTTCTTTGGTGTAGCCATTTTGCTCAAGAATTCGACGTAGTTTACGCAATGCGTCCATTTGGATTTGCCTTACCCGTTCTCGTGTTACACCGAGTTCCTCACCCACCTCTTCAAGCGTACCTCGTTGATAATTGCGTAATCCAAATCGGCGGACGACGACATCACATTGCTTTTCATCCAGTTCATCTAGCCATTCGTCCAA
>JBNMQI010000120.1:0-6341 GCA_051277905.1 Gammaproteobacteria bacterium | reverse complement strand
CTTGATTATGAACAAGCAACAGAGCGTTTTTATCAAACACAACGCATAGTGATGACACCAAGCGCTGAACAAGTCAGACAACCCATCTATAAAACGAGTATCAATAGTTGGCAAAAATATGGCGATGTCGTGCAACCTTTATTACATTCTCTCGAAGAATATCGTGTAAATAGACAATAAAAAGGTGTTGCTTACTATTAGTGAAACTAACATCGATACTTTAATCTGGTAAACATGATGCAAAGCTTGAGTTTAGCCCAGCCTAGAGTGCTTAAATTAGCCAGTCAAACAAGAATAAAAACACTAGGCAAAAAACGAAATAGGCTAATAGATAATAGGACGCTTTGTCTATTTTTCCGGGTATTACATACCAACCATCTTGCATTTCTGGGTGTCCCATACCGCGGAAGAACTCGGTCTGCCCCTTTACGGTATACTGGTGATCATGCGATTTGAATCCTTCAACTAATACACTCACTATCCAAGCCACTAACATGCTTACAGCACCACCAATTAGACAATACCAAGGCCAAGCGATGTTGTAGTATTGATCGGTAATGAACAACGACAAAAAGCCAATTAGAATACCTGTTAGTAGTCCTTTTTCGTTGGTGTGCTTGGAATAAAACCCCAGGAAGAAGGCACTTAATTTGGCACCCACTAAAAAAGAGCCAATCTTACTCAAAATTTCAAGCACAGAACCTGCAGAGCCAATAAACAAAATTGCTGGGATAATAATGAAAGTAGCCCAAAATAAAGTAAATATCCTCGATGCTTTAAGGTAATGAATGGCCGTTTCATTTTTTTTGATGAATTTTTGATAAAAATCAATAGTAGTGACTGTTGCCATTGAATTTAAACTTGAGTCGAGACTCGACATCGCGGCGGCAATCACTGCGGCAGTAATCAATCCCATTAAGCCCGGTATTTGCGCCACACTAGCAAACTCAAGGATAATTTTATTTCCATCTTCGAACACTTTACCCTGATAGTAGTTATGTAATAAGACGCCCAGTAAGAACAAAAAGAAAAATATAGCGAACGCAGCATAGCCCATAAAAATATATGCTTTCTTTGCATCCGCCATCGTTTTTGCTACCAATGTTCGTTGCACCATCATCTGATTCACGCCATATACAGTGACGTGATAAATAGACATTGCCACAATACCGGTCCAGATTGTTGACACCATAGACAGATCGGTTGAGGTATTAAAGGCATAAGTCATACCTGATGCTTTAAGTTCACTTAATGCCCCAAGAAGGCCGCTAGGTAACACATTCATCAACACAAAAAATATGATGGCTAACCCCAGCAATAGAATGAAAGACTGTGCCACATCTGTCCAAATTACCGCAGATATTCCACCCATCCACGTATATGCAGTCGCAATAGCAGCTACTAATAAAATGGCTAAGGTGACATCAAAGTCAGTAATAAAAGTAATAACTAAGGCTGTGGTGTAAAGCATGATCCCAGAGTATGCGATGTTGCCAAACAGGAATATACTGGACATCAGCGTTCTTGTTGTGAGCCCAAACCTTTTTTCTAAATAGTCGAAGATGGACGCTACGCCTAGATTATAGAAAAAGGGTAAAAATAAAGTAATGACAATGACTACCGCAATCGGGTAGTTCACATGGATGAGTAAAACCGACAAACCCGTTTCGTAAGACCATGCCGGCGCGCCTAATAAAGATAAAGCCCCAATATACGTGGCGGCAACAGACATACCAATCGCCCACCATGGCGTTGATTTGTCGCCGACATAATAATCTTGATCTGACTTCACACGTTTACTAAAAACAACGCCAAGAAAAAGTGTACCAACAAGGTATATTCCAACAATAAGCCAATTTAAAATACCAAAACTTGTCATCTCGTTCATCCTTATATTTTAGTTAACTTTGACGAACCTCTTTAACACGTTTTAGTACATCCAGACCTTGCATAGAAAGGAAGTGAAGGATATCAATATACACCCAATTTTCCGCTAACTTATCTCCGTCGCGACGATAAATATCCACTACTCGCATATCAGCAGTTGTATCTGATGCCGGTAGGCCTAAAAATCCGCCTGTAGACTTCATACTTAAATTTGGCCATCCAAACCAACACGCAAAATCACCTTCTGCAAATCGACAAATATGACCATTAAACTTAATATCACCTAAGTTCTTTTCAAATGGACCTTGGTGCTGATGTTGGTAACGTTCGACCGTGTATGTTGAACCTATCGATGAAGGCCCAAACCAATACATATTATCGTGCCACGTTTCACGTAGTTGCTCATCAGGGCTACCCATGCCTGCGCCAGTTAAATCCTCACACATTTTTGTGACCAAGGCTAAGGTTTTGGCTGACACAATTTGATCTTGTGCATCATGCAGCAATCCATTGTGAGTTGCTGGACCAGGACGAATAATATCGGACGCCGTTTGCTCAGGCAAAACGTTCACCCCTGCTTGTTGCATAACGCTGATAATATCGCAGAAAAAAGCCACGTCTGATATTTTGCCATTTTCAACCTTTGTAAACTCAACGTAGGGCAGAAATGTTAGCTTGTGAGTGGCAGGGATGCCTAACCAACTGCTGTCAAACAAACCCGAAAAATGTCCACTGCTGCAAACCCATTCGCCATTTTCAATCGCATTAGTACCGGCCATAAATATATCTTCTCTGCGATGAAGAGCCGTAAATGCTTGTTTAAGTGGCGTCCAAAAAACACCAGCCACATTTGCTGGCCCACGCTGTTCGTAAAAAGGATGCATTCCTCGCCACAAAGATTTTGGCATGGTGTGCGTGGCAAGTACCGCGGCAACATCATCTGCGCTAGCGCGGTCCAACTCTGTTTGATAGCTACGTACCGTCTTTTTTATATCTTGATAATCTGCCATTTTAATGTCTTCTTAGTCAGCCATAATTTGCATAAGTAAGTCCAATTCATTGAACATCATCCACTCTCTTATAATCTTACCCTTTAAAATAAAGTGCTGGGTTACCCCCCAAAACTGTACTTTTTTGTTAGATGCCTTACCAAATATGCCTGACCCAGAATGAACAGCATCTATACTCCAACGTACAGATGTGAGATATCCCTCTTCTACATTACCCATCCAGTAGACCTCATCTACTTGCGCATCGCAGATGCTTAGAACGGTATGCATTTCTTTTAATAAACTCTCATAATTATCTAGGCCTATAAATTCCCTATTTTTCGAACCAACATACTCGACATCTGCTTGGTAAAATATACTTAGATCAACACCTTTTTTCTCGCCTAATGTGCTACTAAATGCCGCACGACAAAACGCATCAGGGTCAAATTCAGTAACAGGCTGACTAAGCGAAATAGCTTGTTTAGGGCTACCTGCTTGGCGCAGTCTTTGCCATGTATACTGATCCCTAGGCCAGCCGGGTGTACTTTTTTCGTACGCCATGCTCCTAGCGGTTTTCGATAAGTCAAAACCTAATTGTTGTACTAACGCTGCAGTGTTGTAGAGCACGTGTTCAAGGTATATTTTATTATCTTTAGCGACACAATTAGCAATCAATGGCACCTTTACACGCTTGCCTGTTGCTGGGCCATACTTGCTATCACCATCGTTTGTGCCGACCATAAATACACGATGAGAGGTGTGATAACCAAGCTCATCATTGCCTGCCCAAACGATATCATCCGCTATCAATTGTATATCTGAAAATGCACCCGTTGTTCCGTAAGTATCTGCAATAATTTTTTTGTTACCACGTTGTAAGCCAAAATCATCAAAAACATAGGAGTCATTCGAATAAGTATCCCCTATATACTCTATATCTCGGTCCTCCCATATTTTGTAAGTAATACGCACAATATAGTCGACGATATTGAGGTAAATTTCCTCAAATCCAGTCATTGCTTGAGACGGCCCAAATGAATCCGGAATACGTTTTTCTTGTTGATCCCAACCGTCGCCAAATACGTTACGACCGACATAAGAAGATAATGAAACATTTGTAGCCGTAGGCATATGTTCCCTCTTCAAAGGGACGGTAAGCTCTTCGTATATGCGTTGTTTATTAGTCATGATTACTTCCTCTTACGTTTAATTAACATAAATGCCACACATAGTGACTTTGATTCAGAATTAACTATAAAATATGCTTCATAATTTGTTTACGATACGGTGAGTAAAACTGAGTCAGAAAATATATTTTTTATTGGGTAAACCAAGCGAGATCATGAGCGATCATTTTATCAATGCCGGCATCGCCATATTTTTCGGAGAACCACTCATGACGGCTAATATTCAAAGAATGAGTATTACCTTTGTATTCAAATACGGCTATTTTTGAATTCATTGCCGATAATGAATCTGCTAAATGCTGATTCCAAATAGGTGGAGAGTAATAATCGCGGTCAGAAAAATGCAAGGCTAACGCTTCGCTTAGAAACTGCGGATAGTTAATTGCATCTATTTTAAAATAGGCGTCTTTAATAAAAGTGGGGTGCTCAACCATTACTTTTCCTGTAGTTTCGGCGGCAAGTGTATAGTTTCTGGTAGTGATTTTATTAGTTTTAAGTACCTCATACATTTGATCATATTTATTAATAAAGGCCTGTTTGACCGAGCTTACCGACCAAGTTTTTTTTTGCCACGACCATTTACTTGAATCAACAGTATCGATCCAATCTGGCGGGTAAGGAAATTGGAAATTAGGATTGATTTCACCATTTTTACCTATCGCACTTTTTGTCCAAGTACCGTCTCCCGACATAAATGCTTCAGGGCTTGTTGCCATGGCACCATAAAGGCCTCCTTGAACTAAACGTGGCAAAAAGCAACCCGAGAATATTGATGCTGAAGCTATATTGTTGTTGACACTCGATTGCTCACCAGCAATGGCAAGCATAACTAGTGCAGAGTCGCCTCCTTGGGAATGTCCTGATAATACAATCTTATTTAAGTCGATATTCAATGACTCTGGACCAAATTTAATCGAGGTTAGACTATTTAGGCTGTCGAGTGCGTTAAGCATGTCTATTGCATAAAATATGGGACTAATATAACTCGCATTATCCCAACGTTGCATGAACTCTATCCCTTGAGCAGGAACGCCGTTTACAGTGCCATGGCCACGCCAACCGGGCGTAACTACTACAAACCCTTGCTTTGCCAGACTGTCGATGTATTTGGCTTGACTACCCTTTTGCTCAAGAAAGAAATTAAACGACGGCGCGTTATCAATCCCAACCCAACCGTGACTATAAATTAGCACCGGATAACCCATTAAGGGCGAAGGTTTTTGCGGGATATCGACACGAACATAGTTTGTTAGTCCATCGCTTTGATAGCTGAGCATGAAAGACGAATAACCGCTACTGTTGTTGCTTACAGATATAGGTTTTACAAACTTGCTGCCGTATTGCCGCTTGCGTAAATGAGGTATAGATAATACTGATAAATCAGGAATAGCCGGTGTTGTCCAATTCATGATGGGATTGCTTGCTTGGCTCAACTTATTATTTGAACAGCTAGTTGATATCATTAGTATTGAAACAACTAACATCGTTTTTATAATAAAGGTGCCCACATCCATGCCTTATCCGCCTTACTGTTGAGTTTGCTTAACTTGTGCAAATTTAGCTTGTAATTGTTTAGCTCCTGCTAACATAAAACTGTGATCTGACCCTAATAAAAATAACGAAACTCGCTGCTTGAGCCAATGATCTAACTCGTCTAAATTGGCAATAAACATACCAGTTGCAAGATTGTGTTTATTTGCAATTTCAACAATTCTACTCACTGTTTCTAACACTTTAGGTGCATTAGGATCAGTTTCTCCTAACGCAACTGTTAAATCCATTCTGCCAATAAACAAACAATCTACGCCCTTTACTTGGCAGATAGCATCAAGTTGATCAAGCGCGTCGATATCTTCAATTTGTGCAATTACTGCAGTGTTTTTAGAATTATGTGCAAGGTTTTGTTGTATGTTGTTAGTGGTGTAACCAGCCATTCGAGTGGAGCCTGCATATCCTCGACCGTTGTGACCGTAATAGCATTGCTTCACAATACTTTCTAATTGCTGAGCATTTTTAACATGAGGTATAACTATGCCATCGGCGCCTAAATCTAAGGTATTTAAAATAGTGTCATGATGATCATTTGGAACACGCACTAAAACGTGCTGTTGATTTGCTTTTGCTGCCAAAATGCAGGTATCCAAATCACCTCTGTCAAATGGTGCATGCTCAGCATCAAGGCATAATGTGTCAAAACCTAATGTCGACAATACCTCAGTATTATGATGGTGTGGGGTTTTAATGAATGTGCCCAGTAATGGTTGTTTGTCTGCTA
>JBNMQI010000119.1:0-6662 GCA_051277905.1 Gammaproteobacteria bacterium | reverse complement strand
GTTTGTTACGCTTTCCAAACAAACGGCCTATCGCCCCAATTCCGCAGCCACGGCCCGCCTCACATTGACTACAAGCAATTTGGCGCTTCGTTTGCACTTCGGCAATATTACCAGAGAGACCAATGACCGTAGCTTGTTCTTTAATCATTTATAAATTTCACCCCAGTCGAGGTTCCAACAAGATTATTGTTTTAATGTCTATTTTTTTGCTATTGCACCAACAGCTGGCACGCAGGGTGAGGCCACAAAGCCCAAATAACCAACATGCATTGGATTGTATGGATGCAGCGGTTCGGCGCTCCGAAGGTTGAGTGGCCCAAAGAAAGTTCCTAAGAACCGCAATGTATTTGCGAATAAAATCGAGTAAAAAATTTTTGTATAAAATGTGTGATAGGTTAATTCTGCAGAAGCGAAAACTTGTTAAACAGTCACTGCGGATGGCATGATTTTTTAGAGATGCCCTAAAACAATTAAATCGAACTAACATAAATACTATTTATCAGGCTCTTGATAAAAAACTGACTCAGCCACTGTTTGAACGGTAATTGCAGGTACTTCACCGATGGCTGTTATTGAATAACCATCAACAATGCGAATAAAAGCATTGATCGCACCCATTGAGGTACTACCCCAGTGTTTTTGTATTGACTGCTTTTCAATAAATACCGAGAGTGAGGCTAACCCATCGGTGAAAACCATTTGATGCGCATATAAGCCAGTTTCTGATATTTTTCTTTTTAACATTGCTTCTTGTCGAAACCCCCCTGGCATTTCTTTTAAGTGCCAAGTTATATTGGACGAAATCTCTTCAGAGGGTTCGCTTTGATGATAACGAATCATAGTGAAGCTTTCATCAAGCTCGGGCATGGTATCAAGCGTTAATTCATGGCTCTCTGGCAGTACCTCAAGATTGGTAAACATGACCTGCTCTACTAATTCGCCAAGTTCATTAATCAAACTTGATTTAACTAATAACCCACTCTCTTCAGCAATCCATAATTTAATGCCATATCGAAGTTGATCTTTCGGAGAAATATGAATTACGACAGCATTATGTCCTGCCACTCTATCCTTACCAGCCAATAATAGATCGTAAAATAAACTAATATTAGCAATATCATCAGGAATGAATAAAGGTGAAAAGCGGTTCTGTTTCGAGTAATCGATGACCACAGTTCGACTTGATGGCCAAATACAAGTGAGATTTTTATTGTCGCGAATGACTTCACGGGCCTCGCCATTTAATGAGATTAATCGTTCTTTTTCACCATATTCATCTTTAAGATGAAGAATCGACATGCTTTCGAGTTGGTTCTCGTGCATATAAACAAAATTACCTTGGTAACTTAAATTTCGCATCGACTCAGACATTTTCTGAACCCAATCCATCGCAGGCATTGCGTTAGCTGTCGATATTACAGCCAACAAAACCAAAAAAGATATCAGAGAGGTATATTTAATTTTCAATTAATTGCCGTTTAACTCAATGTGCGACCAGACATATATTGATCTGTTAAAACTACTTTTCAGAACTATATCCAGCGACTCGCGCCTGAGGAATAAAACCCTGTATAGATTGAGAATATTCTGTGTGGTTAATCAAATAACCATTTAACTTACGCTCTAAATCGGGCGCGTCGCTAATTACTTTCCAGTGCATTCCACTATTACTATCAGAATTTATATTAGCACTGCCGAGTGTGGCTGATGCCGGAACAGCCGCCTGAATCGGTTGCTTTACAAGCAAATCAATTTTTTTCTGTTCGGCACTAACAATTGAATCACCCGAGACTGGAGAGCCGGTTATGACCGACACCGGCTGCCAAAGTGTAATCGAAACAATCGCAACAGACACCGCTACTGCCATACCAGCAATGGGTTTAACGAATTCCCAGTGCCAAATTGACTTTACTTTATTTTGATTAACAGCACGCTGGCTAACTACCGTCTTATCATCAGTTTTGATACCACGAATACTTCTCATTACATTTTCGCTAAATTCAGTATCGATTTGATTAGCCAGCTCATGACGCATCACTTGACCAATCATCTGATAACGTTTTATACAATATTGTTGATTAACATCCCCTAGTAAGTCATCTAATGGCTGTTGATCTACATCTTCAGGTGAATACTCATCAAGTAAATTTGACAGTTTCTCTTTCTCATTATTCATAAAATTCTCTACAAACTGTTTCTGTTTTAATTAATGCTTAGTCACTCTAATAGCGGTCTAAGTTCCTTATCAATTGCATCTCGTGCGCGAAATATTCTTGACCTAACCGTGCCAATTGGACAATCCATTACAGCCGCAATTTCTTCATAACTTAAACCTTCAATTTCCCTCAAAGTAATGGCTGATTTTAAGTCTTCAGGCAACGCTTCTATGGCTTTAAAAACAGTTTGCTTAATCTCTTCTGTTAGCATCAAGTTTTCAGGTGTAGTGTACTCTTTTAAACCTGACTCGCCCTCAAAATGCTCAGCATCTTCCACTTCAACCGTATAGGAGGGTGATTTTCGTGATCTTGATGCTAGATAGTTTTTGGCTGTATTAGCAGCAATACGATAAAGCCAAGTATAAAACTGGCTGTCACCCCGAAAATTACCAATTGCACGATAAGCCTTAACAAAGGTATCTTGCGCGATATCTTGGCACTCAGAATGATCGTTCACAAACCTTCCAACCAAATTAATAACTTTATGCTGATATTTTTGCACTAAAATATCGAAGGCTTTCGAATCACCCTCTTGCGTACGCTTAACTAGTTCTGCATCGAGCAGATTTGTACCCATTGATAATCCTTTCATTTATTGGCTATTATTAGCAGAAAATTGACGAGCCAATTTTTGACTGGATTTAACTGTAACTTTAAAAAACATTGTAGTGTTTTTTAACCGTTCGTAACAGAGTCTTTTTGTCGATTTTTCACATTAGAGACTGCACACTGTGACAGGGTCGACAGCAGTAAATTGATTAACACAAAGCATATCAACAATTCAAAAAGTGACTATTCGTATTTGTATTATGGCTTATTTCTTGCTGATCTTGCTTTTTAATTTTATGGTCTTATGTACATTTATCCCAAGAGAAATTTAAGTCGTTGTGTATGAGAGGTTTACTATTTAATTATATGCTACCTCAATACAACCAGAACAATAGGTAATGTAATGAGTAAGCAATTCAAGTTCGATGTTGTCATAGTTGGGTCAGGCGCTGCCGGACTTTCCGCCGCGTTACATTTACCAAAGACGACATCAATTGCCGTTTTAGCTAAGAATAGCTTGGAACACTACGCTAGTTATTGGGCCCAGGGTGGCATATCTGCAGTGCTTGACGCTGATGATAGCGTAGCAGAACATACTTCAGACACTTTGGTCGCAGGTGCTGGGCTATGTGATGAAGCTGCTGTTGAGTTTACCACTGCCGCAGGCGAGCAATGTATACAATGGCTGAGTGATTTAGGGCTACCATTCACACGAGATAATCAAGAAACCAGCTCAAGCGGCTATCACCTGACACAAGAAGGGGGTCATAGTAAGCGTCGCGTTGTTCACGCATCAGATACAACAGGCAAAGCGCTCCAACAAACGCTTCAAGCCCATGTATTAGAACAACCGAACATCAAAATATTTAACCACCATGTCGCTATCGATCTGATTTGTGATGATAACAAGTGCAATGGACTATACGCACTTAATCTCGATGATCAGCATGTGAATGTTTTTGCCGCGCAAAAGGTCATCCTAGCAACCGGTGGCGCGAGCAAGGTTTACTTATATACTAGCAACCCCGACGGCTCGACGGGTGACGGCATTGCAATGGCCTGGCGCGCTGGCTGCCAAGTCGCCAATATGGAGTTCATTCAGTTTCACCCGACCTGCCTCTATCATCCTGAAGCTAAGTCGTTCTTGATCACTGAAGCCATTCGTGGCGAAGGTGGGCTTTTGAGACTTCCAAACGGTGAGCGGTTTATGCATCGCTTTGACGATCGTGCAGAATTAGCACCCAGAGATATTGTTGCACGCGCAATCGATCATGAAATGAAACGCTTAGGCATTGACTGTGTTTATCTTGATATCAGCCACAAGAACCGTGCTTTTATTAAGTCTCACTTCCCAACTATCTACCAGCGATGTAAAGAATTTGATATTGATATCACCAAAGACCTCATCCCAATAGTGCCGGCAGCACACTACACTTGTGGCGGCATCATGATCGATCAAGATGGCCGAACTAATGTGAAGAACCTTTATGCTGCCGGTGAAGCCTCATACACTGGGCTGCATGGCGCAAATCGTCTTGCCAGTAACTCACTGCTTGAATGTTTGGTATATGCTCGCTCAACCGCTGCCCACATTAGCGAAAACTTGTCAGCTAATTTCAAGCAACCTCAATTGCCCCATTGGGATGAATCTCAGGTAACCGACTCGGATGAAGACATTGTCGTAGCGCATAACTGGGATGAATTACGTCGGTTTATGTGGGATTACGTCGGTATTGTGCGCACTAACAAGCGGCTTGAACGCGCTCTTAATCGAACCCAATTGTTAAAACGAGAAATTAACGAATACTATGGTAACTACAAAGTGTCTGCTGATTTACTCGAATTACGTAACCTGGTCGTCGTCGCCGAGCTCATTATTCGCTCGGCTCTAACACGTAAAGAAAGTCGAGGCCTGCACTTTACCCTCGATTATCTTGAGAAGGATGACGGCCAACTTGCACCAACAATATTGACACCTGAAATCAACGCTAAAAAGTCGGCAAACAAACTGTCGATCATTTCTCCAAAATCTCAACTGACAGTGTAGATTACTTGATCAAACAATATCCCTTAAACATTCAAACCCGCGGGCGCTCGACTGAAGAACTCACTACTAAGATCAACCAGTTCATTCGTCAATCAGGTGTTAAGGACGGCCTTTGCCATACCTTCGTACAACACACTAGCGCTTCGTTAATGATAACCGAAAATGCCGATAGCGACGTCAGACGAGACCTTGAAAGTTTTATTACCACGCTGGTTTTAGACGGCGATCCGGTCTATTTACATGACCAGGAGGGCCCAGATGATATGGCTGCCCATATACGTTCAGTATTGACGCAGACTGACATCACTATTCCAATAACAGATGGCAAGATGGCTCTTGGGACTTGGCAAGGAATATATCTTTGGGAGCATCGAACACACCCTCACCTTCGACAGCTGGTCATCACCATTAGTGGTGAATGACTCTGGCTAAGTAACGCCCGAATATGACTAAGTTGCGATATGCTTGGCCTGAATTCAACAGGCTATAACGACAGCCTGCATATATAAATATACATCTTTAACCCTTTTCTCATCGTATTGACCCATTCAGATCTGACGAAACGGGCATGATAAAGGCGGTAAATATGAGGGATCAGCACTAATCCTCAATCATAATGGCTAAAAAAATGATTCAGCTTTCTGACACTTAAATCGTTTAACGCTTAATTTGTAAGCTAACGACTAATAATTAAATAGAATTCACACCATTGATAGAGCAACCACAAGACTCAATTATGCTTCAAAATAGAGTAATTCATAGTATTAGCATTTTCAATTTGCCATTGAGATAGAAAACCGGACAATACTCTCCCTATAATTTATCTATATTCGTTATCCACGTTATTAAGGAACCTTTATGAACATAATACTGCTAGGCCCACCAGGGGCAGGCAAAGGCACTATAGCAAAAGCCTTAAATAAGTATGATGGTTCAATTCAAATTTCGACGGGCGATATCTTACGCCGTGCTGTCGCAGCAGGAACCGAGCTTGGGAAAAAAGTCGAAGCCGCGATGACCTCTGGCAACCTGGTCACTGATGACGTAATCATAGGCATCATGGAACAACGTTTACTTGAGGATGATTGCAAACAGGGTTATTTACTGGATGGTTTCCCACGCACAATTGTGCAAGCAGATGCTTTAAAAGTATTGCTCAAAAAAATGGGCGAAAAGGTTGATTGTGTTTTAGAGCTGATCATTCCAAGAGACACTATTATGGAACGCCTAGCCACTCGGAGAACCTGCACTCAATGTGGTGAAATCTTCAATATCAAATTCAAACCATCAATGGTTGACGGTATCTGTGATGCTTGTGGGGGAGATATTGTTCAGCGTGACGACGAAACTCAGCAAGCAATCGACAACCGCCTTAAAGTCTATGAGGAACAAACCGCACCGTTGGTTGACTATTACCGTAAAGAAGGCTCTCTACTGAGTGTTGAAACGTCTGATTTCGAACCCGTGTTGGCTGCCTTAAAAGCACACATTTAATGATCAGAACCACTCAAGCAACTTGGCTGGAGTGGTCTTTATTTGGTTGATTCCATTTCTACACGTTCAATATCTGCCACAAAAACCTGACGTCCTTCGAGCGTTGTAAAACTATCTTGCGTGACATCCTGGCGCTGCGCTTGGTAACTGGTTCGAGCATTCGTTTCTGAATTAATAACGTGCACGGTGACGGTTTCATAATCGTCTTGCAATTCATAAAACAAAATTATACCTGCCGCTAGTACCATCAAAAACATAAAAGCAAAAGCACTTCTAGTCAGCAGCAGCTTTCTCTCACTTTCTTTCTTGCCTATTTTTCTTTGTACCGGTTGCAACTCTTGATTGCGCTTCGATGA
>JBNMQI010000118.1:0-6685 GCA_051277905.1 Gammaproteobacteria bacterium | reverse complement strand
TTACGCCTGTCTTTAAGGGTCAACAACGCAGCCTTGATCTTGGCATTATCCATGATCCTTCGGACGCTGCCTTTGCCGCCTATACTTTAGAGCTAGGTCGTCAGTCAGGTCAATATAGTGTCGAACTCAACCAGCCCTATGAGGCGCGAGACGGAGTTACGCATACACTGCAGATGCATGGGGTCCGACGAAAATTATCCAACGTTATGTTTGAAGTTCGCAACGATTTGGTCAGTGATATTGTAGGACAGGCACAATGGGCAATGCGACTTGGAAGTTTGATACTGGGTGCACTTAAGATTGAAGCAGAGAATGTTAATGTTGCGAATATTTAGTCAGTACGTTCGATTCGTTGAATCTTTGAACTACAGAGTTGGGCATTCTGTTATGTATGGTATTTTGTTGTGGCCATTCATTTCCTAAACTGTCTTCCTGCCATCACTATGGAGGTTGCGGGTATTCAGTTTTGAGACTAGATTGTGGAAGATTCCGAGATAAAAATAAAAGTGGTTTTGATATTCAGACATATAATTCTGATATGTAAAAACTGAGTCGTCCTTAACGGTATGGCCAAAGGTGATAACCATAATACTCTCAAGGTATCGTGGTTCATAAATATGAGAAAATAAATTTTATTTTAGACTTAAAAAGGTATTTTAATGTTAGGTATGCTCACACTAGACGAATTAAAACAGGAGGTGTCGTTAGGCACCATCGATACAGTGCTTGCATGTCAAGTTGATATGCAAGGACGTTTAATGGGTAAGCGTTTTCATGCACAGTTTTTTGTCGACAGTGCCTGGGAAGAAACCCATTGCTGTAATTACTTACTTGCAACCGATATGGAAATGGAAACGGTCGCAGGTTATAAATCGACCAGCTGGGAAGCCGGTTACGGTGATTATGTTATGAAACCAGATTTGACGACCTTACGCCTAACACCTTGGTTAGAAGGTACGGCTTTAGTTTTATGTGACATGCTTGATCATAAAACCCATAAACCTGTTCCACATTCCCCTCGGGCGATTTTACAAAAGCAAATTGCGCGTTTGGAAGCGCTCGGAATGAAGCCATTAATGGCGAGTGAATTAGAATATTATTTGTTCAATGAAAGCTTCGAAGCATTACAGCAGACGGGCTATAAGGGTATGAGTACTGCGGGTGCTTATAACGAGGATTACCACATATTGCAGACCACGAAAGAAGAAGATGTGACGCGGGCTATTCGAAATGGCCTTTATGGTGCTGGCATTCCTGTTGAATGCTCAAAAGGCGAGGCCTCTGCAGGACAAGGCGAAATCAATGTTAAATATGACGAAGCTTTGGTAACGGCAGATCGACATTCAATCACTAAAAATGCCTGTAAAGAAATTGCCTGGGCAAAGGGACGCGCGCTCACATTTATGGCTAAGTGGTCTTATGACCATGCTGGAAATTCATCTCATGTGCATCAGTCGCTGTGGAGTATGGATGGCAAGGAGTCTTTATTCTATGACCCTGACAAACAATATGGTATGTCGGATCTTATGTGTCATTACATGGCCGGGTTACTTGCCCATGCCAGTGAAATAACGTATTTTCTTGCACCCTATATCAATTCCTATAAGCGCTTTGCGGAAGGTACTTTTGCTCCAACTAAAGCTATTTGGAGCCTCGATAATCGTACGGCTGGATATCGATTATGTGGTGCTAATAGTAAGGGTATTCGAGTAGAATGCCGGGTCGGTGGTGGTGATTTAAATCCATACTTGGCTTTTGCTGCATTACTTGCAGCTGGTATAGACGGCATCGAAAATAAAATGGAGCTTGAAACTGAGTTTAAAGGTAATGCTTACGGAGGCGATAATTTGCGTGAGATTCCCACGACACTTAGAGCTGCAACCGTGACTCTGGATGAGTCGACATTTTTGCGAAAGGCAATGGGTGATGATGTGATTGACCATTATGTACATGCTGCAAAATACGAACAATTTGAATATGATCGTCGTGTTACAGACTGGGAAGTCGCACGTGGTTTTGAACGGTCATAACGGAAGCAAAAACTGACCTGAATAAATTAATAACCTTATAGAGTATTAAAAATGGCAACAATTCAATGTATCACGCCAGTTGACGGTAGTGTTTATGTCGAGAGAGAAACTGCAACTGAAATTGAAATCCAAACTGTTTTAAGTAACGCAGTGGCAGCTCAAAAGCAATGGAAGAAACAATCAGTCGCAGAGCGTCAGGCGTTATGCACTAAAGCAGTTGATGCTTTTGTCGCAAGAAAAAGTGAGATTGGCGAAGAGCTAAGCTGGCAAATGGGTCGCCCCATATCTCAAGCAGCCGGTGAAGTGGGTGGGTTCGAAGAGCGCGCACGATATATGATCTCGATAGCTGATGCGGCATTGGCGGATGTCAATCCGGGTGACAAAGAGGGTTTTAAGCGATACATCAAAAGAGAAGCCCTGGGCGTAGTATTTGTTATTGCGCCGTGGAATTTCCCCTATATGACTGCGGTCAACGCTATCATGCCAGCACTACTGTCTGGTAACGCCGTGGTACTCAAACATTCCGCCCAAACACCGTTGTGTGCAGAAAGAATGCATCAGGCTTTTACTGAAGCAGGACTCCCAGAGGGTGTATTCCAGTACTTGCATTTGACTCACAGTGACACTGAAAAAGTGATCCAATCACCTGAAATTAACTTTATTGCTTTTACCGGTTCAGTGCCGGGTGGTGAGATGGTGGAACGTGCAAGTGTTGGTCGGTTTGTTGGGGCTGGATTAGAATTAGGCGGTAAAGACCCAGCCTACGTTCGTAAAGACGCAAATTTGCAATACGCCATTGAAACAGTTACCGATGGGGCAATGTTTAACTCGGGTCAGTCTTGCTGTGGTATTGAGCGTGTATACGTCGATGAGGCGATATATGAAGAGTTTGTAGCAGGCGTTGTAGCTATTTGCAATGGCTATCAGCTCGGTCGGTCGGATGACACATCCTCTAATCTGGGTCCGATGGTAAAAGCCAGTGCCGCTGACTTTGTTCGAGGTCAAATTGATGAAGCGGTCGCTGCTGGTGCGACAGCATTAATTGATCCTACCCAGTTTGAGGCCGATTCTAAGGGTACACCTTATTTGGCACCGCAAGTATTGGTTAATGTTGACCACACTATGCGTGTGATGACTGAAGAAAGCTTTGGTCCCGTGATCGGCATTATGTCAGTGAGTGGAGACGAAGAAGCCATTCGACTAATGAACGATAGTGAGTTTGGTTTAACCGCTGCCGTTTTTACTCAGGATGAAGCCGCTGCAATTGAGATAGGAGAGCAGATCGAAACAGGCACCTGGTTCATGAATCGGTGTGATTATCTTGATCCCGCTTTGGCCTGGACTGGCGTTAAAAATTCTGGACGAGGCTGCACGCTGTCGTCAATCGGTTTTGAAAGTTTAACTCGGCCTAAGTCATTTCATTTGAAACGGATTTAGTGTTTTATTGAGTTGGATAAGCCTCGATTACTTTTCTAACTTGATGAAAAGTGACGCATACGTCAGCGCCGTATTCAGTACGAAGCTATGAAAACATTAGCAAGCAAAACAGCTGGTCTAAAATTGATTTTAAATTAGTGTCAATGACGATAATCAATTACTAAATTACCAATATATTAGAGATAGAATGACTATGAACGCAAACTGGAATTACCCCACAGCCATGCGCATTGGCGCAGGCCGAATAAACGAACTCGCTGCCGCATGCACTGAAATGGGCATGAAAGCACCCTTGCTAATCACTGACCCGGGCCTCGCTAGTTTATCAATGGTGAACGATATTGTTGCTAACTGTCAGAAAGCAGGTTTAGCTATTGCCGTATTTTGTGATATCAAACCTAATCCAACAGGTACAAATGTCGAGAATGGTATCGCTGCTTACCTAGCCGGTCATCACGATGGTGTAATCGCCTTCGGTGGTGGAAGTGGTCTCGATGCGGCTAAAGCAGTTGCTGTGGCAGCGAATCAAACTTGCTCGTTGTGGGACCTAGAAGATATTGGCGATAACTGGCTGAATGCCGACCCTGACAAAATCCCGCCTATTATTGGCGTACCGACTACATCGGGAACGGGTTCAGAAGTGGGTCGCGCATCGGTTATAATTAATGAAGCAGAGCATAAGAAAGCGATAATCTTTCACCCAAAAATGTTGCCGGGTCTGGTTATTCTTGATCCTGAACTCACGGTTGGTTTACCAGCCGGACTTACTGCAGCCACTGGCATGGATGCTTTGTCGCATAACCTGGAAGCATTCTGTTCTTCGGGTTATCACCCAATGGCAGAAGGTATAGCTATTGAAGGTATTCGACTAATTAAGGAATTCTTACCGACTGCAGTTACTGATGGTTCTAATATTGAGGCTCGTACTCAAATGATTGTGGCCTCGGCAATGGGTGCTACGGCTTTCCAGCGTGGGCTTGGTGCAATGCACGCATTGGCGCATCCGCTGGGCGCTACTTATGATGCGCATCACGGCATGCTTAACGCGATCTTGATGCCTTATGTGTTGAAGGCGAATCAGGGTGTCATCGAAGAACGTATCTCACGTCTAGCGCGCTATCTTAACCTTGATCCTAGCTTTGATGCCTTCATGGACTGGATTTTGGCACTGCGTAAAGAGGTTGGGATTCCTCATCAACTGTCAGACATTATTCCCAACGACTCTCGTTTATTAGAAATAGGTGAAATGGCAGTACTCGATGGTGCAGCGGGAACTAACCCAATTTTGTATGATTCGGTGGCTTACACTAAAATAGCGAGTAATGCCTTTCATGGGGTGCTGTAATATCGACTTTTAAAAAGCCGTTGATCCATCCTGGGTGATATTTTTAGCCCGAAACTCACTCATGGGTAACGGGCTAACGGTTATTGTTTATATGGAAGGTCTGTCGGATAGTCCGCTACATAGCTAGCACCGTAGGGTCGCGCTGATAGGTAAAGCGGATGGCACCGGCATATTGCCTACCGACTGAAGCCTGTTTTTGTTCTTGGAATAAACTTCTCTGTCTCTCGCAGACAAACATCGAATGATTGGCAGTTCTTGCTTTTATTACTCCTACCTTTACTGACCCTGTAAAGACTGAGCTTGATAGGATCGGACCTTAGCATTTTTTATGGGGTCATACGATCATGAGTGGTCTTGCTGGTGCTAATCTTCGAGGACTTTCCGGTGGCGCTGAAAATATTTTTTTGTATCGGTGTGTTCCAAGCTGATTTTTTAAGTCATTGGTGGTTTAACCGCCTTAAAGCCTAAATCGTAAACAAGCTGAGCGTCGATAATGCATCGATCAATCAAATTTCGTTTTGGTTGGCAATTTAATCAGCGGGTCTGTCTATCGGGGAATAATGAAGATTATGATCGTCAAGCACCTTCAATAAATTAACTCATCGGTTAGGCCTTTAGTTGGAAAATACCATTCTACTAAAAATTACGTTTGCTCGGGTTTGATTAAATAGAGGTTGAGTTCTAAAGTGGGTATACCCAACGGCTGCAACGGTATTTCCATTCAGTCACAACGGCTAGCCTCAACAAGGCTTCGTTCCTGCCAACTATCATCCACTTTCCAACTAAATATCCATTCTGGAATATCATCGGCAGGCATGGGCCGAGCAATGCCATAACCTTGCGCCAACTCACAACCCAGTTTCAACAGTGCTACACCATGAGCGATGGTTTCTACACCCTCGGCAATCACTTCAAGCTCGAATGCCTTAGCCAAACCAACTACGCTTTGAACAATGGCTAGATCGTCGGCATCTTCTAACATGTCGCGCACGAAGCTCTGGTCGATTTTAATCAAGTACGCTGGCAATCGCCTGAGATGGGTGAGCGATGAATACCCCGTACCAAAGTCATCTAAGGCAAAGCGCAAACCTATTTCTTTGCAAGCTTTCATGGTAGTAGACGCCTGGCTGATGTCATTTAACGCACTGGTTTCCAGTATTTCCAATTCTAGACATTGTGGGCTCAACTCAGGGTGGGTGGCCAACAATGCTGATAAGCGAGTGCTGAAGTTCCTTTGTTGTAGTTGATAGGCACTAATGTTAACACTGACAGGTAGATTTACTCCGAGGCTTCTCCATTGACTTATTTGAGTCAATGCAGTTTGTAACACCCATTCACCCAATTCTAGGCTAATGGCACGACCTTCAATCGTCGGTAAGAACTCTAAAGGCGAGACTAAACCACGGTCAGGATGCTGCCAGCGGATTAAAGCTTCCACCCCTATCACTGCACCAGTCCGCATATTCACCTTGGGTTGATAATGCAGAACAAACTCATCTTTCCCCAAAGCCAAACGAATATCAGCTATGCTTTCCTGTTGAATATTAATCGCGTTATCTAGCGCGGTATCAAACAGGTGATAACGGTTCTTACCTGCTTGCTTAGCAACATACATGGCTTGGTCGGCGTGGCGCATGAGTTGATCTGCGTCCACACCGTCTTGTGGATAAACGGTAACACCAATACTCGCTGAAACTTGCAATGCGGCATCACCCAGCGTGACAGACTCAGAAGCGGCTTTTAGCATTCGTTCTATTACAGGCTTACTGTCCTCTGTCTTTTCCAAATCAACTATTATTGCAACAAATTCATCACCCCCAATTCGTGCCAGCGTATCACCTTCACGTAAAGCTTCTCTCATGCGTTGAGACAC
>JBNMQI010000117.1:0-6705 GCA_051277905.1 Gammaproteobacteria bacterium | reverse complement strand
ACAAACTTTGCTTTACCATCGGCTAAAGTAATGGCGTCAGTAATACTAATCTGCAGTGTTTCTAGGTATTGTCTTATTTGATCTGTATTCAGAGTCATGGTGTTAAGGCCTAATGATGTCACCAGATTCTAATGATTTAATCTCACTGGGCCGACCGGTGCCGGGTTGGTAGCCACTGATAATGTAATCTAGTTGGCTTGCAAATAATCGACGCGCTTGTATTGAATTACGGATGGTCGTTTTGCCGCTCAAGTTAGCGCTGGTTGATACGATTGGGGACTCTAACTCAGTGCAGAGGGCTTTAATAAATGGGTGACAAGTGATTCTGATGGCTATAGTTGAAAATCCACCACAAAGCCAGCTGGGGCAGTTATGGCTAGCAGGAATAAGCCAAGTCGTTGGTTGAGTCGTAGGTTTGTTTAGCAGTGCAATATCGTTTGCTGATAAATCACTATTAATATAGGGCAGACAAAAGTCCAGTTCGGACGATATTAAGATGAGTCCTTTACTTGCCGAACGCTGTTTGATCTGCAAAATGCGTTCGACACTATCCTTGAGTAGTGGGTGGCAACCAAAACCCCAGATAGTGTCTCCAGGGTAGGCAATAACTGCGCCAAGATCGATCTGATGACGTAATCGATTGATAGCCCACGGTGACATCGTATGGCGCTAGGTTGGGGCTTTTTTAACAGCTACTGTCTTCTTAGTAGATGCTTTTTTAACGACAGTTTTTTTACCTACTACCGTTTTCTTGGGTGCAGCTTTCTTTTTAGTGGCCACTTTTTTCTTCACTACTTTCTTTTTCGGAGTTGCCTTCTTTTTAACGATGGCTTTTTTCTTTGTTACAGCCTTCTTTCGTTTTGACTTGGGAAAAGGCGCTTTTTCGATCAGCTCTTGGCAGGTTTCCAGTGTCAGTGTTTCTGGATCTTCGATATCTTTAGGTATACGGGCATTTTTAATGCCATCAGTAATATAAGGTCCATATCGACCCCGCAATATTTTGACATCTGTGCCTTCAAATAGTTTTATTTCTCGAGTAGCGTCAAATTCTTTTTTCTCAGCAACCAGCTCAAGTGCACGTTCTAAGGTGACAGTGAAGGGATCATCTCCCTCTTTGACCTTAAGCGATACGTATTTGGCATCATATTTTATATAGGGTCCAAATCGTCCAACATTGGCAGATATTTCTTCACCGTCTGCTGACAATCCGAGTGCTCTTGGCAGCTTGAATAGTTTTAACGCTTCTTCAAGCGTCACTTTATCCATCTTTTGTCCAGGCTGAAGACCCGCAAATTTAGGCTTGTCTTCATCCTCACGCGTGCCAATTTGTACGAAAGGTCCATAGCGTCCCATTCGAACTGATATAGGTTTGCCTGATTTTTCACAAATTCCAAGTTGACGCGACTGAATGGCTTCGTCTCGACTAACGGTTTCCATTTTATCATCGACTAGTGCCTTGAAAGTTGTCCAAAACTTTTCCATTAACGGCAACCAGTCGGCTTCACCGCGTGAAATTTCGTCTAGGGTGTCTTCTAATTGGGCGGTGAAATCATAATCGACATATTGAGTGAAATGCTGGGTTAAAAACTGTGCAACGACGCGACCTATATCAGTTGGGTAGAATCGTTTGTTCTCTATCTCTGCATACTCTCTATCTTGTAACGTGGTGATGATAGAAGCGTAGGTTGATGGTCGTCCTATGCCATATTCTTCCAGAGTTTTAACCAGAGTTGCTTCACTAAATCGAGGCGGTGGCTCAGTAAAGTGTTGCTCAAGGCGAATTTCTTTTAGTGTAATCTTATCGCCTTCTTCTAACGGTGGAAGAATCTTTTCTTTTGTATCATCTTTTTTATTGTCATCGAGTCCTTCAGTATAAACCTGCATGAATCCAGGATCACGAATTGTCGAACCGCTAGAGCGAAATAGGTTGTTAGCGCCACAAGAAAGGTCGACTGAGACAGTATCAATCGTAGCGTGAATCATTTGGCAAGAGATGGTTCGCTTCCAGATTAAGCTGTATAAGCGGTACTCATCAGTTCCTAGATATTGCTTGACGATTTCTGGTTCATTCATTGCACTGCTAGGGCGAATAGCTTCGTGCGCTTCCTGTGCATTCTTTGCCTTGGTCTTGTAGACGGGTGGTATGTCGGGTAGGTTTTCTGCGCCATAGCGTTTGTTAATAAGCGTTCGGATATCAGTAACAGCGTCATTCGACAAGTTGACTGAGTCGGTTCTCATATACGTAATAAGGCCGACCTGACCAGCACCAATATCAATACCTTCATAAAGCTTTTGGGCTGTTCGCATGGTTTTTTGTGCACCAAAGCCAAGTTTACGCGATGCTTCCTGCTGTAAAGTTGACGTTGTAAAGGGTGGTGACGGGTTTCGTTTGCGTTGTTTCTTTTCGACTTTTTTTACAATTAACTGACCATTCGCGGCTTGCGTTAATTGCTGGTGGGCGGTTTGTGCGTCAGCTTCGTTGGTAATAGTAAACTGCTTTACTTTTTCACCGGACAGAATGTTTAGTTTCGATCCAAAGGCGCTGCCTTTAAATTCGTTATCCGATTCGATACTCCAATATTCTTTTGGATCGAAGGCTTCGATTTCTAACTCACGCTCAACTATCATTCTTAACGCTGGACTTTGGACTCTTCCTGCAGAAAGGCCTCGTCGAATTTTGCGCCATAATAAGGGCGAAAGATTAAAACCAACCAGATAGTCTAAAGCGCGCCTTGCTTGTTGCGCATTTACCATATCCATACCAATTTCTCGTGGATTGGCTACCGCATCAGTGACTGCCTGCTTGGTAATTTCGTTAAAGGCAACTCGATAAGCAACCTTGTTCTTCATTAAATTCTTTTCCTTTAGCAACTCATAGAGATGCCAAGAAATAGCTTCACCTTCACGGTCTGGATCCGTTGCCAGATAGAGCGTCTCTGCTAAGCGCAGTTCTTTTTTGATATTATTGATGTGCTTTTCGTTTCTTTCGACAACGCTGTAATTCATTTTAAAATTATTGTCGGTTTCGACTGCGCCTTCTTTGGGAATTAAATCGCGCACATGACCATAGGAAGCAAGAACCTTAAAATCCTTACCTAGGTATTTTTCGATTGTTTTGGCTTTAGCCGGAGACTCTACAATGACTAAATGTTTGGCCATAAATGGTGACTACTTATAAAACTGGGGTTAACAGTATGGTACTTTCCAGATGCATCAATGGAAAATGGCTGGTTGGTCTGCAAAAACGATATCCTCATAGTGCATTAAGGTATCTTCGTCATGTTCTTCTGAACTATTAAATAACACCATCATCACAACCCATTTGAGTTCTTCGATGTCAACTTCAGTATCTGATTCGAGCGCCATGACACGATTAATAACTAATTCGCGCAGCATAGGTGTTAGAACGCCGGACTGCTCTAAGAAGATTAAAAATCCTTGTGCATTCTGAGCTAAACGCGCTGATTCCTGAGGTGCAAATATACGAGTAGATTGAGATGACTGGTTAACTGAAGGGATATCGTCATCTTGAGATAAGCCATCGAGCCAGTCAAAAGCCTTATCAATCTCAAGAGAATCAAAACCAGCGGCTCTCAGATCATCATCGATTCCATCACGGTCTTCGGGTAGATCATCATCTTGATCTGCATAGCAGGAAAAGATATACATCAGAACGTCTATGACACCTTCTTTCATAAATCCCTCAAAATTAGAACTTTTAGATTAAATTAACACTATATTCTGACGTAATGGCCGCCAGGCGCCGATTGAATAAGCTCTTTGAGCTCTAATAGTAGTAGCATGGATGAAACCTTGTCGATGGTCAAGCCACTGCGTTCTACCAACAAGTCTTTCGATATTGGGTCATAACCCATTTGTTCAAGTAGCTTACTGTAGCCTTTATCGAGTTTGGCATTATCTTGAGTGTTGTCAGGAGACGGTTGCTGAGTGATTGGCTGGCTTGCGATATAACCGAGCAGGCTAGAGAGGTCGTCAATAATATCGGCCGCTTTGTCGGCTAATCGGGCGCCTTCTCTAATCAGTTGGTGACAGCCTCTTACTTGTGGGTTATGAATCGATCCCGGAATAGCGAAAACCTCTCGCCCTTGTTCAACGGCCTGATGTGCGGTAATGAGTGAACCGCTTCGACGGGCCGCTTCAACGACTAAAGTGGCAACGCTGAGTCCACTGATAATTCGGTTTCTGCGAGGAAAGTTGTCGCTACGCGGGTTGGTACCTAAAGGAAATTCTGAGACCAATAGGCCATCTGAATGAATGTCATAAGCCAATTGACGATTTTTGGCAGGATAGACTTTATCTAGCCCAGTGCCCGTTACTGCTATCGTCTTACCAATACTGGTTAAAGCCCCAACATGGGCGTGGGTGTCGATGCCGATCGCCATACCACTAGTAATTGTAATGCCGGCGTTGGATAGATAGGCGGCAAAATCGTGAGCTGTTTTGGCGCCACCTGGAGTGCAGTTGCGGCTGCCGACGATAGCAATCTGAGGATTAGCGAGTAAATCGATATTGCCACTACAATAGAGCAGAGCAGGGTAGTTTGTGGTCTGTTTCAATAATGCTGGGTAGGCGTCATCGTCAAAGCAAATAATGTGATTGCCTGGTTGCTCTGCCCAGACAAGTTCTGCCTCTACTTTGACTTCGTTGGGGGATTTTATTTGGTCTATTTGCTTGGCTGTCAGCCCCGCTGCTTCTAGGTCATGGCTACTGGTGTTGAATATTTGATTGAAATCACCACCAAATTTTTCACGCAGATCGAGAAGTGATACTCGACCAATACCAAAAACGTGAAACAGGCGAAGGAAATTAGCAAACTGATCCTTTTGCATAAACTTATCATCCATAATGTATTGATCAATTTATCCGCTTGAGTATTAAAGTTTTACCTCAAGCTTGATTCAGATCTTATAGAGCTATAAGCATACGCCTTATGGCGACACGACATAATCCTTTATGCTAATGGGGCGATCAGCTTCCATCACCAACCCATAGCTCATTTTTTCGAATGTCCTTACGACCATAACGATTCCCACTTCTTCATCGGGCAGTTTGACGCGGAAGTTAGAGTTTTCTTCTTCGAGGTCTTGAATAACTGAACCCACATGCCTTATGCGAAGCAGGTTGCCTGTTTCAATGCCATCACGTTGACCAAGATTTAGCGATACTGTTTGGTAGCGAGCTAGCTGAGATATTGCATCGACTAATGATATTATTTTACCTCGAACTTGGTGAACCGGAGGTTTAGGGAAGAAGTCTCGCGCAAAGTCAGTATGATCAAGTGGAATTACACGGTCATATGGTAAAATTTCTCGAACTGAACTGGTGATCAAAAGCGTTGCTGGATCTCCATTGCGTAATAATTTTGTTTCACCAATATAAAGGGCTTCATAGCCAAGTAGTTCGTCAGTAATTGGATCTTTTAACGGTTTGTTGGGTCTAAATAATTGATAACGATCATTGCTTGATGATGCCCCAAGTTTTCTTACATAGATTGTATCGTCAGCGCTATTAGCTAAATGGTTATCAATACTTGAAATAACATAAGCTGAATTGTCTAATACATTTTTGTCAATAACGATTGGGCGTGATAACAAATGTCTGATCGACACAATAGGTATAGAAGGAATGCTGGCGTCAATGGGTTTTGAGCGAACTCGGGGGGACAGTTTAATAATTTGCATGCCTGATCCATAGGAGAGAATTTTGCCGTCTTCTCCCCGTTGTTGAAGTTGCACGCGTTTGTGTCCCCCGATGTAAATAATGTTAAGCATGTCACCTGGATAAATTAAATGTGGATTTTTAATTTGTGGGTTTTTGAACCAAATTTCAGGCCAATACCAAGGATCACGCAGAAATTGAGAGGAAATATCCCACAAGGTGTCTCCTTTTTGTACAATATATGTTTCAGGGTATTCTGCTTCATAGGCTATGGTGGTTGCCAGTTTGGGTTCAGTAATGTTGGCCTCTACTGTAGTGACGTCAATCGCTTTTGGTTTTGCTTTTATAATGTAGAAGGGTGGGGCTATGTCTGCACAGGCGTTTAATAGCAAAACACCGCAAAGCAGGAAAAACCTATTTGATAGCGGTGTTTTGAAGCGAATAGACATATAAACCTCTCAAAATTGGGTGCTGAATTAATTAATTGTAGCTAAAAATTAGCTGATCACTGCTTTTTAATAGCTCAGATTCTTATATAATAATCAGTCAGAAACAATAACTTGTAAACCTTCTTGAGGTTTAAAAAATATGGCTTTACTCAACATTCTACATTTTCCTGACCCAAAGCTTCGCACAGTTGCGAAGTCGGTCACATTGTTTGATGATGAACTTAAGCAGTTCGTGAGCGATATGTTTGAAACAATGTATGAAGCACCCGGTATCGGTTTAGCGGCTTCTCAGGTTGATCGACACATTCGATTACTGGTAATCGACGTATCAGACAACAAAGATGCGCCAAAATGCTTCATTAATCCTGAAATTTTAGAGGCGAATGATGAAGGCCGAATGGATGAGGGCTGTCTTTCCGTGCCTGGCTATTATGAACCGGTAACGAGAGCCGGTCATGTTCGGGTGCGGGCGCAGAATGCCAATGGCGAGATTTTTGAAATAGAAGCTGTGGGTTTGGAAGCAGTTTGCATACAACATGAAATGGATCACTTGTTAGGCCGGCTATTTGTTGATTAC
>JBNMQI010000116.1:0-6836 GCA_051277905.1 Gammaproteobacteria bacterium | reverse complement strand
TCCGTGACTAAAAAGTCGATTTGGCCTCGGATAACACGGATTGGCACGGATTGGCACGGATGAAAACATTACGGGATGGTGCGGTTGCCCTGGTTCCTATTCGCCATAATTGAAAGGTACCGGAATCAATCAAACACCAAACTTAACGCAAGTGAGCTAGACATAAATAAGATGTCTGGCGCATCAAATGAAGTGGTCTTTTGACTCCGGAACCAGCAGTTCAACTAAAGGTCATTAAAACGCGGCGACCACAGTTAGTTAAAGGTTATGGGCAATCGCAGGTATAAACAAAATAGCAGTCGTTGCAATAGGCACGAATTATCCAAAAAATGTAATAAGCTTATCCCCCATGGGTACGATCCCTCATATTGTCAGTATTTTTTACACCTGACGAATGAAAGTGTAGTGTATTTTTACGATTTGTAACTATATGAGTTTCGGGAATTTTCAACTCTCTGTTTTTCCTGTCATTAATATAAATGGAATGTTTAATGCTTTAAAAATTAAGCGTATCAAATAATTATGGGGACCGTTCAGATGTGCGAATTCTTGAAAAAATATATTGTAAGGCTCTGTTTTGGACTAACGCTGTTTTTTACAGCTAGCATTGCCAGCGCTACTTTGATGATTGGCATCACTGATATTGGTGGCGGACAAACTCAGTGGCAGTTCAGTGGTTCGGTGGAAGCTCAAAGCAGCAGCGCTGGTCAGGCCTCATTCTTTGGAGTAAATTGGACGGGGACGGGGACAGATAATCCTGTTGCAAGTGAGTATCTTACGGGGCTTTTTAATATCGCTTACGTAGGTGCAAGTGCCTGGTTGAGGACCACCGACACCACTACTGGTGTTATTAGAACTCAAACCATAATGAATCAGATTGTAGCGATGACGGGCGGAATAATAACGGGTCGCTGTGATGCTGTTGCTGGTCCTGGTTGTACTAGTCTTAGCTGGGTTGCCAACGATACATTATCTTGGGGGGGTGATATAACTGTTGATTTAGATTTTTCTAATCTTAACACTGGCGTCTATACAACCAATCAAATTCAAACTGGCGCCACGACGCAGAACCTGAACGGAGGCGGGATTCAGCTAAGTATCACCGGAGGTCAAGCGGTGACGGTGGTCCCAGAACCCTCAATCATCGCACTATTTGGACTAGGACTTGTAGGTTTTGGCTTTGCTCGTAGACGCCGTCAAGCTTAATACCCTGTAAAACTCCTCCAGCGCACCGCCAAGGTGATATATATAGTCCCAAAGAAGAAGCCATCTCACTTGAGGTGGCTTTTTTATGCCTGATAGATGGGCGCTCACCCGTCACTTAAACACCTTCATGTGACCAGTTGCTTTGTCAACTCCCAGCGGCCATTGCTATAAACCGTGCTAGATATTTGAATTAGGTTGTATCAGCTTTAAATTAAACACTTCAGCAATCGCATTAATGGTTTTCGGGCTATCCAACTTATATGCGCCGCATGCTTTTTGTAATACTTGGCCATCAGCATCAACTAACAGGGTCAGTTGAATCGAATTGGCTCTCAGCATGTGCTCAAGCTTTCGGTCGATAAAGTTCTCAAAGTTAAATTTGGTTTTTTTGATCAAACCCAAAGCAGCATCGCGATAGTTGTCAGTCGTCAGTCGAAATTCCGATGACGTTGAATTCGTTTCCGTTAAAACGCTTGGCTAGTCGTTCTTATGATTTCATTTCGGCTCGGTAGGGGCCACACCAACTGGTCCAGACGTTTATGATTAACGGCTTGCCACGGAAAATCGGAAAGCTTTTTCGTTTCGGTGTTTAGGCCTCGCAGCGTCACCTCGCGCAGATAACTGCCAACTACCAACCCCCAACTTCGCCAGGCGTGGCCGCGAAAACACTGGCTGTCAGTACAGAGCATGTAATCATTAAAAAGAAAATAAAACACATTTAGTTAATCTCTGGGATGCTAATTGTTAACGAATGCGGCTATGAAAATAGAGTACTTCATCTTAATTTTATTGCTCGACTATTGCACCAGCCTTGCGTAAAAATACTGTCGAGTATCCAAGGCCGCGACTATTTCCGCCGTGGGACTCGCACCATTAGCGTATAACTGGTGAAATGTGAGTCCCCTATGCGCTCCCGCACTTGATCGTTAGTTTGATTCTTGATGCCTTCACTCGAACCTGAATATGGTAACTAACTGGCCACCAGGATCTATCGACTCAATCTTCGAGTGCTAAGGAAACCTTAATCGATCCAGCGCCGCCCATGAGCCGGTCATGTCACATGGATAGTTAGATTGCCTTCTTCTATTGGCGGGTAGTGGTCATTAAACAGTTAGACAAACTTAGCTGGCCTGACGAACAATCATAATCCTTTGATCATCGGTGTCCCCTTCTTCGTCACAGTTGTGGCCATCGCCTCCGCGGTCAACAACTAAAAAAGCGCTAGCCTGTTTCATCTGACACCAAAGGTATGTGCCACACGCCCTGATGATAATTAATGTCTTGATGCCCGTTTGATTCAAATGCACGTAAGTCATCAGGTTGCGGATGATCGATGGCTTTTCCAACCATAACGACGAATTTAATCGGTGTGAGCGGAATGAAAGCTTGGATACCGACAGTATGTTGTTCGACCAGCGGTAACTGATACGGAAACAGACTAGCAACATTACATTCAAAAATATTAATCAGGGCGCGGCTGTTCTCGGCAACTAGTTGGACTGAAGCTAAATCGTGATACCTTTCTACCCGACCGTCGATTATCGTGAAGTGTTTAGCATTTTCGGTTTCAATAACATCACCAAAATCGGCGAAGTTAGCTCTTGTTAGAGGCTCTATTTTTATCTCTGTGACCGGTATTTCAGTGTCTTTGCAACCATTCACCATACCGGTGCAAGGCTAACCCACGACATCAAAAAAATATTACAATCGACCAAAAATTTGCTCGACATACAGGCGGTTAATTATAGTTCACTAAAACAACAGGCCCTATTGCAAGCAAACTTAACCCAAATCAGCTCAAGGCTTGAAAACACGCTCTTCCAGCAAAAAGCGCCCGCGCATGACGCTCAAATAAAGTTACTCAACGCCAATGAGTGGATGGGAAAATTGGAGCAGCAACATTATTTGAATTCTCATATCTATTTTCATCGGGAGGTCAATAACAACAATTCACTACCGGTTGATTTATTCGATAGCGCAGTAGAAAACCTGATCAACAATGCCACGCGAAAGCCATTAACCCGCAGGGTAGACATTCGATTACATTTTAATTCCGACATTATTCTACTTTCAGCCTGCGATGATGGTAGCCCTGAAGAATCGCTTATTGAGGCCACATTATTCAGCCACCCCGTTTCATCCGATAGTGATATGGGGATCGGATTATATCAGTCGACTATTATGGCAAGAGCATTTAACTTCGAGCTTGAATTAAGCCAGAATGAAGCGGGCAAGGTTTGTTTTAATTTGTTCCAGCATTTGCGTGACTAAAAAATCTATTTGGCAACGGATCAAAACTTGATGGGATAGTGTGGTTGCCATGCTCCGCAATTGAAAGGTACCGGAGTCAATCAAATACCAAGCTTAACGTAAGTGTGCTAGACAAAAATAAGATATCGGGTGCATCAAATGAAGTGGTCTATTGACTCCGGTACCTGCAGTTTAATTTGTTTTAGCATCTTCGGGATTGAGGGATCAAGGTAATTGATCGGCTTCTATCATTTTGCTAAACAATTGATTCGACGAAATCCATTTGACGATATCGTCATACTCAGCGCCAGAGACATCGCTACGATTGGCCGACACGAAGGCTTTATCACCATCTGTATTCTCTGCCTGAATAGCCGAAGCAATGTTATTGCGATTCTTACCAGTAGAGACCAACACTGCAGCAATACGTTCTGCTACTGTATTACCCTCTTGCGCAGTGGCATTTGCACCAAGGCAGGCATCATCTGTGGCGCCGGCTCCATTGCAGATTTTGAGATTAGGCTCTACGTTGCCAACGCCCTCAGCGCGTATGCCGTTTGGAGAGACCAGGTCGACTACACCAACCGAGTCGGTATCAACGTTGGAAACCGTGTATCGATACACACCTCCCCAGGGATCCAGAGGGTTATTATTGCTACCGGCTTTGATCTGGAGGCCTAGCGTTGTCATTGGGACTAAACCTGCGTAGGCAGCGCAGCTATCGATAAAGGTATCTGTACCAGGGGCATCGCCCGCAATGTCCCAAAGATCGTTATCATTTTCCCGTCCATCGGTATCAGTGTCTGGACAAGGTAACCGCCCATTGACCTGAGCAAAACCGATTAAAGCATCAATTATTTCATTCATTTCAGTATCAGCTTGCCTATACTGCTTTAACTCCTGTTGGATTGGAAACAAGGCAACGGTATAACCTAATAGAATAGCTACGATCAAAAGCACAATCAATATTTCGACTAAAGTAAAACCTTTTTGTCTTACATTCATAATTAAAGCTCGTCTATTACTAGTATTTTATCTAGCTGAGTATCACCAAGCGCTGAGGCATCTCCAACACTCCGAATATCGAATGTGCCGTCGAAGTCGGAATTTTCCAGATTAAATATATCATCAACTTCATCTGTGAATAAAGTATCCGGACCTGCAACGGGTTGAGGTGCTGCATCACCATCAACCCAATCGTGTTCACCCGCTATAATTAGAATTGATTTCTTATTGTCATGTTTACCAGGAAAACCATTTATTGCGATGCAATCGGTACCTTCAGTGCATGTGCCAGTTCCATTTGGCCCGTAAGCAGGCGCATAGGCCATCATGATGCTGTTATGCCAACGGTTATCGAAAGTCCAGATAGGCAACTCGGGGTAGTAACGTAGACTCAATGTTAAAGGGCCGAAGGTGAGATCAGCCAAATCATCTAGTATGCCAGAACTGCTAACTTCAAAAGTAGTATCACCAGAAAAGTACGCATTATCAATCTGAAAAGACGCTGTTAATGGCGGCAGAGCAATAACAGCGGCTCCGTCAAAAGTCCCCGAAACCTGCGAATGGCCTGAAATTGAAGCCGCAATGGGAGGCAACACCACTGGTGGCGTACCGTAATCGGTATCGAAATTAACGACATCCCCAACATCCCAATCCATTGTCAAAGTGATTTTTAGAATTGTCGAGCTCGTATAATTTATTAGTCCAAATGGATCTGGGCCTCCAAAAATATTACGATTACAATTGCTCACAACGTTGGCTCCACCGCCGCACATTTTCCATGGTCCAGAAGGAGGGAGCGAATCCCAAAAGAAAATTGTATGGGAAAATTCTAGTGGCTCATCCACTGTAACGGTTCCCTTTAACTGACCATGACCATCTGGAGCAAGGTCAACAAACATTACCTCGTCCAATTTATTGACAGTCTGAAAAGTCAGTGTATGCGTCGGCGGATCGAGGTCATTAATGGAAACAAACTCAAAAGACCCGCTCCCACTACCCGGTGGGTCATATGAGTAATCAACTTCTGTTGGCTGCAGGGGATAACTCATCTCTATTGAGCCACTTAGCTTGCTCTCGATTGGTTGACTGTTTGCTTCGGTAAAATAACCTTGAAACATCGATGGGATTCTACCGATATTACTAAGCTCGTTAGTTATTTCATCAGTGAAATTATTATGTGCTGTATATTTTGAAGACAATTCAATAGTGCTCCACTCACCACCATTAGCAATACAAAGAGCTTCAGTTGTTTCACTCTCAGCTGGTACTTCATTAACACACACTGGAGAGACATTATAATTAAACAACCAGGGGTATACATTAGGAGGGGTTGTAGACGTTAGATAATCATTAATCGCAGTTCGATAAGCATCCAACGTCGCTTTTTCGGCCATCGAAATCACTTCTTCCGCCCTAATAATAATGATTTGATCATTTATCAACAGGGTATTATTACCATCGACTATAGGGCCTAAAATAAACCCGTTGAGCGTAGAGTTATCAAAATCACTATTGTTTTCGCCATAGGCTGAATCGAGGAAGTTTTTTGGATCAAAGTTAACGGCATCGCTCTTATCGTTGCGATTGCGAACCTGTTGGTAATTGAGACTACCACTATTATCGTCATCAATTGCTATCGCTGGACCCGGGGCGATGATGACTGCGGCTATGCCTGAAATGCTACCGTCATACATAACATTACCTGTCTGATCTTTTATGCTAATGGTCCCTGTTGTATCGGAGTTGATAATTGGGGTGGCGTTATTATCAAAATCCTTCGAAACGGCATACCAGAGGTGTTCGCCATCGGCATCTTTAAACTCTGGTAGCTTTAAATAGGTGTGACCCCAGGGTAGCCTGCCAACTTTATCATTACAAATGTCATTAGAAGGGCCACCTGTCGAGTAACCATTACTACCCCCATCAGGGATTTGATCATAGGGACAGGGCAGTCGCCCAGGCCCTTGTCCTGGATGTGTCGTTGGATAATTATAGGCAAACATCAATAACGCCTGCTTAGCCTCCTTCAACACTCTTTCGTTATGACTAAACCTTTTATCCTCTACCTGCTTTAATGCTTTTTGAGTAAAGCCAGTCAAAGCAATGCCACCCAGCCCCATCATTATCAACAAAAATAACAGTAGGGCTAACCCTGTTTGACGTTTGCTCTGTTTGCCGATCATGATTAGTTTTCTACAGCTACCAAATAAACAATCTCGATAGTTTCGCCGCTTGTGGCGAAGAAATGCTTGCCGTCTGGAGCTGTTATTCTGACTTTAACTTTTGATCCGGACATTACTTTGATTCGCATTTTATTATCCATGCTTGCCCCATCTTCATAGGCCTGACTATTGACCCAGACCATATTTGGGCCA
>JBNMQI010000115.1:0-6967 GCA_051277905.1 Gammaproteobacteria bacterium | reverse complement strand
TCAATGACAAAACGGAACTTAACTAACCCAACCCAACCCAACCCTAAGAGTAATTATTCACACTCCATGGGTTCGGGAATAGCCATTAGCTTGAGGTGGCTGCCAACCAACTAGTGTTGATCCATCTGGTTTGTAAATCTCTACTAATAACGGATAGCAAGCTGTACTGTCATCTGAATGACTGCTGCCACAATTGCCGCCAGGACAGGTGGATAGCGCACCAACCAAATCAATTTCAGCAAAAAATTCAATAAAATCACCTGGTCGAACCGGGCTAGCTTTCATGAAATACTGGTGTGTATCATGCGAAAATCCCGTGCACATAAATACATTTAGAACGTCGTGGATATGAGTTTCGGCTTCTTCAAGGCTCATATTTTTTGTCGATGCCAGAGCGCGCGTCAAATTAGAGTGACAGCAATGATGATAATCAACATTGTTTAATAGGGCATTAGTGTAAGGGTCACATCGAGTGCCAATCACATCGTGAACACCTGCACCATCTTCATCCCAGCCATACCAGTCTAATGTATCGTGGGTAATCGTTGCCAGAGGCCGAAGGTTGGGCAAGTTGCTCCAAAGGCGATCACCTGTACTAACGTGGCTGGCATGAAGTTGTCTGGTTTTACCGCTATAAAAACGTTCAGATAAATCATTGGCGTTCCATAAGTTAAGGTCACCAACCTGAGGGCCTCCAGTACTGACGATGCGAAAAAAATGACCTGCCGGCACATTGAACGAAGAGGCATCTCGCGGAGCTACCATGACTTCATCGCATTTTTTCATTGATGATCGAGCCCGCTGATATAAACCATGATCATAGACAGGTAATTTGTCTATGTCGTAGCAGATAATTGGTTTCTCCGAACGACGTAGCTCGGCATCGACTGGTGGCAGGTTTAATTTAGGCATTATGATCCAATAGTTTTAATTGCTGTGATCGATTATGGATTGAATTGGCATTAAAGAAATGCATTTTTTTAATACTGAAAAGTTTTTATGGTGTAAAAAAAGTTAGTTAAACCCATTATTTTAAGCACAGTTACTCTCGTAACCTCGGCATTAACTCAACTAAATTACAAGGTCGAGTTCTGTGATCCAACTGAGCGTTAATCAACTTGGTCCAAGCGTCCTTGCAGGCTCCTGGTGATCCGGGCATGCAAAATAAGTAGGTGCCATTAGCAACGCCGGCCAGCGCACGTGACTGCAATGTGGAGGTGCCAATCGTGTCGTAGGAAAGGTTACGAAACATTTCCCCAAAGCCTTCAATAGTTTTATCAAACAGTGGAGTGACAGCCTCCGGAGTGCCATCACGACCAGTAACGCCGGTGCCACCTGTGGTGAGAACAACGTGAATAGATTCATCTGCGATCCATCTTGATATTACTTCACGAATTTGATATTTGTCATCAGCTACAATTGATTTCTGTGCGAGCTGATGACCATCTTCAGTTAAATGGCGTACTAATAAATCACCTGATTTATCGTTCGATGCATCGCGTGAATCCGATATCGTTAATACCGCAATATTTAAAGCAATGAATTCGCGTGTTTCACTCATAACAATATTCCTTGGTCGAAGCTGATGTGACTATCTGTGTAATTCTGTACACTTAGTTTATCTTTATTTTGGATTCTGAGAAAGCGACATCCAGTAATGCTAATAAACATTGCTTGATAAAGCTTTAAACTTACTCTCTAGCAAACTCTCTACGTGGGCTATCAATGAATACGCTTGAAAAAATACTTCGCCAAGCTCAATCGCAACTGAAAACCATTGTGTTAGCCGAAGGTGAAGATACTCGTGTCATAAAAGCTGCTGTCCGTGCGACTAATGATGGTATCGCAAGCTGTATATTGGTTGGTAACGAAGCGACCATTAAAAAAGTGGCTGCAAGTGAACAACTTTTACTGAACAATATTCGCATAGAAGACCCACAAACTTCAAAACAGTCCGATGCCTACGCAAAAACATTATTGGCCCTGCGAGAAAAGAAGGGCATGAAAATGAACGTTGCCCGCAAGCTAGTAAAAGATCCGTTGCACTTCGCTGACCTCATGTTGCAAGTGGGTGAGGCCGATGGCTCAATTGCTGGCGCTCGCTATTCAACAGGTGACCGAGTTCGGTCAGCGTTACAAATCATTGGCATCGCACCCGGCTACAAAACTGTTTCTAGCTTCTTTCTCATGTTATTCGAAGCATCGCATCACAATCCAAAGCGAGCCATGATATTTTCTGACTGCGCTATGGTCATTGACCCGACTGCCGAACAGCTTGCTGAAATAGCACTCGCAGCCGCTGGCAATATGGAGCATTTTTTCGACACTCAGGCGCGAGTGGCTATGTTGTCCTTCTCAACCAATGGAAGTGCCAAACATCCGTCCGTTGACAAGGTTCGAGCAGCAACTGAACTTCTTAGGCAACATAATTCAGCGCTGTCAGTTGATGGTGATATTCAACTCGATGCCGCCATTGTGCCATCAGTAGCAGCACAAAAAGTGCCTGATTCAAACAACAAAGGAGATGCAAACGTACTGATTTTTCCTGACTTGAATGCAGCTAACATTGGTTACAAAATTGCACAGAGACTCGGTGGTGCCGAAGCTATCGGTCCAATAATGCAAGGATTAAATAAACCGGCTAATGATCTATCGCGCGGTTGTTCTTCTGATGATATTTATTATTTAATTGCTTTAACTGCCGTGCAGTCTCAGGAATCAAATAAAACTTAGTTACTCGCGCAATAGTAATTATCTAGATAGAAATCAATTAGTAATGATATGTCCGTACAATTTCTGTTGGTGAAGAATTATATAAGCGCTTTTTATCATGGCATCTATAGAGAAAGTTGAGGATTGGCCGAATTAAATATTTTGCATTAAACAAGGATTAGACCTTCTATTTTCAGGATTATGTTGTCAGCAAAATGTTGTAAATTTGGACCAAAAGAGAATTCTATTAGCGCTAACTATTCTTGAAGTAATCAAATTAAGATTATTATAATTTTTAACTAAATCTTTTTAACAATATATCCCATTGTTTAACCACGTTGGATAGGCGAAATTTACTGTCCAATTGAACAATTGGTCGAGCGCCTTGATGCCAAGCAATTAGTTTATCTACAACTTGTTTTTGATTGTTTGCATTCACTAACTGGCTTTGATCTAAAAGTTCTGAAGCTGAACCGAAATCATGAGCAAGCACCGGTGTTCCAACTGCATTTGCTTCAGCATAAATAAGTCCGAATGTTTCAGGAAACACAGATTGTGGGTAAAAAACACAAAGCGCACTTCTGACATGTTGAATGATCTCGTGTTGAGGTAGGCAACCAATGAGTTCGACACCTGGCATTTTTAATTGTTGTTCTAGCTTAGGGGCTTTCTTGCCTGCTCGGCTTCGATATCCTGGGTTTGCAATTAATAGTCTTAAAGTAGGAATTTTTTCGCGCGCTGCTTGGAAGTGTTCTAAAACTTGTGGTAATCCTTTATGTGGAGAACTAAAGAAAACTAGTTTATTAAAGTCAACGGGTGTGACATCGGGTTTTAAGGCGTCTGATATTGGGTTATATACAAAGCTGACAGGCCAGTCGGCAGGCTTAATCCATGCATTTTTACTCGATATTCTTTTAAATTCGTTACGAATTGCAGCAGCACAGTGACCTTGGTGAGTTAAAGAAACAGCGATAACTCGACAATTATTTTTGATAATTTTATTATTATAAAAGATACTTTTTACGGCTAAGAAATCATGTGCCCAGAGTAAGACCCTAGAATTTTTGAATAATTTAATAAATAAATCCAATTGCTTTATTTTTCGCATAACAATACAAACGTCAATGATGTCTTGACCAGCAAGATTTTTCATTACCTCATTAGTGATGAAGTTAACTTGGTGATCTTGAAAGCTTTGATCTAAGTTAATTTGATTAATATAAACTGTATGGGACTTAGCAAGTTCAGTGGCAATCTTTATCAAAGTCGATTCGCTACCACCAGTCGCTTGGGTTTTTATAGTGGATAGACTGTAAGGCGTACCCTTGTATGCCCAATCAATAAATAGAATATTCATGTGATTATTATTTTTTTCAAATTAACTTCAGTTTTAAAAAGCCAAAATAGACTT
The DNA here is from genome assembly GCA_051277905.1 of Gammaproteobacteria bacterium. Taxonomy (GTDB): domain Bacteria; phylum Pseudomonadota; class Gammaproteobacteria. The sequence continues at coordinate 2,844 of JBNMQI010000115.1, read as the reverse complement.
CGATCAAGCAGATACTGAAATTAATTTTTAACGATAAACACTTGACGCTGGCAGCACGTTTCATATGGGATTTTTATTTTATATCAAATGTTTTAGTATTTCTAAACGGGTGTTCATGTTTGCAGAAAAATGCATCCGTTTGGAATAAAGCATGATTGTCTGATGTTCGTTTAAGCTCAGTAATATCAAACATTGAAAAGCCATGAGCATTCATAAAACCAATGACTTCTGCAATGAGTGGCGCGCCTTTATTATATTCAAGGATACTGACTTCTAAAAGCACGATATCTGCCTTAGCCAATAATGTGTGTGCTCCTTTAAGCACCTCAATTTCATAACCTTGAACGTCCAATTTTAAAAGAAAGGGAGCTTCTAGTGCATTTACGTCAACTAAAGTGTCCAATGTATGCATCGGAAGTTGGACCTTTTCTCTGTCATATCTGGTATTTTCTTCAAATACAGACGAACCTGTCTCCATTAGATAATATGGCATGCTGTCTTTTTCGTTAGCCCCTAAAAGACCGATGTGATAATCGACCTGAGAAGGGAATTGTTGTTTTATTTTTTCTAGATAGGGTTTTTTTGAAGGCTGTGCTTCACACATTATGAATTTTGCTTCTGGAAAATATTTGATAACTCTAGATGTCCATCCACCTGTGTATGCACCAACATCTATAATTGTTTTCGGAGAGAAGCCTCGATGCTTCATTGTCCTAATAGATTGAAACATGGAATCCTTATGCCCATATTCATAAATTTCATTTGAAAAAAACTTAAGGAATTGAAAGTAGAGATGCTTCTTGAGTCGTTTAACCAGTGATCTTTTATTATTATATTTCATAGTGTATGGCTTTAAATTTACAATGAAGTTATGTCGCAACTAGGTAATGAATAATATTTTGATTGCTCATTTAATTCTTTGATACTCAATGAGAGCTATCCTAGCTCTAATGTCAAAATTACAGGTAACGTACCATAAGGTTTGGAAGATATAGAGCATGCAACAGAATATATTCTATGTATTGTAACAAGACTTAATGCTTCGCACCATTATACTGTAAATAGTAGGCCTTTGACTTTTGGTTCATGGAAAGTCGTAATTCTCTATTGAACATTCTGTAAGGCTAGGCTGATTTTTGAGTGTGGAAGGTTCGTTAGTTCTTTTTATTTTCAGAGTCGATGGAACGATAGGTCAACTGCTTCATTACCGTATCAAGCTTTACATCCGAACAGGTTCATTTCAATATAGAACTGACCAAACTAGGTGTATCATTTAAAGAATATGTCGACAAAGTTTGGGACATTCCAGATCGGTTTTTGACAACCGGTATTATTTATCTTCTCATGGTGTGGGTATGACAGGTGAATAGCCCACAGAGCCGATTATGATGATGCTGACTACGATGGCATTATCGAGCCAAGTATGAGGATTTGTGTTGAAAGTTATATCGATGAAGAAATGGAAGTGAAGGTGTGAAATTAGAGCAGCAGGTTCTTGTGACTGAAACGGTTAACAGGCTCATGTCGCAGTTATCCTTTTAAGGATGATTTGCTTTCTTAACCGAATTGAAATTTAACTCGACATTGAATCCAGCTTTTAACCTTGCTGGTAATGGCTATAGGCCTGAGTTAAATTAAAGTGCCTCTAGAACGCTGCATCAAAGTCTTTGATTTCGAGTATTTTTACCATGCATTGGGGATAAGTTTAAGCTTTAATTGTCTATCTGTTTCATTCAATACTTGCCTAGCGTGCTCGAATAAAAGCCTGCAAATGAAACAAATGCTGCGCATCAACATAGCGATATTCAGTCCCAGCTGGACAGGATAGTCTCGCCTGACAACCTTGCCGATTACAATCAGAACTAGTTTTTAGTTGCAGATATTCCGCGCATTTGGAAACATCATAACCATTGCTCGTGAAGGCTCCTACTGGGCAGGTATTGAGGCAAGGTTGCTCTGTGCAACTAATGCAGGGCGAATCAACAACAGGTTCTAATTCGGGTAGCGCTTGGTCCAGAGCAAATATTAGAGAAAATCGATAAGCATGCCATAGCCCGAATTTCGGACTTATGAGTAACCCAATTGGAGATTGTGACAATCCTTCGGCGCGCTTTGCCCATTGTTGAAATGGAAAATACGGTGGCCCATCGGAAGGGAAAATGGGGCTAATATCGAGCTCTTTGGCCAACTGTGCGGCGACTCGTTTACTCCATCGGTCGAGCGGATCGGGCATGCCATCAGCATACTCTGGCGCGCTACTAAATTGAGGCCAGAATGATGAGCCAATATTGCCAACCAAGACAATGGCCAGATTATTGTTATTGGCCAACATCGAAATTGGCTGAGTTAGAGTGGCAATATCACTTTCATTTAGAGCAAAAAAACCTCTTGCATGTAAGCCGTATGGCTTTAGCGCTAGCTCTAAATCAACGACTTTCATCCTTAAGTCTCAGACTGCCAATTGCAAGCAGGCCCAATGGCGGTGGCAATAATGATTGACTCTAGGAATAGCTCACCATCGATATCATCTTTAACATGGGTATTTTCATAAGTTAAAGTCACTTCTGGATTCTTAGCCCCAGCACTGGCTGCTTTTGATTTGGCTTCTTCGAAAACCATTGCTTCGGCACATTGCTTGGCTTCTTCCAACGTATCAAAGGTTTGTGGTTGGTCATTATGAAATAAACGAAAAATGCCATGCATAGGCTGAGTGACGGTGACTTGTGACCGCTGCACGATACTGCCCATTACGGCACCAAAAGCATTGGCGACATCGGCATGCTTGGGTAAGTGTAAATCAATGTGCAACCTATCGGCCACCTCACGATAATAACCAGAAGCAGG
>JBNMQI010000114.1:0-7058 GCA_051277905.1 Gammaproteobacteria bacterium | reverse complement strand
GGGGACCTGATGGATTGCTTGCTATGTCGGGTGCTAAAGAAGCCAAAACTGGAGTCGTACTCGACTTTTTCATACCAAAAGGAAAGGGAGCCGCAAACTTATGGGTAGACGGTTGGGTTATTCCGAGCGATGCCAAGAATATTGAAAATGCACATTTATTTTTGAACTACATGATGCGTCCTGAAGTTGGCGCTGCGGATAGTAACTATCTCTGGTACGCAACTGCCAACGCCGACTCGTACGACTTGATTGATGAAGCAGTCACATCTAGCCCGGCTGCGTTCCCTACCGACGAACAGGTATCACAAATGTACACGTTAACGCCATTACCCCCGAAAATCGAACGCGTTCGTACCCGAGCATGGACCAGTTTTAAGTCTGGACTTTAAAGTAATCTGTAGTAACACCTTAACCCCTAACTATATCAGTGGTTAAGACCTGCAAAAACTGGGGTAATTGGCACTTATCATATGTCAATTGCCCCAGACGTTTCCTTATTTTGCTTGACTGGATCACTGAACTGGATCGCCCAAAATGACTCAAAAAGATAATTACGTCGATCGCCGCTGGATGGACCCTGAGGCTAAACCTTTCATAAAAATAGAAGGGATTACCAAAAAGTTCGATGATTTTGTTGCCGTCGATAATATTGATCTGGATATTTATAAAGGTGAGTTGTTTTCCTTATTAGGTGGTTCAGGTTGTGGTAAAACAACGTTACTGCGAATGTTAGCCGGCTTCGAAACACCCAGCGCTGGGCGAATATTTATCGATGGTGTCGACATGACAGACGTGCCACCTTACCAACGACCCGTCAATATGATGTTCCAGTCTTATGCTCTATTTCCACACATGTCAGTTGAAAAAAATATTGCCTACGGTTTAAACCGTGACAATATCGACAAGCATCAAGTCAAAAAACGAGTCGACGACATGCTTGAAATGGTGGAGCTTAGCCAGTTCAGTAAGCGCATGCCACACCAGTTATCCGGTGGTCAGAGACAACGAGTTGCACTCGCAAGGTCATTGGTCAAACAGCCGAAAGTATTATTGCTCGACGAACCGCTGGGCGCGCTTGATAAACGACTGCGCGAACAAACTCAATTCGAGTTAATGAACATTCAAGATGAATTGGGCATTACCTTCGTCGTTGTTACACACGATCAAGAAGAAGCTATGACGCTGTCGACTCGCATCGCGGTAATGGATGCAGGACGATTCGTGCAGACTGGCACCCCGACCGAAATTTACGAATTTCCCGAATCAAGATTAATTGCTAGCTTTATCGGCAACACTAATATTTTTGAAGGCAGAATTACAAAAAACAGCACCGATCAATTGACTGTTAGGGCTACAAATCCAGAGTGTGACATTCGAATCGATCATGGATCATCAGTCCCAGAAGGCACAAAGGTTTGGGTATCTGTCCGCCCTGAAAAAATAAGACTGTCGAATAATCCACCCGACACCAAAGCACCCAATCAACTGAAGGGCATTGTGTCCAATATTGGTTATCTTGGTAGGCTCTCTACCTATCACGTGACAGTTGATGGTGAAACTAACATTGAAGTAACATCACCCAATCAAATTCGACCCAAAGATGGCGCCCATGCCTTTGGCTGGGATGACGAAGTATTTTTAAGTTGGGATGATTCAAGTGCGGCAGTGCTAACAAAATGAGCGATCAAAACAGTTCTGTGGCCGGCATCAATACTGACAGCCATAAATTGTCCCGCATTAGTTTATTGCATCAGTTAGCCAACAAACTACAGAAAAACTGGAAAAGCGTTATTGTTTTCATTCCTTTTTTCTGGTTATTACTGTTCTTTCTTGCACCCTTTTTTATTGTTTTAAAAATCAGTCTTTCCGAAGCGACTATCGCTAGCCCACCCTATCTACCCATGATTTCCTGGCTTGATGAAGGCATCATGCAGGTAAAAATCGTGTTTGATAACTTTGCCTACCTTTTGGAAGATGATCTGTACATTTTTACCTATTACAATTCTATTCGTATTGCAGGCATATCCACCTTCATTTGTTTATTGCTGGGTTATCCCATTGCCTACGCGATCGTAAGAGCGCCTCAAACCACTAAAAATATTCTATTACTGATGATTATCCTACCATTCTGGACGTCATTTTTACTGCGAGTTTACGCATGGATGGGGCTACTGGCAGACCAGGGTACTATTAATGACTTGCTTATTTACTTAGGTATTATTGACGACTTTATTCCTTTGTTGTACACCGAGTTCGCTGTCTTCGTTGGCATTGTTTATACCTATCTGCCATTTATGATTCTTCCGCTATACGCCAATATGGAAAAGCTTGATTTCACCTTACTCGAAGCTGCATCCGATCTAGGTGCAAAACCAGCTATAACTTTCATAACCGTGACCCTACCTTTAACTATCCCAGGCATCATCGCAGGTTCACTGCTGGTTTTTATTCCCGCGACGGGCGAATACGTTATTCCCGATTTGCTCGGTGGTGGCAATGTACTAATGATAGGTCGGGTTTTATATAGTGAATTCACAGCCAATTTTGACTGGCCCGTCGCTTCGGCCGTTGCCATTGCATTGCTACTTGTACTCGTATTGCCAATGATGCTTTACCAGCGTATCCAGGCACAGGTCGTGGAGGCTAAGCAATGAGTAATAATTCAAAGCGCTCACCATTCTTAGTTACGATGCTTTGTTTTGGCATGGCATTTCTTTACATCCCTATGTTTATGCTAGTTTTTTATTCATTTAATTACTCGAAAATAGTGCCTGTGTGGGGTGGGTTTTCAACTCGTTGGTATACCACTCTGTTTGAAAGTGAGGAAGTGTGGGCATCAGTAATTCTGAGTTTAAAAATTGCTTCGATTAGCGCCACATTTGCAACAATACTCGGTACACTCGCCGGTATTGCTTTGGTTCGGTTTGGACGATTCAGAGGCCACACATTATTCAGCGGCATGATCACTGCGCCATTGGTAATGCCAGAGGTCATCACCGGCTTGTCGTTATTGTTACTTTTCATTACGCTGAGTGAACTATTTGGCTGGCCTGAAAAACGCGGGTTTAGCACCATTACAATCGCACACATTACTTTTTCGATGGCTTTTGTCGCCGTTATTATTCAGTCACGACTGGCTGGTATGGCACAAGACCTTGAAGAAGCAGCTCAGGATTTGGGGGCAAAACCACTGCGTGTATTAATCGATATCACCCTGCCACTGCTGATGCCTGGTATGTTGGCGGGTTGGTTACTAGCATTCACCTTGTCTCTCGATGATCTAATTATCGCTAGCTTTGTGTCCGGCCCTGGTTCTGTAACGCTACCTATGCTGATATATTCTAGAGTGCGTGTCGGGCTTACACCTGAAATCAATGCGCTTGGAACTATCATTATTGTTGTCGTCGCGATTGCCGTTTTACTCGCAGGCTGGTTGATGCTGCGTCAACAAAAACAGCGTAAGCTAGAAGAACAATTGTCTGATAACTAGGCGCCTGTCGAACTTAGCTTATCTAGTTGGGTGATCTACTTGCGTAATCTGATTGGACACTTTAAAGTCAAGCAGACTTCAGACATCTCATTGTCTGAATCACTCTATGCCAAACAAAGTTGAGCCACCCATGAAAGATTGGATCAAAAAAAACAAAATCACCAATGTCGAATGTATCGTGCCCGACCTTGCCGGTGCAGCCAGAGGCAAGGTGGTACCCGCCTCAAAATTAATTGAAAGTGCCGAATTAAGGTTGCCTCAATCGATTTTTTTGCAAGGAGTCAATGGACATTATCCTGCACTTATAAAAGAAAAACTTCCCTGTGATGACGATATGTTATTGCTACCCGATGCAACAACGATTCGTCATTTACCTTGGGCAGAGACACCAACGGCACAAATCATTCATGATTGTGTCGACAAGGAGGGAAATCACATTCCTTTCTCACCGCGATATGTTTTGCGTAAAGTATTAGACCTTTACCATGCCGAAGGCTGGAAACCAGTTGTCGCACCTGAGCTAGAATTTTATTTAGTCGCGGCCAACCCAGATCCAACACAACCATTAACGGCGCCCTTTGATAGGACCGGCCGAACCGAAAAAGAAGGTCAATCTTATAGTCTTGAGGCATTGCACGAGTTTTCAGCACTTTATCAAACGCTGGATCAGTATTGCACGGCACAGAATTTAAAAATTGATGGCCTGATCCACGAAGAAGGTATTGCTCAAATGGAAGTCAATCTTTTACATGGCGACCCGTTAAATCTAGCTGACCAAACCTTTTTATACAAACGTACTATTCGTGAAGCTGCGTTTGCTCATGGCTTATGCGCGACCTTTATGGCTAAACCATTAGAAGGCCAACCTGGCAACGCGATGCATATCCATCAAAGTATTGTCGATATGGAAACAGGCAAAAATCTATTTTCAACCCCTGATGGAAAACCAAATGATTTACTCCTGTCACATATTGCAGGTTTACAAAAATTCCAACCTGAGGCGATGGCACTGGTGACACCCACTATCAATTCTTACCGCCGAATCGTGCGTGATATGGCTGCCCCCATTAACTTTCATTGGGGTTACGATAACCGCACTACTGGGTTTAGGATTCCTGACAACAAGCCCAACTCGATGCGAATTGAGAACCGTCTGTCAGCGGCCGATGTTAACCCATATATAGCAATTGCTGCGTCCCTAGCCTGTGGTTTTATCGGTATGAAACAAAGTTTAAAGCCTTCAAAGCCACTTCTCGGTAATGCCTATGATGAGCCCTTACAGGTATCGCGTGATTGGTACGGCGCTTTAAACCGTCTATCCGATTGCGAGGCATTGAATGATATCCTCGGTGAAGAATTTATTGAGGTGTATACAGCGGTTAAAGAAACAGAATTTGATGATTTCTTAAATCAAGTCTCTCCTTGGGAAAGAGAGCATTTACTGTCTAAAGTTTAGGCTCTCTTAAAAACAATCATAACTGGCAACAACCATGACATTTAAGCTATCTCAAGACCGTAGTGATACTAAGGACTACCCTGAGTCTTACTATCACGCCAGCCAAAATAGTCATTTAAAATTAGACTCACTAGACGGATCAACTCAGGCAGACGTTTGCATTATTGGAGGCGGCTATACCGGCTTGTCCTGTGCACTTCATCTTGCCAAACGTGGCTATCGAGTAATATTACTTGAAGCACGAAAGATCGGTTGGGGCGCGTCAGGCCGAAACGGTGGCCAATTGGGCAGTGGTCAACGAAAGGATCAAATAGAGCTCACTGAAAGCCTTGGTGCTGATGCCGCTAAGCGCATGTGGGAACTCGCTGAAGATGCAAAAGCATTGGCGAAACAATTAATTGCAGAGCATGACATCGATTGCGACCTGAAACCTGGGATAGCGCATCCTAATCATAAGCCAGGCTATGACGATGACAGTCGTAAGTATGTCGACTTTTTACAACATACCTATCAGTACGAAGATATTCAATATCTCGAAAAAAGCGATATGGCTGATTTAGTCGGAAGCCACACCTATTTTGGCGGCAGTTACGATACCAGTGCATCACATTTACATCCACTCAACTATGCACTCGGGCTCGCCAAAGCAGCTATAAAGAATGGTGCCATACTTCATGAGTCGACCGTTGTCGAAAGTTTTCAAGAAGGCAAGATCAATCGAGTTGTTACCAACCGTGGCACCATAGAGGCAACCTCAGTCGTGGTCGCCTGCAATGGTTATTTAGGTAAGCTCGACAAACGACTGTCTGGCAAAATAATGCCCATTAATAACTTTATAATCGCCACCAAGCCATTGGATGATGAAACAGTCGCAAAGATTAATCCTAAGGACATCGCATTTGCTGATTCGCGTTTTGTCGTCAACTATTTTCGCCTATCAGCAGACAAACGTTTACTATTTGGTGGCGGTGAAAATTACAGCAGCAATTTCCCTAAAGATATCGAATCATTCGTTCGAAAGCCAATGACTGAAATTTATCCTCAGCTCGCGAACATCGCTGTAGATTATGCGTGGGGTGGAACATTAGCAGTCACGCTCAACCGCATGCCGCATTTTGGTCGTCTCGGCAAGAACAATACCTATTTTGCTCAGGGTTACTCTGGTCACGGTGTTGCTGCAGCCACTATGGGTGGCAAATTAATCGCAAACGCCATTGCTGGCGAAGCAGAAGATTTTGACTTGTTTGGAAAACTGCCCACCCACAGCTTCCCCGGTGGGGACTGGTTGCGCTGGCCTGGGCTAGTTATGGGTATGAGTTACTATGCACTGAGAGACCGTTTTTAGGCGTAGCTAGTATTACTTAATAACCTTGATTTACAATATTACAAATCAGGCCGTTGCTATCCAACTTGTTAAATAATAAATTTTTACCAGTATTATTCTCATTCATCTGCATAGCTGTGTGTGATAGTGCCTTCATTTGAGTATGACTTGATTGAAGGCATTAGTGACTCATATAAAACGAAGTCTATATTAATTCACAGATTTCATTGTCAGCATTTGTTCGATCAAAACATCCTTTCTTAATTGCAGGTGATAAGCCTGCTCCTTAAGGTTTTCGAGTACGGTATTGGTGTCTTCTTTTATTAATTTCTTCTGTGCTGATAACTGAAAACTGAAACTAAATTCGGGTTCACCAAAAACAGTCATCAAACTTTCAGGCACCATCGAGAAATCGTCCTTCTCTGCTAAATACAGGTAAGTATCCGGCTTTCGATTGCTTCGGTAAATATGGACCAACATAATTAAAATGCCTGCTAAGTAAGGGGGATGATATAAAATATGACTATATTATATCAAATCGATGCTGTACTGAACATCACAGCGCTAGGCTTCGTCTGTATAAATCGTTAAACTTAAACCAAATTGGTTTAAAGGAAACTTAATGATAGACAATCAAACCATCAACCGACTCTCCAATAAGATTGGTCAGTTATTACCTTCAGGATTACAACAGGTCAAATCTGATTTTGAAGCTCAGATTAAAACACTACTCCAGCAACAGCTAGCTCAGCTTGATTTTGTCAGTCGCGAAGAGTTTGATATTCAAT